>JAEUUE010000119.1 GCA_016787605.1 Cyclobacteriaceae bacterium
ACGCCTACCTCGGCTGCTTCCACAAGTGGATGGGTGCTCCGGCCGGCACGGGGTTCATGTATGTTAAGGCTGACAAGATCAAGGACATCTGGACCACGGTGGCCAGCTACCGCTGGAACCACCACGATGACGAGGGCTTCCGGTTCACCCAGCGGGGTACGGGCAACTTCCCTGTGTTGAAGGGATTGGAGGCGAGCATCGACTTCCACAATGAAATCGGCCCGGACAAAGTGTACGCCCGCATCAAATTCCTCGGCGACCGCCTGAGGGCCGGATTACGGAAGAACAAGAAGGTAAAAATCTTTTCACCGGCCGACGAGCGAATGAGCGCCGGCATCACCGTTTATAATGTGGAGGGAAGAACCGGCGCCCAGCTTCAAGAAGCCTTTTGGACCCAGGCCCGCATGCGGCCCCGATCGCAGGGCGATGTGTGGGGGGTGAGACACTGCACACACATATTCAATAGTGAGGCGGAGATAGACCGGGCAGTGGAGATTGTTAACGGCTTGTCCTGAGCGCAGCTGAATTCCGAAGTAGAACCTGATTGCAGCTTTGTCCTCCAGAACCGTGAAGTCCATTCCCATCCGACGTATCGCTGCAACGGACAAGGCCCCCGATCTCTCCAGGGTTCTTCGTATCCGTACCGTGGAATCCATCCTCCGTGGGCGCGACTTGGTGCATGACCTTCACCGTCATGATTTCTATTTTGTGCTGGTTATCGGGAAGGGGACTGGCACTCACACGGTTGATTTTTCGGCCTTCGATGTGAAGGGTCGCTCGGTGTTCTTCCTTCGGCCGGGGCAAGTGCATGAGTTGAAACTGAAGGCCGGCTCCACGGGGTTCCTGATGGAATTTTCACCGGCTTTCTGCCGGCATCGGGACCAGGTGTCCAGCCAGTTGCTCAGGCGGGCGAGTAGCCGGAATCATTATCAATTGAGCGTTGACCGCTGTGGCAAGGTCCTCGGTACATTGAAAAGCATATACGATGAGTCCCTCAGCCTTGAACCAGGCTATGAGGAAGCTATCCGTTCCCACCTGGGTGTTTTCTTCATCGAGTTGGTCCGGGAGCGGCAGCAGCATCAGGATTCTCAAGACAAAGAGAGAGACAACTACAGCCTGGACCGGCTGGAGGAATTTCAGGATCTCCTGGAGAAGCATGTCTCTGAGCTGAAGAAGGTCACCGATTATGCCGACCGCCTTCATCTCTCCGCCTACCAACTCAACCAGATCACCAAGACAACCCTGGGGAAGACGGCTTCAGAACTTATCGACGAGTTTGTTGTCCTGGAAGCCAGACGATACCTTTTGGCTACCTCCAATCAGGTGAACCAGATCGCCTACCTACTCGGCTTTGAGGACAGTTCTTACTTCATCCGTTTCTTCCGTAAACACACCGGCCAGTCACCGGATGCGTTCAGGATGAACTTCAAATAAGTCCTGTTCAATTTTACAATCGTCCTGCACCGATGGAAGGTAAACGCGGTACGTTTGCGTATTGCAAAACCAAGAAAAGTAAATGCACATGAAAACCAAAATGAGATTGATGGCTTCCCTGAAGATCTGGGTGGTCATCTACCCGTCGATCACCTTGTTTCTGGCCGCTTTCGGCAACTGGCTGGCCCCGTTGCCACTTTACCAGCGTACCTTCCTCCTGACCATCTCGCTGGTGCCGTGGATCGTTTTTGTTGGCGTACCACTGGTCGATAAACTGATCGGATGGATTTCCCCCTCTTCGCAGAAGGAGAATGCACCGAGGTGATCGATGGAGGGGACTTTTGGCCTCTCTGTTGTCGTTGGTTATTGATTTACCACTGCAGAAAAACACTATATGAATTCAGCGGATCAATTTGATGTAATAATTGTCGGGGGAAGTTATTCAGGCCTTGCGGCAGGTATGGCGCTGGGCCGCGCAAGGCGCAAGGTACTGATCCTTGACAGTGGGGTGCCCTGCAATCGTCAGACGCCGCACTCGCACAACTTCCTGACGCAAGATGGCCGTACGCCTGCGGAGATCGCAACGCTGGCCCGCCAGCAGGTTGAGCGGTATCCGAGCGTTGAGTTTAGGAAGGGAGTAGCGGTAAGCGGCGGAAGGTTAGGGGATGGCTTTTCCATCGCTACGCTGGATGGCGGACAGCTGAAGGCGAGAAAGCTGATCTTCGCTACGGGTATCCGGGACGTGTTCCCCGACCTTCCCGGCCTGGCCGAGTGCTGGGGTATCTCTGTGCTTCATTGCCCGTATTGTCATGGCTATGAGATCCGAGATGAGACGACCGGGGTACTTGGAAATGGCGACTATGCCCTTGAGTTTACGACGCTGGTTTCAAACTGGACGTCCAACCTCACGGTGTTTACCAATGGGATTCCCCTGCTGTCTCCTGAGCAAATTGCCTTGATCCGCCGAAATAATATCCGCATGGAAGAGAAGCAAATCGCACGGCTGGAGCACGTGGCGGGCCGGATCCAAAGGGTTGTATTTCATGACGGCAGCCACCAGGTCGTGAATGCACTCTACACACGGGTTCCTTTCGAGCAGCATTGTACGATCCCGGACTCTTTGGGGTGCCAGAGAGACGAGCAGGGCTACTACATTACGGATGCGACGAAGCGAACTTCGGAGCCAGGTATATTTGCAGCGGGTGACAACAGTTCACCCCTACGTACGGTGGCCCAGGCCGTCGCCGCGGGAACAACGGCTGGTATGATGGTCAATAAAGAACTAACTTCCGAAGAGTTCAACTCGATTAAAACCACAAGCAATCATGAAGGCAGTTGTTTATGAACGTTACGGGCCTCCGGAGGTTCTGGAACTTAGGGATATTCCCAAGCCGGTACCCAAGCCCAATGAAGTACTGGTAAAAGTACGGGCCACCACGGTTACGGCGGGCGACTGGAGGATGCGGAGTGCGAAGCCCTTCCTGGCCCGTCTGTTCAATGGGCTGTTCAAACCTACGCGTGTCAAGGTTTTGGGCTTTGAAGTGTCTGGTGTAATTGAAGAGGTGGGTTCTGATGTGACCCGATTCAAGGTGGGAGATGAGGTATTTGCCGGATGCGGCTTCCAGTTTGGGGGTTACGCGGAATACAAATGCCTGCCCGTGAATGACATGATCGCCCACAAACCCTCAAACGTGACTTTTGAGGAGGCTGCCGCGGTTCCCGTGGGCGGACTCACGGCGTTGCGGCTCTTCGACCAAACCGGGTTGAAAGCAAGTGACAGCGTGCTGATCTATGGTGCCTCGGGGAGTGTGGGTACCTATGCGATCCAGATCGCCAGGGATAAGGGGGCAGAAGTGACTGCGGTATGCAGCACAGCCAATGCCGGGCTGGTGCGATCGCTGGGTGCCGACCACGTGGTGGACTATACAAAGGAGGATGTTACCAAGCTGGAAGCCCGGTATGACGTTATTATCGATGCTGTGGGCAAAATCTCAAAATCTGCAGGCAAGAAGTTGCTCAAACCCGGCGGAAATTATGCAACGGTAGCCTCTTCGACGAAAGCGGCCCCCAACGAAATGCTCACGCTGAAAACGATGATGGAAGCCGGCACACTCAAAGCAGTGATCGACCGCCGTTACACCCTCGAACAGATCCGTGAAGCCCACGCCTATGTGGAGTCCTTCCGAAAGAAGGGAAATGTGGTGGTGAATGTGAGTTAACCTTGTTCCTCTTCTTTACGTTAGCGCAAGCATGAAGGCTGTTGCCTACAATCAATACGGCACACAAGCGAATCTGCATCTAATGGATGTGGAGAGACCTATGCCCAAAAAGGATGAGGTCCTGGTACGGATTCTTGCCGTATCGGTTAATTCATGGGATTGGGATCTGGTGAAGGGGGAGCCGCTACTCGTGCGCATTTTTGGTGGGTGGTGGAAACCCAAATGTCCTATACTCGGCGCCGATATCGCCGGCATTGTTGAATCCGTAGGAAGCCAGGCCAAAGAATTCAAGGTCGGTGATGAAGTATTGGGGGATATTGCGGAGGCGGGTTTTGGTGGCTTCGCCGAATATGTGGCTGTTCCCGAACGACTGTTGGCCCGAAAGCCTTCAGCACTTTCCTTCGAACAGGCTGCGGCCTTACCTCAAGCCGGTTTGCTTGCCATCCAGGGACTTCGCTATGGGAAGGGTATCCAACCCGGGCAGGATGTGCTAATCAATGGCGCAGGTGGGGGTGTGGGTACACTGGCCTTGCAGCTTGCCAAACAAAAAGGAGCAATCGTGACCTGCGTTGACCTGCCAGAGAAATTTGATCTTCTTCAGTCGCTGGGCGCCGATCACCTGGTTGATTACACCCACACCGACTATACCCGCACGGGCAGAAAGTACGATTTTATTCTGGATGTCACCGCTCACCGTTCCATCTTCGACTACCATCGTGCGCTAAAACCTAATGGAACTTTCTCGATGATTGGAGGGGCCATGGGTGGAGGACTGCTGCTTCAAATGGTGATTCTCGGAACCCTGATCGCCTTAGTCAGCAATAAGAAGCTTGGCTTGATGGGCTATCGTCCATCTCGCGAGGATCTTGATTTGCTGGCGTCGTTTTGTGTGGATGGAAAGCTGCGGTGCATCATTGATAAGGTCTTTCCCCTGGACAAAACCCCGGCTGCCTTCGACTATTATGCCACGGGTAAAGTGAAGGGTAAGATTGTGATTGTGCCGTGAGTATCTCCGCAAAAAAAGAAAGGCGGCCCCATTTGAGGCCGCCTTCACTTTTTATGGAACGGACTACTTCTTCAGTTCAAACCGATCCAGGTTCATCACCTTGTGCCAGGCGGCGACGAAGTCATTTACGAACTTCTCCTTCGCGTCGTCGGTGGCATACACTTCGGCGAGGGCGCGCAGCTCGGAGTTCGAACCGAAGATGAGGTCGGCGCGGGTGGCCGTCCACTTCGGCTGCCCCGTCTTGCGGTCGCTGCCTTCGAAAACTTCCTGTGAGCCGCCCATTCCCTTCCACGTCGTGTTGAAGTCGATCAGGTTGACGAAGAAGTCGTTGGTGAGCGTTCCGGGATTCTTGGTGAACACCCCGTGCTTCGAGTTGTCGAAGTTGGTGTTCAGCACCCGAAGGCCGCCAACCAGCACGGTCATCTCCGGTGCGGTGAGGTTCAGGAGTTCGGCTTTGTCGACCAGCATCTCTTCCGTAGACGCTTTATAGCGAGGGTCGTTCTTCCGGTAGTTGCGGAAACCGTCGGCGATGGGCTCAAGCACGGCAAACGATTCCACGTCGGTCATCTCCTGGGTAGCATCGCCGCGGCCGGGAGTGAAGGGGACGGTAACGTTGTGCCCTGCATCCTTGGCTGCCTTTTCAATGGCCGCGCAGCCGCCGAGAACGATCAGGTCGGCCATCGAGATTTGCTTGCCGCCGGTAGAGAACTCTTTCTGAATTCCCTCCAGGGTCTTGAGCGCCTTGGAGAGTTGGGCCGGGTTGTTGACTTCCCAGTCCTTCTGCGGGGCGAGCCGGATGCGGGCGCCGTTGGCCCCGCCGCGCTTGTCAGATCCGCGGAACGTGGAGGCCGAAGCCCAGGACGTGGATACCAGTTGGGAGACGGTAAGCCCGGAGGCGAGAACCTTGCTCTTCAATGTGGCGATATCCTTGTCGTCAAGTTTGTAGCTCACGGCAGGGATCGGGTCTTGCCAGATCAGTTCTTCCTTGGGTACTTCCGGGCCCAGGTAACGGGCGCGGGGACCCATGTCGCGGTGCGTCAGTTTGAACCAGGCACGGGCAAACGCGTCGGCGAACTGATCGGGGTTGTCCAGGAAGCGACGGGAAATTTTCTCGTAAGCGGGATCGAAGCGCAGGGCCAGGTCAGTGGTCAGCATGATGGGCGCATGACGCTTGGAAGGATCGTGCGCATCGGGTACGGAGTCAGCACCCATGCCGTGTTTGGGCTTCCACTGCTGGGCGCCGGCAGGGCTCTTGGTGAGCTCCCACTCGTAGCCGAACAGGTTCCAGAAGAAGTTGTTGCTCCATTTCGTGGGCGTGGTAGTCCATGCACCCTCCAGGCCGCTGGTGATGGTATTGACACCATTGCCGCTGCCGAACGTGTTCTTCCAGCCCTGGCTTTGTTCTTCGATGCTGGCGGCTGCCGGTTCGCGGCCTACGTACTTGCCCGGGTCGGCGGCGCCGTGGGTCTTACCGAAGGTGTGACCTCCGGCGATGAGGGCCACCGTTTCTTCGTCATTCATGGCCATGCGTCCGAACGTCTCGCGGATGTCGCGGGCGGCAGCGATCGGGTCGGGGTTGCCGTTAGGGCCTTCCGGGTTTACGTAGATCAGACCCATCTGCACGGCGGCGAGAGGTTTCTCGAGCTCACGGTCGCCCGTGTAGCGGTTGTCGGCAAGCCATTTGCTTTCCGAGCCCCAGTACACATCCTCTTCGGGTTCCCAAACGTCTTCGCGTCCCCCGGCGAAGCCGAAGGTCTTGAAGCCCATCGACTCGAGGGCGCAATTGCCGGCGAGGATCATGAGGTCAGCCCAGGAGATCTTCTTGCCGTACTTCTTTTTGATGGGCCACAGGAGGAGGCGGGCCTTGTCGAGGTTGGCGTTGTCGGGCCAGCTGTTGAGGGGGGCGAAACGCTGTTGGCCTGTTCCGCCGCCGCCGCGCCCGTCGGAGATGCGGTAGGTGCCGGCGCTGTGCCATGCCATGCGGATGAACAGGGGGCCGTAGTGCCCATAGTCGGCCGGCCACCAGTCCTGAGACGTGGTCATCAGGTCGAAGATGTCCTTCTTCAACGCCTTGAGGTCGAGGCTCTTAAATTCTTCGGCATAGTTGAACGACTTGCCCATGGGGTTGGACAATTCGGAGTTCTGCCGGAGGATGTTGAGTTTCAGTTGGTTGGGCCACCAGTCGCGGTTTCGGGTACCGCCGCCGGCCACTTGTTTCACTTCACCGCCGCTGAACGGGCACTTGGCTGCGCCGTTGCTTCCATTGCTGGTGGTGGTGTGTGGATGAGAGCTGTTTGCCATGGTTGTTAAAGTGGGTTTAAGGTATGATCCAAAGATTTCAATTCGGTCACCAAGATTAGGTCCTGAACCGTAATAATTCAAATTGATTATTTTTATGATCATATAGCTATCATCTATGACCCTGACCCAATTGGAGTACATCGTGGCCCTGGACACCTGGCGGCATTTCGTGCTGGCTTCGGAGAAGTGCTTCGTTACCCAGCCCACGCTGAGTATGCAGATCCAGAAGCTGGAAGAAGAGCTGGGGGTAAAGGTTTTTGACCGGTCGAAGCAGCCCGTGATTCCCACCGAGATCGGCACCAGCCTCATTGCACAGGCCCGGATAATCCTGCGTGAGGCGGAGCGCATGCGGCAGATCATCAGCGAACAAAAGGACAGCATGACGGGAGAGATCCGGGTGGGCATCATCCCTACGCTGGCGCCCTACCTGCTGCCCCTGCTGTATAAGCACATGCGGGAGAAGTATCCCCAGATCAACCTCATCATCAAGGAGACGATCACGGAGGAGGTGATTGGTGAACTGAAAGGCAACCGGCTGGACTGCGGGCTGGTGGTGACGCCGCTGAAGGATTCCTCCATCAAAGAAGACGTTCTTTTCTATGAGGAGTTGTTTGTGTACGTGTCGAAGAAGAATGCCTTGTACGACAAGAAGTACGTCTTGCCCGACGAGATCAATCCCGACCAGCTCTGGCTGCTGGAAGAGGGGCACTGTTTTCGCTCGCAGGTACTCAACCTCTGCGAGCTCCGTAAGCGGGGCGACTTTCACTTCAAATACGAGACCGGCAACATGGAGACCCTCAAGCGGATGGTCGACAAAAGCGACGGGATTACCATCCTGCCCGAGTTGGCCGTGATGGAACTGGCCAAGCCTCAAATGAAAATGGTCAAGCGCCTGAAGGAGCCCAGCCCCGCCCGCGAAGTGAGCCTGGTCACCCACCGCGACCACATCAAAACGAAATTGATCCGGACGTTGAAGGAGGAGATTCTCAACGTCGTTCCCAAATCGATGCTAAAACTCCACAACAAGAAAGTAGTGGAGATAAACTGATCCAACCCCGCTATTCCATCCGTGTAAATCCGTGCAATCCGTGGCTACCAGCGGATATTCTTCACCGACTCCTTCCTCAATAAATACATCGGCAACACCACACCGATCGCGATGACCATCACGACAAACAGCGTGTTCACGGCATTGTAGGTCATCAGCTGAACGGTCGATACAAAGTTCTCGTCGTTGGCCTTGGTGAGCCGCACGAGGCCCAGCATAGTACGGTAGGCAAATACGCCGGGTACCAGGGGGATAATGGAGGGAATGGAGAACACCACCGGGGGCACATGCCTCCAGTGCGCCATCGGAATGCTGATGAAACCTACCACGAGCGCGGCCAGGAACGAACTGATAATCACACCCGCCTCGGGCACCAGGCTGAGCACGCTATACTTGACCAGCCCGGCCACCACACCGCCGCCGTAAATCGCTACGAGCGAACGGGTAGGGGTGTTGAACAACACGCCAAACCCGATGGCCGCAGCACCGCACCAGATCGATTTGAGCAGTATGGTAAGAAAGGCATCCATCAGGTATGTAATCCAAACAGGTAGATTAATGTGGATAACCCAAGGGCGATCCCCAGGGCGTGCATCAGCGCATTCACCCCGCGGTCAATTCCATTGAGAATCTCGCCGTCCATGAGGTCGCTGATGGAGTTAATCAGTTGAACGCCCGGGATAAGAAACAGGAATGATGTGGTAAGGGCATGCTCCAACCCCAGGGTTTTATCGGCAAACGAGAATAACACGGTAACCAAACCGGCAATCACCGCACTGAAGTAGGTGATCAGGTACGGGTTGAACTTCTTCTTCACCAGTTCCTGCTTGGCCCATAATCCGCAGAAGGTCGCACCGAATGTAATGGCCATTTCCACAAGTCCTCCTCCGTAGACAAAACAGAACGCCGAGCCGGCCAATGCGACCACCAGGAGAATGACGACGCGGGGATAGTCGGGCAACGACTTGAGCCGGTCGAGCTCGGCCCAAAGCTGTTCTTCGGTCCAGGGCTTTTCCACAATCGCCCAGCTCATCCGGCTGATGCCTGAGATGATTTTGAAGTTGATCGCCTGGCCGTGGACCACACGGGTGCCTGTGAATTGCTGCTCGTGATCGCGGCTTCTCAGGGTGAGCGATAAGGCCCGGGGTTCGATGTGGTCGTCGAGGTGGTAGCCGTAGGTGTCGGCCAGCCTTCTCAGGTTTGTCCGGATGCGCTTGGTGGCGGCACCGGCGCGCAACAATGCCACGCCCACCTCGAGGAGGTAGGAGCCCAGATCCTGAATACTGACGGTGGCGGGTAGCTTGTTCAACGGTTTGAAGATCGGTGTCGAACGCCTCTTTTCAAATACCACCGTTGGGTTCCAAACACGACTTTTGTCATATGGAGAGGTTACCGCAAACGGTTGGGGAAGTCAACTGGGATACCCATATGGGGCTGGGTTGAAGGATCATTGATCGATTTCACCTGTCTTCAATTCCGTATTCTGAATTCCATATTCTTTCAAGCTTCCCCTAACTTTGCCGGCGATGTCGAAAGTCACCACGATCGAGCCTCCTGTCAAAGCCAAGCCGTCGGTGGATATGGAGGTGCTGGCCTCGCTCCACCCGGAGTTGATGGACGACGCGTACGTCTATGTGCACTGTCACTTCGACAACCGCTGGCAGGACATGCTGATCCGGATCTGGAAGACCACCTTCCTTGTGGATCGCGACTCGACCACAAAAGCCGAACTGATCCACGCAGAAAACATCTCTTATGCGCCGGTGTGGACCCTCATTCCCGACCGACAGCCCTATACCTTCCTGCTGATCTTTTCCGGACTTCCCAAGTCATGTCGCGTGTTCGACCTGCAAGAACAAATCCCGGAACCTGGCGGATTCCATATCCAGAATATCCGGCGAAATGAGACGGATGTCTACCATGTAGACCTGGTCTGACGATTCGGCTGCCGGCTTTTTTTGTGATCTTTGGACATGAGCCTTCTCTTCACCAAACGACCCGACCGCTTCGATTACCAAGCAAGCCGCACTTGCAGGAATTGCGAGTCCGTGTTCCAGGGCAAATTCTGTCCCCGTTGCGGAGAGAAGGTGGTAGAGAGCTACGAGCGCTCTGTCCGGTATTTCGCCGATGACCTGCTGAATGCATTGACTTCCCTCGATGGAAAGTTCATCACGAGCCTCAAGATGCTGTTGACTAACCCGGGGAGAATGTCGGCCGACATCGTTGCTGGAAAACGTGTGCCCTACATGCGGATGGTCAGTCTCTTCTTCGTCGCCAATTTCTTCTACTTTCTATTCCCGATTTTTGAGGCTTTTAACACCAGCTTCAACTCGCAGTATAGCGTGCAGCCGTACAGCAGTATGATTCGCCCTTGGGTCGATGCCCGGCTGGCTGCCACCGGCACTTCGATCGAAGCTTACGCGGAGACCTTCAACCAGCAATCATCGAGTAATGCCAAACTTTTGCTGGTCTTCATCGTGTTTGTGTTCTCGTGGGTGCTCTACCTGATTAATTGGAAGAGGAAAGAGTATTACGCTGACCACCTCACCCTGTCGTTTGAGTTCATGTCCTTCACTATATTCTTTCCAACCCTCTTGATGTCAACGCTGTTGCTGGTGGCTCTCAAACTGGCGGCGTTGGTGGGGTTGGATTGGAGTCGGCTCTTTTATGACGAGATTATTTCCCCTGTCATCCTGCTATTTATCCTCTATTTCTTTGTCCGTGCCCAGGTGACTTTCTATGGGGCCAGTTGGCTGAAAGCCGGGCTGCGGTCGCTATTGATGTTCCTGGGTTTTGCGGCCACCATGGTGGCTTTTCGATTTGCCCTTTTTCTGGTTACCTACTGGATGGCCTAAAGGTCGTACCCCCGGCAAGGAATTCGTGAATATCCCAGGTATTCCTGCAATATTCTTCTGGCCAATCCGTCCCCATCTGTGTAATATTGCGACCCCATTTTTCCATGAGTAAAGCTAAAGTCACCATAGGCCAGGTTTTCACAACCATCGTCTGGCCGCGCCGCAACATGTTGCTGTTGGGGCTGTTCCTGATCATCATCAGTCGTCTTTCGGGGCTTGTCCTGCCCGCCGCCACCCAGTACCTGATGGACGATGTCATCGCCAAAGGCGATATGGAGATGCTCAAAATGCTGCTCCTGGCCGTGGCGGGATCCATCACCCTGCAGGCGGTGACTTCATACTCCCTCACCCAGTTGTTGAGCGTGGAGGCCCAGCACCTCATTTCAGTGCTTCGTGCCAAGGTCGGCAAGCAGGTGCTCCGGCTGCCCATCCGGTTTTTCGACAACAACAAGTCAGGGGCCCTGGTCAGCCGCATCATGAATGATGTGGAAGGTGTGCGCAACATCGTGGGTACCGGCCTGGTGCAGCTGGTGGGTGGGGTGCTTACGGCCGTGATATGCCTGATCCTTATGATCCGCATCAGCCCGATGATGACAGCATTCACGCTGGGTCCTATCCTTATTCTTGGATTGATTTCCCTCAAGGCCTTCGGTAAGATCCGGCCGATCTTCCGCGACCGCGGCAAAATCACCGCCGACGTCACCGGCCGCCTCACGGAGACACTCAATGGTATTCGCGTCATCAAAGGATTTAACGCCGAAACTCAGGAGATCAAGACCTTCGAGGCGGGTGTGGACAAACTCTTCAAGAACATCAAGGCCAGCCTCACAGCCACCAGCCTGATCACCAGTTCTGCGACATTTTTGCTCGGCCTTGCCTCCACGGGCATACTCGGTATTGGCGGATACCTCATCATTAACCAGCAGATGACTATTGGTGAATTGCTGTCCTTCATTGTTTTCCTTGGCTTCCTGGTCGCCCCCATTATTCAAATGAGCAACATCGGCAGCCAGCTGACGGAAGCCTTTGCCGGATTGGATCGTACGGAAGAACTGATGAACATGTCACCCGAAGACGACGGAACAGTGCGTACGACGAAAATTGGTACCATTCGGGGTGATGTGGCATTTGAAGGCGTCTCCTTTGCCTACGAGGAAGGTAAGGACGTTCTCCGCAATATCTCCTTCCAGGCCCCTGCGGGATCCGTGACGGCTCTCGTGGGAACCTCCGGATCGGGCAAGACTACCATTGCTGGCTTGGCTGCTTCCTTCCTGAACCCCCAGAGCGGGCGCATCACGGTGGATGGTATTGACCTGGCCACGGTGTCCCTCGACAGCTACCGCAGCCAGCTTGGCGTGGTACTCCAGGATGACTTCCTGTTTGAGGGTACCATCCGCGAGAATATCCTGTTTCCGCGTCCCAACGCCACCGAAGACCAGTTGCAGCGGGCCGTCCACGCGGCTCACGTGGATGAGTTCACCAACCGGTTTGAAGATCGTCTGAATACGGTCATCGGAGAGCGCGGCGTTAAACTCTCCGGCGGGCAGCGCCAGCGCATCGCCATTGCCCGGGCCATTTTGGCCGACCCCCGAATCCTTGTTCTCGATGAGGCGACATCCAACCTCGACACCGAAAGCGAATCCTTTATCCAGGAAAGCCTCAAGGGCCTGATGCAAGGCCGCACTACCTTTGTTATCGCTCACCGCCTGAGCACCATCCGCCAGGCCACCCAGATCCTTGTTGTCGAAGGGGGTCAGATCGTCGAACGGGGAACCCATGACGAACTCATTGAGCGGGAGGGCAGGTATTTCGAACTCTATACCTACCAGGCAAGGATCTAATCTAAAAATAACAAGGCTTCTTGGAACCGTTGGGGTTGCGGTGCTATATTGAGGGTATCAACCAACCCCCACTACGTCATGAACTTCTCAGATGTACTCAATCTTTTCCGCCAGGGAAAAGGTTCGGCCCGCAGCCATATGAAGAACCTCATCGAAATGGCCGCAGCCGACGGCAACTTCGCTGATGTTGAGTACTCCCTGCTCAAATCCATCGCCAAGCGAAACAATATCTCTGAGTCCCAGCTGAAAGAAATCCGCAACAATCCCGGATCAGTGCATTTTGAAGTGCCGGCCGACAAGACGGAGCGTTTTAACCAGTTGTATGAGCTGGTGCATATGATGACCATCGATACCAGCGTGCACGAGGAGGAGCGTAAACTCTCCAATTTGTTCGCCATCAAGTTCGGTTACCCCAAGAACAAGGTGGATGAACTCATCAATGTCATCCAGATGAATATCAAGAACAACCAACCGCCGAATGAAACCATGAAGCGGGTGGAGATGCTGATGGCCTGATCGTTTTTGCTGTATTTTGCGGCCATGTCCGCAGACCTGCCCGTAAGGGAAGTACTCCCAGATCTTCGTAAGAAACTTGATGCCCATCGGGTGGTTATCCTGCAGGCGCCTCCCGGTGCAGGAAAATCAACACTTGTACCCCTGGAGCTCCTGGGGGAATCCTGGTTATCGGAAAGGAAAATTATCATGTTGGAGCCGCGCCGGCTGGCCACGAAGGCTGTGGCCGAGCGCATGGCGCAGCTCCGGGGTGAAAAGTCCGGCGACACCGTCGGGTATCGCATCCGGTTCGAATCCAGGGTCAGCGCAACCACCCGGATCGAAGTAGTCACCGAAGGGATCCTGACCCGCAAGATTCAGACCGACAGCAACCTCGGGGATGTTGGTCTGATCATATTCGACGAATTCCATGAGCGCAGTCTCCAGGCCGACCTGGCCCTGGCGCTGGCCCTCCAGGTCCAGTCCATCCTGCGCAATGACCTCCGCATCCTGATCATGTCAGCCACCCTGGATACGACGGCCTTGTCTTCCGTCTTGGGCGGGGCTCCTGTGGTCACTTCAGAAGGAAGGCAATTCCCGGTGCAAATCAGGTATGCCGATCACGATAGCGACAAGGCGGTGCCTGTCCGCACGGCTCAGGCGATTCGCAAAGCGCTCCGCGATGAGACCGGCGACGTGCTGGTGTTTCTCCCTGGCGCAGGTGAAATACGCCAGACCGTTCAGCGGTTGGAAGAAGAGCCGATACCCGCCGTGGTTGTTCCCCTGTATGGTGATCTTCCCTTTCGCGAACAACAAGAGGCGATCCTGCCGCGAACCGATGGCAGAAGAAAGGTAGTGCTGGCCACTTCCATCGCCGAGACCTCGCTGACTATCGAAGGGATTCGCGTCGTCATCGACGCAGGGTTGTCGCGCGTTCCACGATTTGACCCCCGCAGCGGCCTGACCCGGCTGGAGACGATCAGGGTGACCAGGGATGCGGCAGACCAGCGCGCAGGACGTGCCGGAAGGCTTGGCCCTGGGCTTTGCTACCGTCTCTGGACCGAGCCGGTGCAACGCAACCTGTTGCCGCAACGCAAGCCGGAAATCCTGGAAGCTGACCTCGCGCCCTTGTTATTGGAGTTGAGGCAATGGGGCACCAACGATCCCAGCGAGTTGACCTGGATGACACCTCCTCCTGCGGGCGCGGTCAGCCAGGCGAACGACTTGTTGCGCGAGTTGGAGGCCATCGATGACCATGGAATCACGGCACGAGGACGGGAGATGGTGCGTTTTCCCACACACCCCCGGATCGCCCACTTGCTAAGTCTCGCCAGTCATGGAGAATCGGAGCGGTCTTTGGCGTGCGATGTCGCGGCGGCCCTGGAAGAGCGCGATCCGCTCGGTAAAGAGGCGGGCGCTGACCTCACCCTGCGCATCGAGGCCCTGAGGCGCTGGCGTTCAGGTGAACGTGTTGCTGCCGATCGGTCCGGACTGGAACGCATGGAACGCCTGGCAGCGAATTGGCGAAGGTTCCTGGATGTGAAAGCGGATAACGCCATGCCTGCGGATGCTTCGGTGGGAAGACTGCTGGTTGCGGCTTACCCGGAACGGATTGCTAGACAGAAGTCACGACAGAGCGAATATTATACCCTGACGAATGGATTGGTCGTCAAGCTGCCGCCTCATGATCCGCTCATGCACCAGGTTTGGCTCTGTTGTGCGCAATTGGATTCCGGGAAGGGCGAAGGAAAGATCTTCCTCGCCGCCCCAGTACACGAAGAAGATCTGTCGGAAATGGCTTCCGTTCGGGAGATTATCACATGGGACAAGGATGCCGGACGCGTGGTGGGAGCCACCGAGCAGCGGGTGGGAAGTCTGCTGTTGTCTTCCAAACCTTTTCCGCAGATCACGGATGATCAGGCCATCCCGGTGATCTGCCGGCAAGTAGAGGAGCAGGGGTTGTCTTTATTGGGTTGGGGTGAATCGGAGAAGGAAATGCAATCTCGACTGCTGAGCTTACGTCGATGGCGCCCCGATGAGGCTTGGCCGGACGTGGCCACCGAATGGCTCACGAAGAATCCATTCAAGTGGCTCGCTCCATTCCTGGCCGGTGTACGCCGCGAAAATGATCTGAAGAAACAGGACAAGCAGGCGATGCTGCGGGCCTTGGTGCCCTGGGAACTGCAGTCGCGAATTGAAGCGCTGGCGCCGGCAAAGATCGAGGTGCCAACCGGTTCGATGATTCGTCTCGCCTATGCCGACGACGGTGCGCCGCCAGTGCTGGAAGTCCGCCTCCAGGAGATGTTCGGACTCCTGGACACACCATCAGTCAATGAAGGCAAGGTCAAGGTGGTGCTTCACCTCTTGTCGCCCGGGTACAAGCCGGTCCAGGTCACCCAGGATCTTCGCAGTTTTTGGACGAACACTTACGCTGAGGTGAGAAAGGAATTGCGGAGAAGGTATCCGAAGCATTCCTGGCCTGAGGATCCGTGGACTGCCACGCCGGTGCGCGGAGTTAAGCGCAGGACGGACTAGGCCAACAGATCAATGTACTGCTTGATGTAGGTTTCAAGCTGCTTCCGGCGGTATTGCATGATGAATCGCGGGTGGGCTAGGGGGATGATCTGGTCGAACCAGTGATGTTCCTGGTTGAGTTCGTGCAGGTAGTCGAAATTTTTTCCCTCCCCGATGCAGTAGCAGACCTCCCGTTTCAGGCCCATCTCCATGAGTTGACTGATACAACGGGAGGCGAAGGGACGGATCGCCTCCTCCAGTTTCTTGTCGTCGTAGTAGTTGATGTTCTTCCCGTCGCGGGTGAAACCGAGAGGTGATACTGCCGAGACCAGGTACCTGGCGTAGAAAGTCTCCGGTCCGCCGAAGGCCGCGATCATTCGGTAGATGAAGTCGGAGGATAGTTCCGGCTTCTTCGGGAGGTGATTGGGAATGCCGCAGACCGTTTCCAGGCGGGTGGGGTCGGTGAATGAAATGCCGGTGGCCCCTGCGCCGAATCTCCCGGGGTTGATTCCCAGCAGCAGCGTTCGTGGTCGGGAATCGTGGAAAAACTTCCGGTAAAACGCCCGCACGGCATCCATGGTCTCCCGGTCCTGGTAAGGGTTCATGACCGAAATTCCACGCGGCACCTTCGGCGTTTCCAGCGCGGTGAAGAATTTCACCAGCGCGTCGGCAAGGGTCTTGTGGTTGGTGGCGGGCATCCGATCAAATGTCAAGTTGAGTTTCATTCCCCGAAGGCGCTTCGGTAGTATTCCCCTTTTTGAACGTAGTCCAGCAACTGCACGTAGAAGGGGTGGGCCCCCAGGGTCGCGCTGTCACCGACCATGATCAGTTTCTTCCTCGCCCGCGTGATGGCCACATTGGTTCGGCGAATGTCCCCAAGAAATCCCACCTCCGCCTTGTCGTTGCTGCGGACAAAGCTGATGGCGATGACATCGCGCTCCTGTCCCTGGAAGGCATCGACGGTGTTGATCGTCACCAGCTTGTGCAGGGGCTCCAGGTAAGAGGAGTGTTCGGCCAGTTTATGGAGCAGGTCCACCTGGGCCCGGTAAGGCGTGATGATGCCCATCGTGATGCCGTCGTTGAGCCAGGTGTCCGGGCCGATGTCTTCGATGAGTTTTTCGACCAGGCGGATGAGGAGGTGGGCCTCCTGTTCATTGAAGCGGCTCAGCGTTTCCGGATCCTGCGATTCATTGTATCCGCAGCCGGCGGTATCCACGAACTCGACGGGTGCGTGATCTCCGCGGAGCAACGCAGACTTTACCGATTCATGGGCGATCAGTTTTCCTTCGTAGAAATAGTCTGAGGAGAAACGCATGATCGCCTCGTGCATCCGGTATTGGACCTGGAGCATCCGGGAATGGTCGGGATGGCGGCGAATACCTTTTTCAAACAGGGTGACAGCCAGGCCTTCGCGCGCAGCTTCGTTGGACTTGATGGTGGGGGGCAATTGCTGGTGGTCGCCGGCGAAGACGGCGCGTTCGCAACGTAACAGCGGAATCCAGGAAGCCGGTTCGAGCGCCTGGCCGGCTTCGTCGATGAATGCGGAGCGGTATTTCCGTCCCCGCAGTACCGGGTGGGAACAGCCCACGAGCGTGCAGCAGATGACTTCCGCTTTTTGAAGCAAGTCATTGACAATATGAAACTCCAGGAGGTCGGCGTCGGCTTTCAGGGCTTTGGACTCCTGGAAAAGCAGGCGACGTTGTTCTTTTTCTGCATAACCGAAATTTCGCTTGTATTTGTGCGCCATCGATTTGAGTTGCTCCATTCGTTTGCGTAGCGACCGCAACTCGGGATAATGCACATGGGCTGAGATACGTGCATCCAGCGTCTTGCTCAGGGTTTGTTCGGTTACGCGCGCCGGGTGACCGATTCTTACGACATTCAGTCCTTTGTCGCTGAGTTTTTCCGCGAGCAAGTCAACGGCCGCATTGCTTGGGGCGGTAACCAGCACCTGGCCTTCCGCTTTAACGGTCTCCGCGATGGCGGCTACCAGGGTGGTCGTCTTGCCCGTACCGGGAGGGCCGTGGATAAACGCCACATCACGGCAACGCATCACCATCTGCAGCGCCTCCTCCTGGCTTGGATTTAAAAAGGAAGTCGTCGGTTGAGGGATCTTCGGGTCAGGTGGCCCGGGGCTGGCTTGTCCAAGGAGAAGTTCACGGAAGGCAGCAACGCGCGACCCGTCGGCCTTTATCACCTCGCGGAGGGCAAATTCCATTTCCCGGTAGGTCATCTCGTCGAACATGACGTCCACGCCCAGCTGGCCGTCCTCGATCCAGTCGGGGAGATCATCACCTGCGAGCGTAATAACCATCGTGTTGTCGCGCACGTAGTTAATGACCCCGTTGACGTGTTCTTTCTCCGGCTTACCCGAGGCATTGCTGAACACGCTTACCGACTTGCCCGCCTGGAAGGCATGAGGTTGTTCGAGGTGATTGGTGCGCTCCACCTCGATGACCAGCCGTTCGCCGGTACCGATATAATCGCTGCGAAGCCGGACGGGGTACCAGGTGGTGCCCTCCTGTACCCGCTGGTGGAGGGAGCGGAGAAGCACTTTCTGGCGATAGTACTCCAGGTCGGCTTGCCGTTCCAGGCGAAGGAGTTCAAAGGTCCGCTTAAGGCTGTCCAGCGAGGTCATTGGCGGCCGAAAGATACTGGCCCCGCGCCGAAAGGCAGGCGGACCCTTTGGGTCTTTTTGCCCGAATTCCCTACATTTACCCTAATCCGATTGAACGAAACCAAAACCTTCTATGAAAAAGATACTTGTTCCTACTGATTTTTCGAAAGAGGCTGCCATCGCTACCGACCTGGGCTTTGAGATCGCCCAAAAGTCGGGTGCCGAACTTGTACTGTTCCATGTAGTGGAAGAAGGTTCTGCGACGAGTAGTTCCTTCAACGTGGAAGGTCAGGTGGCATCCGAGACTAAGGGGATAGACCGTCTGTTCATGATCAAGTTGATTGAGAAGTCGCGCAAACAACTGCAAAAGGCGGTCAGCGATCCCCGCTATTCCACCGTGAAGGTAGAAGGAATGATGCGCGTGGGTAATCCGTACCATGGCATGCGGACGATTATTGCGGAACAGAAGGCCGACCTGGTGATCATGGGTACTGCCGGGCGGACCGGGGTGGAGGGCATGGTAATCGGTTCCAATACCGAAAAGATTATCCGCACCTCGCATTGCCCCGTGCTTACCGTGCAAAAGAAGCCGGCCAGTTCCGATTTCAAGAATATCGTCTTCGCAACCAGCATGTCTTCCAACGAGGAGGTATTTACCAAGATATTGAAGCGCACGCAGGCGATCTATGATTCCACCATTCACCTGGTGCGCATCAACACACCCGGCGATTTCCAGCGCGACTATATCGTGAAGGACTATATGGAAAAGTTCGCCAAGAAGCTGCAGCTGCGGAACTATACGCTTAACATCTTCAACGACCTTTCCGTGGAGGAGGGCGTCATCCGTTTTGCCGACATGATCAATGCCGACCTCATTGCCATGGCTACCCATGGACGGTCAGGCTTCGCCCACGTGATTGCGGGCAGCGTGGCTGAGGATGTAGCGAGTCATTCCAAGCGCCCTGTGCTCACCTTCGTGGTGAAGCGATAACGCATACCGATCTCCTGGACAGCCGCGTTATCCTGAGGATGGCGTGGCTGTTCGCTTTACAGAAGGTTACCTGCTACTTTTGCCCGGTTGAAAGATTATTACAAGATACTCCGCATCTCCCGGTTGGCGTCGGCCGCCGACGTTAAAAGAGCGTACCGACGGCTGGCCGTCTTGTTTCACCCCGACAAGAACAGTTCACCGGAAGCCCTCCGGCTATTCCAGGAAGTCAATGAGGCCCACGAGGTGCTCTCCGACCCGCTCAAGCGATCCAACTACGACAGCTTGTTGGATGGCGGCGGCACGGTAGCGCAACCCGCCGCCCCGCCGGGAGGATGGCACCGGGATCCCGCCTACCGGCGTCGGCAGCAACAGGGCTATCGCCCGGCCAAGCCGGGTCCCTCGGAGAAATTGCTGATGATGCTTCACATGCTTCGCTTTCTCCGGACGGCTTCGCTGGTGGGCCTCGCCTGGTGCCTGTTCCTGGTCGTCGACTACAGCCTTCCGTCCCGGGTGAGCGCTGAAAAAGTTCTGCCGGAGGGTCACCGGCCGATTTCCTGGCAACTCCACCACGAGCCCAATGTGATTGTCACCGACAAGGGTCACCATTTTCCTATTCCCTGGGAGGGCCTCGACTACTTTCCCGTCGGTTCTGAAGTGGAAGTGATCACTTCCCGCGTGCTCAATGTGCTGGTCCAGGTGGAAGCTCAGGACGACAAATTTGTGGTGGACAGTCTTGCTTCCATTTACCAGAATATGATGATTGTGCCGATCGTTTTGCTCATCCTTTCCCTGGCCGGGCTGCTGGTGAAGCAAGGCATTGAGTTCCGGTTTAACCTGCTGGTGGCCATCGGCATTTTGCTGATCTTCAACCTTATTTTTCTCCTGTTCTCCATACTGTGAACCATGAAAAAGAATGACTGGAAAAAACGGGAAGGTGTCGTGTTCTCAACGGACCCATCCTTTAGCTATCAGCATCAATCCGCTCCGGAGGAGTCGACCCTGCCACCCCAACAACAGCAGCTTCGCGTGGAGCTCGACCGGTCAGGCAGGGCGGGCAAGCAGGTCACGCTGGTGACGGGTTTTGTAGGCACCCAGGCCGACCGCGAGTCGCTCTGCAAGTTGTTAAAGGCCAAATGCGGTGCAGGTGGATCCGTGAAAGATGGGGATATTCTCATCCAGGGCGATATGCGCCAGAAGGTGGGGCAGGCCCTGCAAAAGGAGGGGTACAAGGTGAAATTGATCGGAGGATAAAGCACCCTGCCGCGGTTTCTGATCAGCGGTAATTTTCGGCCCCGTTTTTGTACTTACCTTTGGAAAAATCGAATCCTCCTGTAATCTCTTTTCACATGCGTCGTGGTCTTTTGCTTTTCTTGCTCCTGACGAGCTTCGCGGTTTCCGCCCAACGAATTGTTGTACCCCCTTACCTTCAGCCAGGAAATACCTCCTCACTCTCCAAGGAGATGAAAGTGGTGCTTTGGGAAGTGGACAGTGTGGCGGGCAACTGTAAAGTGGAATTTGTGGAAGGCAAATCCTTTGAAGGGGCGACCAAAATTACCGTCAGCAAGATCACCTCGCAGGCGCTGACCTTTGGCGGCCGAACTTCCTATCTCTACCGTGCACCCCTGACCGGCCTGAAATTGGATGCCGACTATACCTACCGGGTGTCATTGGGCGACCAGGTGATTACTACCGCAACATTCCGCACGCGGACAAAAGGCAATGCGGTCCGGTTCGTGGCGTTTGGCGATATGGGTGCGGGAACGCCGCAACAGGCTGCCATCTCGTACCAGATGCACCTGCAGAACCCTCAGTTCGTGCTGGCTACCGGCGACATCGCCTACAGCTATGGTCTGGCCAGGGAATTCAAAGCACGGTTCTTCCCGTACTATACCACCCTGGAACCTTCTCCGGATAAGGGTGCCCCGTTAATGCAGTCGGTTCCTTTCTATCTCTTCCCGGGGAACCATGATTTATATGGCGCTGATCTCCTGAAGTTTCCCGATGGGATGGCTCTCTACTATTACAGTGATGGCCCGATGAACGCTCCGGTAACCGAGTTTACCACGGAAGTCAAGGGTCCGGAAGACCGGATCAAAGCCTTCAAGAAGGCGTCGGAGGGCCGGTTCCCGAAGATGAATAATTTCTCCTTCGACGTGGGCAATGTGCACATTGCAGCCCTGGACGCCAATTCGTATGTGAATCCACTCGATGGCGCGTTGATTGAATGGCTAAGGCGTGATATCCAGTCGAGCAAAGCCGACTGGAAAGTGGTGACGTTCCATCACCCGGGCTTCAATTCCAGCAAGGCGCACTATGACTACCAGCAAATGCGTTTGCTGTCGCCGGTGCTCGAACAACTGGGTGTGGACCTGGTCATCAACAGCCACGTACACAACTATCAGCGGTCCAGGCCGCTGCGGTTTGCCCCGAAACTGAATGAGGCAGGAGACCGGTACGTGATTAGCCCGGAAGGCCGGGTGGATGGCAAGTTTACGCTGGATGAGAAATTTGACGGGGTCAACACTACCAAGGCCGACGGAATCATCTACATCGTCAGTGGTTCGGGCGGCGCCGGGCTTTACGATTCTCCCATCAGCAACAACCCGGAGCTTTGGAAGCATGAACCGGCCGACAACTGGGTGCCGTTCACGGTTAAACTGATATCCGACGTTCACTCGTTCACGCTCGTGGATGTCATTGGAAAGAGTCTTGTCCTGAAGCAGATCAACCTCAAGGGCGAAGTGCTCGACGAGATCAAGATGACCAAGTAGTTCTTGCCGCCGGGTAATGCCGCGCGTGCATTCCGTTTGTTCGGGTTCGTGAATTCCTATATATTGGTCATCGAACCCCAACCAAACACCTTACCGTATGATGATCCTCAGGTACGTGGGCTTCTTGGCCTTGGCCGTGGTTATCGGCATTGCAGGATTATTAATCTATCTCAAATTCGGGCTTCCGGACATCGCCGATGCCGAAGAGCTCAAGATTGAATACACCCCGGAGCGTATCGAAAGGGGGCGCTACCTTGCCAATTCGGTGACGGTATGCATGGACTGTCACTCGACCCGCGACTGGAGTCGTTTCTCGGGTCCGATCACACCCGGCACCCTGGGGCAGGGCGGTGACCGCTTTGACCAGTCCATGGGATTTCCGGGTGTATTTTTTGCCCGTAACATTACACCCGCGGGAATCAGCCGGTATACCGATGGCGAATTATATCGGGTGATTACCACGGGCGTGACCAAGGAGGGGAGGGCGATGTTTCCGCTGATGCCTTACCTCTACTACGGCCGTATGGACCCGGAAGACATCTACAGCATCATCGCCTACGTCCGGTCAATCCCTTCCATCGAGAACACTGTGGATGAGTCGAGGGCTGACTTCCCGGTAAACTTCATTCTCAACACCATGCCTCAGCCGGCCCATCCTCAGAAGCGCCCGGATACAACGGACATACTGGCTTATGGGGCCTACATGGCCAATGCCTCCGGATGCGTCGAGTGCCATACCCGGGTAAGTGGCAAAGGGGTAATCATTGAGGAGGAGTCTTTTTCCGGCGGACGGGAGTTTCTTTTCCCCGACAAGTCGGTGCTCCGTTCTGCCAACCTGACCTCCGATCCCGAGACCGGCATTGGAAAATGGACCGAGGAGATGTTCCTGAGGAAGTTTACCATCTACGGGGATTCCAGCTACGTGCCGCCCAAAGTGGCCCCGGGTGAATACAATAGCGTCATGCCGTGGACGATGTACGGCCACATGAAGACCAGTGACCTGAAAGCCATTTACGCGTACCTGAAGACCATCGCGCCCATCCCCAACCTGGTGACCAAGTTCACGCCGGGGACGGCGGCCCAATAGCCTAGATGCGGAAATTCTTCCTAGTCCTTTGCCTGGTCGCGGAGTCCGTCTTCGCGCAACAAACGTATACGGTTGAATCAGTACCGAACGTTAAGGTCGCCGAAAACAGGCTTGTCTCGGATCCCGAAAAGATTCTCAATGAAGCGACGGTAGCCCGGCTCGATCGGCAATTAGCTGAATTGGAGTCAGCCACAACCTCACAGGTGGCGGTAGTGGTGCTTCCGTCCATAGGCACGCAGGACATTTTCCAGTTTGCGCAGGAGCTTTTTGTTCATTGGGGTATAGGACAGGCTTCCAATGACAACGGCCTGCTTATCCTTTTGGTGATGGACCAGCGCACCGTCCGATTTCACACTGGCCATGGATTGGAGGGAATGCTCCCGGATGTCGTGTGCAAGAGAATCCAGGAACAATACATGGTACCCCTCTTTCGGGAAGGGAAGAATGACGAAGCCCTGATCGCCGGGGTGGAAGAGGTGGTCAGGATACTCACCGACCCGGTTTACGCCGTAGAGATTCGCGGCCAGGCTGAAGGTCCGCCGCTCTGGGACCTGGTCTACCCGATGGTTCTTTCCGTTGGAGGTCTCGTGCTGCTGATCGTCTTCCTCATCCGCCGGCGCCATTTTTCCGACTCCCCGAAGGCGCTGTCCACACCCTACAGCGAAATGAGGTTAAGCCGGCTTCAGTGGCTGTTGGAATTTGGCGGGCTCCCGGCACTGATTCTCGTGGGTCTGGACAACAGCGGGATGGATAGTCCCTGGCTACCGGCCGGTGTTGGCCTCTATGGCTACTTCCTCCTGACCTTGCTTCACAAGCGATTGCGCATGCGCACCGTGGTAGACCGGCTGGTCGAACAGAAGAAGTTCAAGCGGACCGTGGAGTTCTTTGAGGAGTATCGGACAGGCTGGCTGGTATCCGCCATCTTCTTCCCGCTGCCGTTTCTGATTCACTACCCGATGTACCTGCGCCGTATGACCTTTTACCGCAACCATCCCCGTGATTGCGAGAAGTGCGGCAAGCCGGTCCGAAAACTTGACGAGCGCGCCGACGATGCGTACCTGACCAAGGCAAAGGTATTCGAAGAAGGACTTAAGTCGGTCGATTATGACGTGTGGCTGTGTGACCACTGCGGGACCTACTTCGAGCTGATGTATCCCAACCGGTCATCCAAGTATACGCATTGCCCGAAATGCAAGACCAAGGCCTGGTACCTCAAGTCGAACCGCACCCTCGTGAGTCCTACCACGAGCAGTTCGGGGACCGGCGAGAAGGTACATGAATGCAAGTTCTGCGGTCACCAGGTGGTTTCCAGGTATACGATCGCGCAACTGTCGGATTCCAGCAGCTCGGGGGGAGGGGGAAGTTCCGGAGGAAGCTTTGGCGGCGGCAGTTCAGGCGGCGGCGGCGCCAGCAGCAGCTGGTAAAATCTCTACCGGCGTCTGTATTTCACTTACGGTCTATCTTCTCAGGTAATCTGTTCCCCTAAGAACTTTCCCTGCCCGGTTGGGTGTCATGCCACTCGGATCCACGGTGATGACTCCGCCGACGATGACGTATTGAATGCCTTGCGGGTACTGGTGCGGCTTTTCGAACGTCGATTTGTCGATCACCTTTTCGGCATCAAATACCGTGATGTCCGCCACTTTTCCCTTCTCGATAACGCCGCGGTCGTCCAGGTGAATTCGCTGGGCCGGCAGGGAGGTCATTTTCCGGATGGCCTCCTCGAGGGAAAGCACCTTTAACTCCCGAACATAGTGCCCAAGGATTCGGGGGAACGTTCCATAGGCCCTGGGGTGGGGGTGATCTTCACCGAACCTGGCCAGGCCTCCGTCGGAAGCATGCATGGTGAACGGGTGCCGCATGATGCGCACGACGTCCTCTTCACTCATGGCGTGGAAAATGCATCCGGCACCACCCTTCAATTGCATCTCTACCGTGGCCAGCGCTCCATTTTCGATGTTCGGTTCCTTGCCTTTCATGACCACGTAGTCGTGAAGCGTCTTCCCCTGCAACGTGCTGTCCCAGGAGACATTGGCAAACTGGATGTTCTTGAGGTCGCCGCCGCCGCGGTCATTGAGGAGATTGAACTTAATGCCGTCGAGGATTTTGGTCAGCTGCTTCTTGTCGGAGGTGCGTTTCTTGAAGTCGTCGGCAGAGCCTTCGAGGGCCCACGAGGGGATGAGAACACTGAGCCCGGTGTGGCTGGCCGTGTAGGGATACTGGTCCATCATCACATCCAGCCCTGAGGCGCGGGCGGAGTCAACCAGGGCGGTGGTGATCTTGCTGGCTCCCCACATGGGCTTGCCCATCGCTTTGTGGTGGGTGAGGACTATGGGGATCTTCGCCTCGCGGCCGATGAGGATGGCTTCTCGTACGCCTGCCAGCAGCCCGAGGCCTTCTTCGCGCAAATGGCTGGTATAGATCCCGCCCAGGCCCCCGGCCACTTCAGAAAGGGCGATGACTTCGCTGGTTTCAGAGAATGTTCCCGGCAGGTACTTCAGGCCGGTCGACAACCCGAAAGCACCTTCGTTCATGGCTCTTCGTACCATCGCTTTCATGGTGTCCAGTTCAGCGGCCGTTGGCTTGCGGTTTTCGTTCCCCATGACGTTCCGCCGAATGGTGTTGTGCCCGGTGAGGTAGGCCACATTCATCCCCAAAGAAAAGTGGGCAGAAAGGGAATCGAGATATTTGCCGAGGGGCCAGGGTCCGCCACCATCGGGTCCACCCAGGGCTGTGGTTACACCTTGTCGTACATGGCTTTCGGCATCAGGCATCCGCATGATGGGTTCGATGTGGGCATGCAGGTCGATGAAGCCTGGCGATATCATCAGCCCGGTGGCATCAATGCGTTGGGTCGCCTCTGCGCCGGACAAATTGCCGAGGCCTGCAATACGCCCGTCCTTGATGCCGACATCCGCCATCACGGCCGGCGTGCCCTTTCCATCCAGCACGCTGCCGTGTTCGATCACCAGGTCATACTTCTCCTTTGGCGCACACGCCCCAAGAACCGCCAGGCAAAAAACAATCCATGTGCCTCTCATATAATTCTTCGTTTACTTGGCCTTAAACCTTCAGCTTTTAGCCTTTAGGCTTCTCTCCCTCACATGTTCGCCCGCTGAATATAACGGTCGATCTTCTGCTCCAGCAAATTCAGGGGCAGCGACCCGGCATCCAGCATTTCATTATGGAACTGCTTGATGTCGAAGCGGTCGCCCAGTTCTTTCTCGGCTTTGGCACGAAGTTCCAAAATCTTGAGTTGTCCTACTTTGTAGGCTACGGCCTGTCCGGGGTTGGCCATGTAGCGTTCGATCTCAGAAATGATCGCATTCTCCGGCTGGGGACCGTGCTCCTTGAAATAGTCAATGGCCTGTTCGCGGGTCCATCCCTGCGAGTGCAGTCCGGCATCGACAACAAGCCGGATGGCGCGGTGCATTTCGCCGGAGAGCATGCCCATGTAGGAGTAAGGATCCTGGTAGAGTCCAAGCTCTTTACCCAGCGATTCGGCATACAAGCCCCAGCCTTCTGAGAAAACGGTTTCGGAGAGTGCGCGACGGAATTCAGGTAAATCGGTGTTCTCGGCCTTCAGCGCAATCTGGTAGTGGTGACCCGGGATGGCTTCATGGACAAAGAGATCTTCCATGGCCATGGTTGAATATTCATTCACGTTGCGCAGGGGAAAGTAGAATATCCCGGGGCGCGATCCGTCGGTCGTGCCCACCATGTAGTGCGCCGCGGACGTAGCTTCGCGGAATTTCTCGATGGGTCGAACCTCGAATTTCATCTTCGGCACCTTGTCGAACAACCGCTCGAGGTTGGGCTTCATCTTGTCGTAGATGGCGTAGTAGGCGGCCACCACCTCGTCGCCCGATTTGAAGGGGCGGAGTTCTTTCTTGGTGCGCAGGTGATCGAAGAAGGCGGGCAAATCGCCCTTGAAGCCGACCTGCTGCTTTACCTTTTCCATTTCTTCGGAGATCCGTGCCACTTCCTTCTGTCCAAGCGCGAAAATCTCATCGGCGGTCATGTTGGTGGTGGTGTAGCGCTTGAGCAGGTAGGCATAGAATTCCTTACCCTGGGGAACCCCGTCGATCCCTGACGTTTGGCGGCAGGCCGGGAGGTATTCCGTTTCCGCGAAAGTGCGGAGTTTCTGGTAAGCCGGGATCACCTTCGATTCGATCATCGTACGATAGGCCGCCGCGAGACGGGCCGTGTCCTCCGGAGAAAAATCGGCCGGGAATTTCTTGATGGGCATGTAGTACATGTGGTCCTTCACCGGCCCGTGGTCGAAATTGGCCAGCTGGGGGATCATCTTCTCGGCGTTCACTTTCGGAATCACGAACCCTGACTTCATGCCTTTGCGCATGTTGGCGATGGCGGAATCGCACCAGGGAAGAAACGCATCCACGCGCTTGATCCAGTTCTCATAGTCGGTGACGGTCTTGAAGGGCTGGTTGCCGGTCCCGCTCGCCAGCTGGGCCATTTGCGTGGGCAGCGACCGAAGCTGGTTCATGGGCATAAGGTCGTCATTGAATTTCAGCCCCTCCAGGCTGATGTCGCACTGGTGCATGAGGATGTCGTAGCTCAGCCGGTCGTTGTCGGAAAGGGTGGACGGATCAAAGGTGAGGAGCTGGGTCCGGTAACGAGTATAGAATTCTTTCACCCGGTTGCGGTGCTCCTGGGTGATGGTGTTGGGCAGCTGATCATTGTAACGCGGATCGCCCAGGCTGGTAGCCAGCAGGGGGTTCAGGCGGAGGTAATCCTCATAGTAGGATTTGTACAGGCTGTCTAGCGTAGGGAACTGCCGCCCGCGGGTGGTGGCGTCCTTGGAGGCACAGGAGGCCAGCACGAGACTGGCGAAGAGTAAAAATGCGAATAGGCGATTCATGGCAATCAGGTTTTGGTGGTGAAGGTAAGTCTTCTGCGGCTAGCCTGACTCGGTCACGACCTGAAATTATGCCAGCGGTAGAACCTCCTGATATCCCTGCAATAAAAAAGGAAATGAACACGGGGTTCATTTCCTTGCTGGCCGCGTAGGCCTTCCGTCAGAATTTTCTTGTTACACCGATGGCACAGTAGAAAGGTATGGTTGGGTTGGTTCTGAAATCCTGCTGGATGACCCGGCCAGCGCGGATGGTGATATCGGTTTTGGGCAGGGAAAGTCCCGCGCTGATTCCATAATAGAAATTGCCCCCGGTTGCCGGCTTATACCAGCCATCGCGTACGCCCGGGAAGTCAGCCCGAACCAGGTCGGAATGTTTGAAGTGCGTAACGATGGCCTTGTCAAAGCCGGTTTCGCCCGCGGCAAACCAACGGGGCCGGTAGTAGCCGGCCGATGCCGACATGTCGCTGCCAAAGTTCAGCATGCGTACATAGTCATTCTGGTACCGACGAAATACTCCCTGGACTTTGAGGCTCACCTGGAAACGGTTCAGCTGAAGCACCCGTACCTGACCGCCGATCTTGGTCTTGAAGTCATCGAAGAGATCTTCACCGGCCGGTTGAGAAACTTCGACCATGAGGAGCGAAGGCATTTTGGTACCCAGCTTGCGGGCATATCCAAGTCCGTAGGCAAAGGCATATTCAAAGCCCGCCTGGACGCTGACCAGGTGTTTTTCCTCCGGCTGCAAGTGTGCCCAGTTGATGGTTTGTGCCGAGGCAGTTGTCAGCAGCAGGGAAGCCAGGCTAATGGCGAGAATCGTTGTTGTTTTCATGGTATTCATTTTAAGGCGTTGAGGTATTCCAGCATGACAGGGAAGGTGTTGTTCCAGCCTGCGGGGAAGGTGAGCATATCATGGCCGGCATTCAGGGTTTCAAACAACTGCACGTTGGGAAACGCGGAAGAAACATGGACCGCATGTTCACGTCCATAGGCCCGGTTGTTTTCGCTGTAGATGAAGAGCACCTTCGTGGTGTACTGGTCGAGTTCTGTGGTCCAGTCGGGATTTTGCTGGTTGCCGAGTTCGAGGTAGGCATTGAACACCACCGCTCCGCTGCGCCAGTGGGGATTTTTACCGTCGTTACCGGTTGGTGCTTCGGCGGAATTGCTGGCTGCGGACCAAAGGTCGAAACGGTAGTCCAGCATGGCGTGGTCATTCTGTCCGGCCGTGATGAACTGGTCGAGGTAAAGGACATCGTTGAGATTTTCACCCATAGGATTGAACTTCCGTGTACGGGCGATATAGTCTTTCACATCCGCCCATGTCAGGCCACCCGGCTCGCCCAGGATCAGCCCGTCGATCCGGGAGGGATACCGGTTTACGTAGGCCGTGGCGAGCATCGCTCCCCAGGAGTGACCCAGCAGAAATACTTTCTGTGAAGGTGATGACCGGAAGTAATCGATCACCCCGGCGAGGTCACCGTACATTTCTTCCTGGGTATAGGATTCGAACGGAAACCGCTGCGACAGCCCGGCTCCGCGCTGGTCGAAGAATACGACCCGGTAGCCATGATCAGCAAAGGCTCTGCAGTTGAGCAGGTAACGATAGTCAAGGCCCGGGCCCCCGTGCAGGATCACCAGCATGGGGTCGTTGGGGTTGCCGAATGCCTCGGCATGGAGCTGCGCACCGTTGACGGTGATGGAGGGCAAAGAAGGATCCTGGTCAACCGTTCGGGGTACCAGGTTGCCGGGGTCGTGGACCGACAGTTCTTCTTCGCAACCGGTCATCCACATGACCGTCAGAAGGAGGGCAGTTAGGAGAAGCTTTTGAGTTTTCATACGCGACTTTTTGATGTAGTATTCGTCGCGTAGCCACCTGAAGTTGGGGCTAAGGAGGTTCATCCGATAAGGTGAAACCCTTTTTTCAGGCCAAAACGGTTTTTTTTGGCCGGGAACGGCTTGGGCTGCAGATCAGTCCTTCAGCAGGATGTGCGATTGGCGAAGGTACTCCGTGGGCGAGAGGCCGGTCGCCTGTTTGAAATTGCGATTGAAGGACGTTTTGGAGTTGAAACCACAATTATTGGCGAGCCCCAGCAGGGTAAACCGCTGGCTTTCCTCGAGGGGCGCCACCCGCTTGAATTCTTCGATCCGGAGGGTGTTGACGTAATCGTAGAAAGTCTTCCCTTCGAAAGTGTTGATGACCTGGGACAGGTGGTTGGGGTGGATATTCAGGTCTTTGGCCAGGTCAGACAGCGTGAGCTCAGGATCAGTATAGCGCTTGGCGTTGGCCATAAGTTCTTGCAGCGACCGGTGAATTTTTTCAGCACCGGCCTGGTCGAGACTGGATTTCTGGTACTTGGGCCGGGCACTTGCCGGCTCCATCACCGGGGCAATGGCCGTCGGCTGGGTAAATATGCCTACTTGTTTGATCCCGAAGTAACCCAGGAGGATGACATAGACCACAACGATGGTAAAGAGAATGGTGTCCTCCCGAAACGCCATCGAAACCCAGATGACGGCAAGGCCAAATATGAGGTAACGCAACCAGGCGAGGTTGACTTTCTCCACGCTGGAGTATTGGTTTTGCACGAGTAGCCGGTGACGGGCCAGCGATTGAAGCGAAAGCACCACGTACGTGATTCCGGAGATTACGATGGCGATAAGTGTGCCGCCTTTCATCGTCTCGTAGCCGGCGCCTTGATGCTGATAGACATAGATTTTATGATCCGGCGACTCCATCAAGAAGGGGATCAAGAGGACATTGACAACAAGGAATGGCAGGAAGTGAGCCCAGCGCGACCAGGCCGGGATGGGTTGCCGGGTAAGCGCTTTAGTGTACAGGAACAGGAAGGGTCCGTGCAGGAGGGGAAAAGGTATTTCCAATCCCAGCAGGAACGGGTGGCTGTAGGATTGGCCGGAGATGTACAGGTAAAAAGAGGAGAGGTGCAAACCCACCGCGGTTAGCCACGCCGCCAGCCAATGGTCAGCCTCGCTCTTTCCTCGCTTTCCGATCAAAAGGGCAGCGAGGAAGAAGGTAACCACAATGCCGGAGAGATACAGCATAGTCGTGCGGAGGAAGCTGGTCTACTGGAAAGGTAGGGAAACCGCCAATTAGTTGGGGCTAGGTCCGCCGGATTGATGGCGGGATTTGGTTGACCGCTTGACCTTCCCCTTCACCCGGAAGAGGGTGCTCGCGGAACCCCGGCAGGTATTGTAGAAGGTCACCAGGCCCACCAGCGTCTTGTCTTTCAATGCCACCGCTGTCGCCCTTTGGCTTGCCTCCGGGCAGTCATTCATCAACAGGCTGAGCATGCGGGTGTAATTCCTGGAGCGTTGATCCGGCCGGGGGCCTTCCTGCATCGGCTCGATCTCGTCGGAAAGTTCGAAAAACACGCTGTCCCCCTTTTCTACAAAATAGATGTCACCAAACTTGAAGAGGTTCATGTACCCCCGGACAAGGACCTCGAGAAATACATCTGAAGTTCGTCCAATGGAACGCGAATAGTAGTACGCGCCATCGTCGGTACAGAAGCCGTGAATACTCCCGGGTTCATATTCTTTGGCGGCCGCCTTCCGGTCGGCTTTGAATTGGCAGGAAGACGGCGAGGCGCTACGGGACTGAAATCGGATGAGTCCTTTGACTGTGTCCAACCGGTGCGTGAGCAGAAATCCTCCCTGGTATCCTGATGACTGCCCATCGGCCGTGTGGATGACAGTGACCAGGAAAAGGAGGAGGCCGAGGCGCATGGCTGAAAAATAGGACACCTTGGCCCGCTTAAGCAAGTTTGTCGCCCCGGAGATTTTAGGAGGCGAGAACACCGGGATGCTGATGTTCGAGGATAAGGCGGAACCAGTACGTGTAACGTTCCGGTGAAGCCGCCACATCCTTCAGGAGGTCGGCAACCGGAATGAATTTCCAGTCCTGCACTTCGTCCGGGTTGGCCCGGGGTTGGCCGTCAAAGGTCGCACGGAAGACATGGTCGACTTCATGTTCCACCAGTCCGTCGCCCAGTTCGACCCGGTAGGTGAACTTGTACAGGAAGCGTGGTTCGGCCTCGATGCTCATCTCTTCGCGCAGGCGTCGGGCACAGGCGTCGACCATCGACTCATTGGGTCGGGGATGGGAACAGCAGGTATTGGTCCACAGCCCCGCGCTGTGATATTTGGAGTCTGCCCTCCTCTGGACCAGGATATCCCCGTTGGAGTTATAGACGAGTACAGAAAAGGCGCGGTGCAGGAGTCCCTTGCGGTGCGCCTCCAATTTTTCCATGGTTCCGATGGCCCGGTCGTTATCGTCAACCAACACCACGTGGTCCATGTCAGATACGATTCAGTTGATGCTTGAGGAATGAATAGCCGAGGATAGCCAGCTTCCAGCGGTTGCGGACGCGAATACGGCTCTGCATCACCGCGGCAGAGGGAAGTTGCCGGATGCGGTGAAAGAGGGCGAGGTAATACCGGTAGGCGATATAGACTCCCAGGCGGGCGCCCCGGGGTAATTGCCGGATGCCGCGGAATCCCTGCCTGAAGTCTTCGGCAATGTCGGCCTCGATCTTCTTCTTCGTCGCTTCGTCAAAGTTATCCAGGTTCAATCCCGGGAAATACGTTCTCCCCAGGGTTTTGTAGTCGGCCTGGAGATCGCGGAGGAAATTGATTTTCTGAAAGGCGGAACCGAGTTTCATGGCATCCGGCTTCAGGCGCTCGTACTCGGCGTCGTTTCCCTGGCAGAAGACACGCAGGCACATCAGGCCCACGACTTCGGCCGAGCCGAGGATATAATGTTCATAGCCGGCCTGATCGTACCGTTTCTGCTCCAGGTCCATTTCCATACTCGTGAGAAACTGACGGATGAGATCGTGGTCTATCCCGTACCGGTTGACCGTGAGCTGAAAACTGTGAAGGATGGGATTCAGGCTGATTTGCTCGTCGATGGCGCGCCAGGTATCCTCTGTGAAGCGCTGCAGTAAGGCTACTTTGTCATGAGTGTGGAAGGTATCCACGATCTCATCAGCAAAGCGTACGAAGCCATAGATGGAATAGATCGGCGTTCGGAATTCCTTGGCAAGGCACCGGATACCCAGGGAAAAGGACGTGCTGTAGGCGCGGGTAGTCATTCGGCTGGCGCGCTGGCAGACCTGGTCGTAAAGTGAAATACTGCTCATCCCAATCCTCTTCCGGTGGCTGTAAAGGTACAAAATCAGGTCAGATGCGTTCCCGGGCCATGATCTGGTCGGCCACCACCTGCCCCGAAATCAGGGAAGGGGGAACGCCGGGTCCGGGCACGGTCAGCTGTCCTGTGTAAAACAGGTTGGTGACCTTTTTGTTTATGATCGACGGCTTGAGATGAGCCGTTTGCAGAAGGGTGTTGGCCAGCCCGTAGGCATTGCCCTTGAAGGCGTTATAATCGGCAATGAAATTGTTGTGCGCATAGCTCCGCTTGTAGGTCACATGTTGGCGAAGAGGTTGCCCTGTGAACCGCTCCAGCCGCTCCATGATGAGCGTGTAGTAACGCTCCCGGGTTTCGTCGTTGTCCTCCAAACCGGGGGCTACCGGGATGAGGAGGACGAGGTTTTCTCCGCCGAGAGGAGCGGCGCCTGGATCCGTTTTGGAGGCGCAGGAAACGTAGAACTGCGGAGCCGTCGGCCACTTAGGCTCTTCATAGATCTCGTGTGCGTGTTTTGTAAAGTCTTCATCAAAAAACAAGGTGTGATGAAGGACGCCTTCGACCCGCGTATTGAGGCCGACATAGAAAAGCAGGCTCGAGGGAGCCATCACCCTGCTGTTCCAATAGGATTCAGAATACCTCCGGCTTTCTTTCGGCAGCAAGTTCTGTTCGACGTGATGATAGTCGGCGCCGGCAACCACGTAATCGAATAACTCTTCCTGCCCGTTGACTACGACGCCGGTCGCCCGTCGGTCCTTGACGGGAATGCGTTCTACCGTGCTGGAGTACCGGAAAATTACCCCTTGTTCCCGGGCGAGTTTCTCCATCCCCTTCACGATGGAATACATGCCACCCTGGGGATACCAGGTTCCCAGCGACATGTCGGCATAGTTCATCAGGCTGTACAAGGCCGGAGTTTTTTCTGCGGTGGCGCCGAGGAATAGCACAGGGAACTCCAGGAGCTTGATCAGGCGCGGGTGATGAAAGAACTTGTGGAGATAGCGGGTGATCGACTGAAAAAGGTGTAGCCGGAGCGCCCCGGTCAACACCTCGCGATCGGCAAATTCCAACAGGGACAGGCCGGGTTTATAAACCAGGGAATTGATTCCTACTTCATACTTGAATTTGCCTTCAGCCAGAAATCGCCGGAGCTGTTTGCTGCTTCCGGATTCAAGTGAATCAAACAGCCCCTCGAGCTTCTCCATAGAGGCGGGGATGTCCATGAAATCGTTGACCCCGTACCAGATCCGGTAGGAGGGGTCCAGCCTTTTCAACGTATAGTATTGCGAGGGTTTCTTGCCGAAGCGCGCAAAGTACCGGTCAAACACATCCGGCATCCAGTACCAACTGGGTCCCATGTCGAACGTGAAACCCGCTTCGGAGAACTGCCTTGCCCGCCCTCCCGGGAGGTCATTCTTTTCGAAAAGCGTTACCTCGAATCCCTCCCGGGCGAGGCATGTGGCAGCGGACAGGCCGGCGAAACCGGCGCCGAGAACAGCAACCTTCTTCTTCATGAGGGGCTAAAGTTACCGATAGCCCTCGAGTTTTGATTGAATTTCCTTCCGGGCGTGGAAGATGCGGTTCTTCACGGTTCCAATTGGGATACCCAGCTCCTTGGAAATCTCTTCGTACTTGTAACCCGTGGTGTGCATCTTGAACGGGGTGAGCAGATCTTCCTTAATGGAATTCGCATTTTCCCAGATCTCCTTGAACTCCATGGTATCCTGCGGCCGGTTGAAGGTGTGCTCATCTTCCACGTTGAGGTAGTACAGCTCCTTCGAGTTGTCGCGGGAGGTCTTTTCGCGCTGGGCCTTCCGGTAGTTGTTGATGTAGGTGTTCCGCATGATCGTGAACAACCAACCTTTAAGGTTCGTGTCCTTCCGGAACTTGTCGCGGTAAGTCAATGCCCGGAGTAACGTGTCCTGGACAAGGTCCTGCGACTCCTCCTTATTGTAGGTAAACCGGTGAGTAAGAGCCTTGAGCGTAGGCTGCAAGCGGGTAAGCTCGGCGGTAAACTCTGCTGTGGTCATTGTCGTACTGTTTAATCTTTGGCATTTAAGACTAAACAAAAATACGTATCCAAGTAGATTTTGGGCTATTTTGTTTAACGTTATTTGATATTAATTAGACAGCCTTGAGACTTTCAAGGCGGCCCTTGAGCTGCTGCGGATTCTCCAGGATTTGCAGGTTTTGAGGTATCCGGAGGGCAATTTTGGTCAGGTTCTGACCGGCCGCCAGCACCGGGATCCCGGGGTGGTCCTTGCAGAGTTTTTGAAGGTAAGCTTCAACAAGGTTAGGTGCCGGGGAGGTGGTAATGCTGGTAATCATGGCCGCCGGGCGCAGGTTTTGGCAGAACCAAACCACATCCTTGTACGGGGTACGCTGGCCCATGTAGTACGCCCGGAATCCGGCTTTCTTGACCAGGTAGTAGCTGAACAGCAAACCCAGTTCATGCAATTCCTCATCCGGGAGAAAGAGGATAATCCGGGGGGCGGCTTTGCCGGCAGGGGGCAGGGTGTCGATGGCCACCAGGATCTTCTGGCGAAGCAGGTTGGTGATGAAATGTTCCTGGACCGGGGTGATGTGCCCGGTAAGCCAGAGAACACCGATTTTCTCCAGGAAGGGATAAACGATCTCGAGGATGGTCTTCTCGAAGCCAAAACGATGGATGAGCTCGTTGACAATGGCATCAAATTGTTCTTCATCCAGGTCCACCATCGCGACGACAAGCCGGTCAATGTGAAGGTCCGGGTGGGGCTGGGACTCGCTCAGCTCGCTGACCTTGTGGGATAATTCTGTCGAGTTGAGTTTGGCGATCTTGGAAATCTTGACCCCATGGTTATTGAGCAGCGAGACCTTGATGATCTTCTTCAGGTCTTCATCCGAATAGAGCCGGATATTGGTGGACGTGCGCTTGGGGGCAACGATCCCATACCTTTTCTCCCAAATCCGGATGGTGTGGGCCTTGATTCCCGACAGTTCCTCAAGTTCTTTGATCGAATATTGAGCCATGGAGTGTCTCCGGTCGCCTTTTCGTGTTTAACTTCCCGATTCGGGGATTTGTTTAGGGAGCGGTGGAAAAATTAACTGAAACGTGCTTTCCGGCCTACCAATGGTTCAACAGCCAGGGTTGGAAGGCTTTTCCCTTCCAGGAGGAAACCTGGCGCCATTACCTGTCCGGCCGGTCAGGTCTGGTCAATGCCCCAACGGGCAGCGGGAAAACCCACTCCCTGTCGATTCCCATTCTGCTGGAAGGCCTTGCCCTGAAACCCAGGAAAGTCCAGGCCCTCTGGATCACCCCCATCCGCGCCCTGTCGAAGGAAATACAATCCGCAGTCTCGGAAGCCGCCGAAGGACTTGGCTCTTCCTGGAAGATTGGAGTAAGGACGGGCGACACCCGCGTGGCAGAAAAGTTACGCCAGAAGGAGAAGCCGCCGGGACTGCTCATCACCACCCCGGAAAGCCTGCATCAGCTGCTGTCGCAAAAGGGCTACCGGGATTATTTCGCTGACCTTAAAGCCATCGTCATCGACGAGTGGCATGAATTGATGGGCTCCAAACGCGGGGTGCAGATGGAGCTGGCGCTCGCCCACCTCAAGGGACTTTGCCCTGGTCTCAAAGTCTGGGGTATTTCAGCAACCATCGGCAACATGGAGCAATCGCTCGAGGTCTTGCTGGGTGCTGATGCGGTGCGCAACGAGCATCGGGTGGTTCGCGCCGAGGTGGAGAAGCAGGTGGAGGTGATTTCGGTTTATCCCGATAGTGTCGAAACACTGCCCTGGGCAGGACACTTAGGCATTCATTTGCTGGATAAGGCGATATCAGTAGTGAAGGAGAGCCAGAGCACGCTCATCTTCACCAATACCCGATCCTTCGCCGAGATCTGGTACCAGAAGATGCTTGACCGCGCACCGGATCTGTCGGGGCTCATCGCCATGCATCACGGGTCCATCAGCCAGGAGCTGAGGCATTGGGTGGAGGAGCAATTGCATGAAGGAAAGCTAAAGGCGGTCATTTGCACGTCCAGTCTCGACCTCGGCGTCGACTTCCGGCCCGTGGAAACGATCATCCAGGTGGGTAGCCCGAAAGGTGTGGCTCGCTTTCTTCAGCGGGCGGGGAGGAGCGGGCACCGCCCGGGCGCCGTCAGCAGGATCTACTTCTTGCCCACGCATTCCCTGGAACTGCTGGAAGCGGCGGCCATCCGGCAGGCCGTCAAGGAGAAGGTAGTGGAAGACCGTTTACCATACCTGAGGTCCTTTGATGTGCTGGTGCAGTACCTTGTCACGCTGGCCACGGGCGAAGGCTTCCATCCTGCTGCTGTTCTGGAGGAGGTGCGCCGTACCTACTGCTTTCAATCCATTACCGACGACGAATGGTCCTGGGCCCTCAACTTCATCACGACGGGGGGAGCCTCGCTGACGGCGTATGATGAATACCGAAAAGTGGAAATTGAGAGTGGCGCCTACCGCGTGACCGATCGGCGCGTGGCTCTCCGTCACCGGCTCTCCATCGGAACCATTGTGAGCGACGCTTCGATGCTGGTCCGCTACGTGTCGGGCAAGCAATTGGGCACCATCGAGGAGTATTTCATTGCCCAGCTCAACCCCGGCGATGTGTTCTGGTTTGCCGGACGAAAGCTGGAATTGGTACGGGTGAAAGACATGGAGGCCCTGGTCAGGAATACCAAGCGAAAGTCGGGGCGCGTGCCTTCGTGGCAAGGTGGCCGGATGGCGCTTTCCAGCCAACTCAGCGAGATGATCCGGCGCAAGGTGCATGCCGCCGCGATCGGGCGTGAGGAAGACGAAGAGCTGCATTTTCTCCGGCCCCTCCTGGACCTGCAGCGCAACTTGTCGCTGCTGCCCAGGGACAATGAGTTCCTGATCGAGTACTTCGAAACGGCCGAAGGTCATCATGTAGTCATGTACCCCTTCGAGGGCCGGCTGGTTCATGAAGGCCTCGCCTCACTCGTGGCCTATCGCATCGCCCAGATTTTACCCATTACCTTCTCACTCGCTATGAACGACTATGGGTTTGAGCTCCTTTCCGATCAGCCCATCCCGCTGGAAGAAGCCCTGGAGACCAATGTGCTCGGTGATGAGAATCTTCTTAAGGACATCCAGGCCAGTATCAACTCGGTGGAGATGGCCCGGAGAAAATTCCGGGATATCGCCAGCATCGCCGGGCTGATTTTCAAAGGATATCCTGGGCAGCGTGTCCGCGACAAGCACGTGCAGTCATCCTCCCAGCTATTTTTCAATGTCTTTCACGAATACGACAGCACCAACCTGCTCTTGTTGCAGGCGTACGAGGAAATGATGGACTTTCAGCTGGAGGAAGCCCGCTTGCGCAAGGCCCTGGAACGGATCAAGGGGCAGAAGATCGTCGTGCGGTATCCGCAGCGCCCCACACCCTTTGCATTCCCCATCATGATCGACCGGCTAAGCCGTGACCGACTGACCACCGAAAGGCTGGAAGACCGGGTGAAAAAGATGGCGCTCGAGTGGGAGCAGCAGAAGTAGCGATCAGAAGATCGAGCGGAACAGCAGGAACAACGAGCCGGCCATCATCATCACCACGGGAAGGGTCAGGAACCAGGCGAGCAGGATGTTGCGAACTGTATCCGGCTGAAGGTTCTTCACTCCCTTGCTGGCTACCATGCTGCCGGCCACGCCGGATGACAGTACATGCGTCGTGCTGACGGGCAGGCCAAAATAGCTCGACATCCCGATGGTGCTGGCGGCCACCAGTTCAGCGCTGGCTCCCTGGGCATAGGACAGGTGCTCCTTGCCGATTTTTTCTCCGATGGTCTTCACGATCCGCTTCCATCCGATCATCGTGCCGAGTCCCAACGATAAGGCGATCATCACAATGACCCAGCCCGGCGAGTAGTCGGTTACTTTGCGCAGTGCTTTCAGGTTGGTCTTGATCACGGCCTGATCGCTGGAGCTGACGCGCACCTCCTCCTTCTTCAGGAGTTTGTTGAGGTTGCGGTCAAGAACAAGTATTTCTTTCCGGATCTGGAATCGCTCATCGCGAGGCATGGTTGAAACCCGTTGAGTGAGTTCACCCCGGAGTTGCACACCCAGGGCTTTTGACTCCTCAAGCATCTTGCGATCGGCCTCGGAAAGAGGAGCTGGATCAATGCTGCCCATGACCTGCTCCAGCCGGTGCAGGGGTTCGCCAAGTTTGGAGGTGTCGAAGTCAGCATTGAGGGCAAAGTAGCCGGGCACGATGCCGATGAGGATGAGCATGACCAAACCCACGCCTTTCTGGCCATCGTTCTGTCCATGAAAGAAGCTGACTCCCGTGCAGGTGAGCAACAGGATCGAGCGGATCCAGGGCGGAGGAGGGGTGTTCTTTTTGGGTTCTTTAAACAGATCTTCGCCGTACGCTTTCTTCCGGGTGGCCACGCGCAGGAAATACATCAGCACGATAGTAACGCTGAAGCCAAAGAGCGGGGAAATCAGCAGTGACATCCCGATTTCCGTGGCTTTGGTCCAGTTGACTGCGGCGCCTGCGGCATCGGGAAGAAACGAATAGGCGATGCCCACGCCGAGAATGGAACCGATCAGTGTATGGGAACTCGAACAAGGGATACCGAAATACCAGGTGAGCAGGTTCCACGAAATGGCACTGATGAGCAAGGCCCCTATCATGGACAAGCTGTGGGCGATGTTTTGGTCAATCAGGGTTTCTACGGGCAGGAGGTTCACGATCCCCATGGCCACAGAAATGCCGCCGAGGAAAACCCCAAGGGCATTCATCATTCCCGACCAGATCACTGCCGCCCAAGGTTTCATGGAATTGGTGTAGATCACCGTTGCCACGGCGTTGGCGGTGTCGTGGAAGCCATTGACAAACTCAAATCCGCACGCAGCAACAAGGCATACCACTAGCAGAACGCTATACGACAATTCGAGCTCAAACATGGGAGGTGGACGTTAGGTCAGGTAGGTAAAAATGCGGAATTTTGGCAAGATAGAAGGTCTTTTTTATACGCAAGGTTAAGCCAATGTTAACAAAATCCCGGCCTTGCCCGGATGTGGAAATTTGAAGCAGGAATCGACAAATAGGGGCAAAGAAGGGGGACGAGAGGAGTTCACAGAAATAGCGTTGGGCAACCGGGCGGTTCACCTGCTGCCTGAGCGCGCGATTTTTCTCCCGGAATCGGATACGCTGGTCCTGGCCGATCTGCATTTTGGCAAAGTCAACCATTTTCGCCGGGCCGGACTTCCTGTACCACCGGCGGCCAACCAGCGAAATGCGGAGCGGCTGATCGACCTGATCCAAAAAATGAAGCCGGCGCGGACCCTCTTTTTAGGAGATTTGTTCCACAGCGCCTACAACGACGACTGGGAAGTAGTCGGGCAGATTGTCCGTCATTTTCCGGCTTGCTCGTTCGTGCTGGTGATCGGCAACCACGATATTCTCAGCGAGCGGCAATATGTGCGTAACGGCATCCAGTGCGTGGACCGGATCAGCGAGGGGAACGTGGTCTTTACACATGAGCCCCTCGAAGCCAAGGAAGTGGCTGACGGCACCATCAACGTAGCCGGCCACCTGCATCCTGCGGCGCGACTCACCGGCAAAGGAAGACAGTCGCTGGTCATGCCGTGCTTCTGGAAGTCGGAGAAGCATTTTATTCTGCCTGCCTTTGGTTCATTCACTGGCCTGGCTGCCATCGCCCCGGCGGAAACCGACACCGTCTATGTGCTGGTTGATCATCGCATCCTGGAGATCCGACCGGTGTCGATGGGTACTAAATCCGCGAGTTCATGAAGAGGCTGACGCTCGTCCTGGTCTTCTTGGTTCGCGCCGCCGCCGCACAGGATTCACTGGTCATGGTATTCGTGGGCGACATCATGCAGCATGAATCCCAGATGAAATCGGCTTATAATCCTTCGACAGGGACCTATGACTATTCCGGAACATTTGACGGAGTAAAGCCGTGGATCCAGTCGGCTGACATCGCCGTTGGCAACCTGGAATTTACGTTTGGGGGCAGGCCATACACGGGATACCCGCAGTTCAGTGCGCCAGATGAATTCCTTGCCTCGATCAAGGACGCGGGTTTTGACGTGCTCGTGACGGCCAACAATCACTCCGTCGACCGCGGACGAAAGGGGTTGGAGAGAACCCTTCACCTGCTCGACAGCGCGGGCATTTCCCATACCGGCACTTTTGCAGATACCCTGGAGTTCCTGAATCATTATCCTTTGATCGTCGAGGCCAAGGGATTCCGGGTTTCCCTGTTGAATTACACATATGGCACGAATGGCATCGCCGTACGTGCGCCAAACCGGGTCAATCCCATCGATACCATTCAGATCGCAAAAGACCTGGCCAGGGCACGGCTGCAGTCGACCGATGCCATCATCGTCTTCATGCACTGGGGCGACGAATATGTACAGGCGCCCAACGAGATGCAGCAGCGGGTGGCGAAGTTCTGCCTGAAGCACGGGGCCCGGATGGTGATCGGCTCCCACCCGCATGTGCTGCAGCCGATGATATGGGACCGCGATCGGGATAACCTGGTGGCCTATTCACTGGGCAATTTCATCTCCGGGCAGCGCGTTCGCTATCGCAATGGCGGAGCTTTACTGCACGTCACGCTTCGAAAAGAGCCAGATTCAAACGGTTCGATGAAAGTGAAGATTTCCGATGCAACGTATTCGCTGGCCTGGGTGTCTCGGGCCAATGACAGTCGTCGAAGTTTTCGCCTGGTGCCTGTCGGGGATCCCGTGGACAGCCTCTCGGTAAGCGGGCCAAATTCCCGCGCCCTGTTCATGGAGTTCGTCAATGATTCCCGGAATTTTCTAGACCGGGAAAACCGCGCGGTGGTCGAGCGTGCGCGACGCCGGCGAAACTAGCTCAGCGCCTGCCCGTCTTGAAGTTGATGCCGATGGAGAATTCCAGCCCGGTAAAATCTACCCGGGCGTCGGGATAGTCCACGGCTACCGAGCTGTTGTTGCCGCCCAGCAACCCTCCGGAGTAGCTCCCTTTCAGGGGCATGGATGATCCGCCCATGAGGTAGTTCGTTTCCAGGGAGATGCCCCACTGTGAGGTGACGTCCACGCTGAATTCAAAGCCCACGAGATAGCCGAAGCCTGGCTTGTTTTCGAAATCAAAGCTGGAGTTGACCACATCCCATCCCTGGTAGGCTCTCAGGGCTTTATCCATGTTGCCGTAGTTGAGCTGCTGGTCGAAGGCATAGAAGAAAAACCCTCCGCCCTTGATGTCAAACTCCATGCCTTTGCCTTTGAACTGGATCACCAGTTCTCCCGGGATAAAGAGTGTAAAGTTGGGTCCCGTCAGGGAAGATTTACTTTCGAAGGGAAGGTTGGTCATGCCCATTCCCGACATCCGGTAAAGCGATACGCCCGTCTCGAGCGCGATGAACCGGTTCAGATCGATCCCTACACCTCGCAGGGAGAAGGGACTGATGGGCGTGGAAAAATCGCCGTTGCGCGGGATGAAGTAACTGAACGATAACCCGACGCTTTGGGCGAGTGAAGGGAGGGAGCCGGCCATACACAGGAGAATGAAAAGAATGCGCTTCATGGATCTCAGGTATTTTCGGCGAAGATACTTCAATCGTCTCCCCCTGCGTAGTTTTGATAGGAAGATCATGCTGATCTGTATTACATTACGACCGAAACCCAGCAGATTCCTATGAGAAAACTCCTGTTCCTTGCCGCCGCCCTGGCTTGGGGCTGCCAGTCCAAGCCGGTCCCCGCCGATCTGATCATCTACGGCGGGCCGATCTATACAGCCGATGACCAGCAGCCTACCGTTGAGGCGGTGGCCGTCAATGCCGACACCATACGCTTCACCGGCACGCTGGAAGAGGCACGCAACTTCCAGGGCGAAAAGACCGAGATGCTCGACCTGAAGGGTGCCACGATGACCCCGGGATTCATCGAGTCGCACGGGCACATCATGGGAGTGGGGTATAACGAGATGAACCTTGACCTCATGTCGGTGAAGAGCTACGAGGAGATGGTGGAGAAAGTGAAGGAAGCCGTGGCCAAGGCGGAGCCGGGACAGTGGATCCTCGGCCGCGGGTGGCATCAGGACAAGTGGGACACGAAGCCGGGGAAAATGGTGAAAGGCTTTCAAACCCATGACTTGCTCAGCGCCGCCAGTCCCGACAACCCGGTCTACCTGACCCACGCCAGCGGCCATGCAGGATTCGCCAATGCGAAGGCCATGCAGCTTGCGGGCGTTAATCAATTGTCGGTTGAAAAACTTTCCGGTGAGCTCGAGGGCGGTGAGATTATCCGCGACAAGATGGGAAACCCGACAGGCATCTTCAATGAGCGTGCACAAACCCTGATCCGCAAAGTCATCCCGGAGAATACACCGGAGTCCAATGCGAGGGCGCTGGAGTTGGCCATGGATGCCTGCGCCCGCCTGGGGATCACCGGCTTCCATGATGCCGGGGCCAGCCGGGACAACATCGAACTCTTCCGGTCGTTTGCGGAAACAGGTAAACTGAAGACGCGCTTGTATGTGATGATCACGGGCTGGGATCGTGAGCTGATCCGGGAATGGTATAAACGCGGACCTCTTGTCGATCCCCGTGGCGTCACGGTTCGCTCGATCAAATTGAACTGCGATGGAGCGCTGGGTTCACGCGGCGCCTGGTTGCTGGAGCCCTACTCGGACCGCAAAGACACGTATGGGATGGCGACCTTCCCCATGGACAGCGTGCTCAGCACTTCGCGGGATGGCCTCAAGTATGGCTTTCAGGTTTGCTCGCACGCCATTGGCGACCGGGCCAACCAGGAAATATTGAACCGGTATGAAGTGGCATTCAAGGAGAATCCGTCGGTGACCGATCATCGTTTTCGCATTGAACATGCCCAGCATCTTCATCCCAATGACATACCCCGGTTTGCCCAGTTGGGTGTGATCCCGGCCATGCAGGCCATTCACTTGTCGTCCGACAGGCCATGGGCCATCGAACGGCTAGGGGAGAAGCGCATCAAGGAAGGCGCTTACATGTGGCAGTCGCTCCTCAAGAGCGGGGCGAAGGTGATCAACGGTACCGATGCGCCGGTGGAACCGCTCGCGCCCATCCCCAGTTTCTATGCCTCCGTCACCCGGAAGACCCTACAGGGCCAACCGGAAGGCGGCTATGAACCCGAAGAGAAAATGACCCGCGAGCAGGCGTTGCGATCCTACACCCTGGACGCGGCGTATGGGGCGTTCGAGGAGAAGTTCAAAGGGTCGATTACGACAGGTAAACTAGCCGACTTCACGGTGTTCTCCAAAGATCTGATGACTGTACCGGAAGATGAAATCCTCAGCGTCGAAGTTATCCGGACGCTGGTGGGAGGAAAAACAGTCTATACCAAGTAACCAGAGAGCCTTCACCTCTGAGGCCCAGCGTCAGGCTGAGCGACGACGAAGCCTGAACGACTTGTCCTGAGCCTGCCGAAGGAAGACGAAGCCTATTTCAGGAACTTATGTGCCCGGGCCATGAGCCCGCGGCGGTCGGCGGTAATCGACGGGTCGCTGTAGACTTTGGCGGCCAGTTCGCTAATGACATCTTTTCGGTAGCCCAGCCGGTCGGCGATGGATTCGCAGAAATGGATTTCGCTTTTGAAAACCTGGCCATCGGATTTCATCATCAGGATGAGCTGGTACAGGTTCTCAAATTTTTGGTCTTCGGTGAACGTGGACAGGTCCCCAATCGGTTTGGGGTGCTTGATCATTTCATCGATTTCCTCGCGGGAAAGACCCCCGGCCTTGCCGATCATGTGGATGGTCTTTGCCTCACGATCGTCGATCAGCTTGTCGCTGGCGGCGAGGTTAACCAGAAGGTTGAGCTTTTCCTTGATCATGGATTAACGGGTTTCTGGGGATAGGGAAAGGGCTTGTAAGGTTCCGAAATTAGCATAAATATTGCGTAAACCTAGCCTGTACACGAATTTTGCGGGCCATGCAACCCCCGGCACCGTGGATTGTCTTTTGAACAAAGAACCAGTATGAAACACATTGCCTTCCTTCTCGCCGCCCTCGGTTTGTCCATCGGACTGACTTTTGCCCAGCAATCCGAGACGAGGCCGGTGGGTTCATTCAGCGGTATCAAGACGGGGGAAGCCATTGATGTTTACCTGAAGAAAGGGGACAAGGAATCGGTACGGGTTGAAGTTTCGGGCGACCGGATCGAGAACGTACTCACGGAGGTGGTGGGATCCAACTTGAAGATTCACCTTCGGGAGAACAGCTTCTTTCGCAGCAATGTCAACGTGAAAGTTTATGTCACTTATGTATCCCTGAACCGGATCTACGCCAGCTCGGCTTCCAATGTATTCTCCGAAGGGATCCTGAAGACCGATGACCTGGAAATCCAGGGCTCCAGCGCTGCCGATATCGAGTTGGCCATTGAAGCCAGGGATGTGAGGGTTCATGCTTCCAGCGCGGCCGACATCATCCTCGAAGGCAAAGCCAAATCCATCAACGCGGAAGCGAGCAGTTCGGGTGAAATCGATGCCTATGCCTTGCAGGTAGAGTCAGCTGATGCCAGCGCAAGCAGTGCCGGAAGCATCAAGCTGTCGGTCTCCGAGACCCTGGAAGCAGGCGCCAGCAGCGGCGGCAGTGTTCGCTACCGGGGCAACCCCACGCGTACCAACACGCATTCCAGCAGCGGAGGATCAGTGAAGAAAGCAAACTGACCGGTGAAGGGCCTGGTGCCCTTTTCTTTTTTGCCGGGTTTGCGAACTTTGTTCCATGAGAGAGTTTCTTGGCCTCACTGGCCACCCCTGGTCCAGCATTTTACTGATCGTCTTCCTTCGTTATCTCCTGCTGGCATCGGTGGCCTACCTGGTATACTACGTGTGGAAGAAGAAAGCCTGGTCATGGAAGAAGATCCAGGAACGCTTTCCTGAACGTACGGATTACCTGAGGGAGTTTCTTTACTCGCTTTCCACGACGGTCATTTTTGGCACCCTTGGCTACCTGTTCTTTTTCGGCCCGATCGCGCCGTACACCAAGGTGTACCGTGACTTGTCGGCCTACAGCCCGGGCTATTTTTTCGGCAGCGTAGCGCTCACCCTGCTGGTTCACGACGCGTATTTCTATTGGACCCACCGGGCCATGCATCACCCGCTTCTCTTTCCGCTCTTTCACAAGGTTCACCATCTTTCCACCAATCCTTCACCCTGGGCGGCGATGGCCTTCCATCCGCTCGAGGCGGTGGTCGAGTTCGGCATCATCGCATTGGTGCCTTTTCTTTACCCCATTCATCCCCTGGCCATCGCCCTGTTCCTGCTGATCATGATGATCTACAATGTCTACGGTCACCTCGGTTATGAGCTTTATCCCAAAGGCTTTGCCACGAGCGTGGTGGGCCGATGGATAAACACCTCGGTGAATCACAACCAGCATCATCAGTACTTCAAGGGTAATTATGGTCTTTATTTTCTCTGGTGGGATCGGTGGATGGGAACGCTGCGCGCGGACTATGAAGAACGATTTGACCAGGTGAAGGGGAGGCGGGAGACTCTACCGGCGGAAGGTGGTCAATCCCCCGGGTAGCGAACTCAGCGCGGTGACGACAAAGAACAGCAGCGAGAAGGCCACCGAAGATTCCCGCGAAATGGAAGAGTAACCCGCGGCCGTGACAAAAACGAGTTCACGAAGCCCGATGCCCCCGATGGAAATCGGAAGCACGGCCACCAGCGAAGAAAGAAGGAACACGGCAAGGTAGACCGCCAGGTTCTCCTGGATGTGAAGGCTCTGCAGGAGGGCCCAGGCACAGATCACTTGTACCAACTGAACCAGCACCGAGGTGAGTGTCGTTTGCCGCAGCACCGGTAGGTATTGCTTTCCGAACCATCGATGAACGGCATAGCTGGCGGGAAGGGTGAGCAGGAAACCGCCGATAATCAGGAAGTCGTAGGGAGTCTTAGGGAAGGCCAACCACGTGAGCAGAAACCCGATCGCCGCCAGCGCCACAAGCCCGCTGAACCGTTCAAACAACATGGCATGGGCCGACTTTCCTGCCGGCACCTGCAGGTCACGATGGAGGATCCATACCTTGTAGGCATCGCCTCCAATGCCACCGGGCAAGAACAGGTTGTAGAACATGCCGATGAAGTACAGGCGAAGGTTTTTAGAGGGGCTCAAGACTATGTCCTGGCAGCGGAGATAAGCCATCAGCCGAAAGGCGCTGATCACCTTCGAGAGGACGTAGGCGCCAAGGGCGAGGAGTATCCAACCCAGGTTCGCTTCAACTACTACCTGCTTGAGCCGGGGAATATCCAGCTGTCGGAAAACCACGTACAGCGCTCCCGCGCTCAGGACAAGGCGCAACCCGGCGCCGGTGATTTTACGAATTCGAGGATCCAACGAAGACGTTTTTGACGGTATAGGTCTTTCTTCCGGAGGAATAGTACACGCGCATCAGGAGTTCGGCGAGCACACCAAACGTGAGAAACTGGATGCCGGCCAGGACCAGCGAGATCCCCAGGATCAGGAGCGGCCGGCCGCCGATTTCCTCACCGGAAAGTTTTACGCCCAGGAGGTATAGACTGATGATGCTTCCCGCCATCAGGGTAATCATGCCGAGGGGGCCGAACAAGTGAATCGGTTTGCGAAAGTATTTCTGGAGGAAGTAGAGCAGGAAGAGATCGCTCAGGACATTGAAGGTTCGGCCTAACCCGTACTTCGAACGACCGAAGCGACGCGGGGAATGGCTTACTTCCATGTCGGTGATCCGCGCCCCGCGAAGGGCGGCCAGAATGGGGATGAACCGGTGCAGTTCGCCATGCAGCTCAAGGTTTTTCGCGTAGTCTTTGCGGAATGCTTTGAGTGAGCAGCCGTAATCCCTTACGATAACCCCTGATATGTTGCGGATGAGGCGGTTGGCGAGACGGCTGGGGAACGTGCGAACCCAGCTGTCTTTACGATCTTTCCGGAATCCCGCCACGACATCCCATTCGCCCTCCTGTAGTTTCTGCAGTAGCCGGGGAATGTCCTCCGGGTTGTTCTGCTGATCCCCGTCAAGGGTAACGATGTAGTCTCCTTCGGAAGCGTCGATGCCGGCGGCCATGGCGGCCGTTTGCCCGAAGTTGCGGGCCAGGCAGATCAGTTTCGTGCGGGCGTCGCTGTGTTTGCGAACCTCCGAGGCGGTGGCATCCGTGGACCCGTCGTCCACCCAGATTACCTCATAGGTAAATCCCTGGAGGGCGGTTCTCAGCCGACCGGCCAGTTCGCGGACATTCTCCGCCTCGTTAAGCACGGGTATGACGACGGAGAGTTGCATCAGGTTTCGCGAAGAGGACGTAATTCAAACAGCCGATAAACAATAAGCAACCCCATACACCCGATCGCAGCCCCCGCGAGAATATCCGTTACATTATGAACGCCCAGGACGATCCGGGAAAACATGATCGACAGGGCCCAGGCGGCGGAAAGGATTGCGCTGACCGGGGTCCGAAACAAAAGGGTTGAAAAACCAACGGCTGCGGCAGTGGCCTCCACGGTGTGGCCGGAGGGAAATGAGTTGCTTCCTCCGACGCTGAGCTGGGCAATCTGCTTGTCGACCTCGTAAGGCCGGGGTTCCTTGACAGTACGCTTGATGACGGCCGAAACGGAACCTCCAAGGGCAATGCCGAGGAGGATGATCAACGCATGCCGTACCCAGGCCTTCTTCCTTCGAATCAGCCCGGCGGCAATGGCCAGCGCCGGGATGCCCAGGCTGAAGTAACTGATGCTGTCGGAAACGAGTTGGAGAAATCGTACCGACGCCGGGGTCTGCATAAGTTGAAGTTCCCGGATGAGTTTTTGTTCCGTAGTTTTATTTTCGGAAACCCGATACACGCCCAGGGCCGTTACCAGGGAAACGAGCAGAACCAGAATGAGCCAGAAGGAAGATTTCATGGAATGCGTGTCCTATCAAAAGTAGATAAACCCATGCAGGACAAAAAATGGATCATCGTCATGGGATTGTCGGTCGTAGCGATCACGGCCAACTTCTGGGGATTTCCTGTGTACATCCTGGATGAGGCCAAGAATGCCGCCTGTGCCATGGAGATGCTCGAGCGCGGCGACTGGGTGGTGCCCACGTTCAACAACGTACTTCGCACCGACAAGCCCCCGCTGCACTACTTCTTCATGATGGCGTCGTACTCCGTTTTCGGTTACACGCCTTTTGCAGCCCGGTTATTCTCGGTGATCATGGGCCTGCTGACGGTTGCGGTGGTTTACCGGTTTGCCAGGAAGATGGAAGGGGAGCAGGTGGCTTATTATGCCGGGCTGATTTTGTCGGCCTCCCTCTTTGTCATCGCCGAATTTCACCTGGCCGTCCCGGATCCTTATTTCATCTTCTTTCTGACGTTGAGCTGGCTATCGTTTGCCTATGCCTGGGAGTCGGGCCGGGTGAATTATTACTATGTGAGCTACGCCGCGGCAGCACTGGCATTCCTCGCCAAGGGCCCGGTCGCGGTCGTGCTTTCCGCAGGAGCATGCGGCGGCTTCCTTCTGCTGAAGGGTGAGTTGTCGTGGGGCAGTTTGAGAAAGGTCAGGTTGTGGCAGGGCATGCTGCTCTTCCTTGCGCTGGCTGCCCCGTGGTGGATAGCGGTCGCCATTGAGACCCAGGGGGAATGGGTGAGGGGATTCATCTGGGAGCATAACGTAGGCAGGTTTTCGGCTGCCTATGAGGATCACGCCAATCCCCCGGGCATGACCGTACTCCTGTTGCTGGTGGCGATGCTTCCACTTTCCGGGTACCTGCCGCGGGCGATGATGACAGCCTGGAAGGAACGCCGGCAGCATTCCCTCCTGGTGATGGCCCTGGTCAGTGTAGCGGTGGTTCTGGTTTTCTTCTCGGTTTCACGCACGTTGCTTCCCAATTACGTGGGGCCGGCCGTTCCCTTCGCCGCCCTGTTGATGGCCAAGGGTATCGAGAGGCAATTGGCAGGGTTTGTTCTCTCCTCGCTCCCCATTCGTATCCTGACGCTTTCGTTGGCCGTGGTGCTCAGCGCGCTGGTGCCCGTCATGCAGGACATGATTGCTCACGACAAGTGGATCAGTGGATTCCCCGGCCTGGCCTGGTTGTTCCTGCCGCTGTCGGCGGGCGCCTGGTTGTCCGCGGGCTTTGCCTGGCAAAACCATTTGCGGCGGGCGCTGGCTACGTACCTGCTGAGTTTCTGGCTGACGGGCGTGCTCTTCTTCTACCTAGGGGTGCCCACAATTATGAGTCAAAACCCGGTTGCGCGGAGCCTGCCGGTGCTGGAATCGGCCACGGAGGAGATTGTAGCTTATCGTTTTTTTAATGCGGCCTATGTCTTCAACCTCCGCCGGACCTTTGTAACGAGCTGGGACATGAATACCCTACTGCGTTACGTCGACGGGCGTCCCGTCATTATTCTCACCCGCCAGGAAGACCGCGAGGCGCTGGAGAAGGCGGGATTCCGGGTCATCTTTGAGCATCCCTATCTCTTCGAAGGGTCCACGGCGCTGGTGTTTACCAATCGGTAAGCCCCCTGACCCTATCTTTCTGAAAAACCTATCATTTTTTTCTTGGGTAGGGTCAAAAAATACCCTAGGTCTCCGAAAAAGGTATACTTTTGGCGCCAAGTAGACCAAAAAACAACCACTTATGGCACATTTACGCATGGAAGCACTGAGAAAGTTACATGAGCGAAACGCGGTAACTGTCTCAAGCCCAAGCCCTAAAGTCTCCGATTTCTTCGGGGAGAATGTCTTCGGATCAGAACAGATGCGGGCCTCCCTCGCACCGGCGGTGTACCAAAAGGTAACGTCGGCCATCAAGAACCACGAAAAAATTGACGCGACCACGGCCGATGCGGTGGCCTCTGCGGCGAAGTCGTGGGCAATGAGCAAGGGCGCCACGCACTTCACCCACTGGTTTCAGCCCATGACCGGGGGAACGGCCGAAAAGCACGACTCCTTCTTCGACGCCATCAGTGGCATCGAAAAATTCAAGGGCAGCGAGCTGGTGCAGCAGGAGCCCGATGCGTCGTCGTTCCCCAGCGGGGGTATCCGCAGCACCTTCGAGGCGCGCGGCTATACCGCCTGGGACCCCACGTCGCCCATGTTCCTGTACGGGAAGACGCTGTGTATCCCCACCATCTTTGTGTCGTACACCGGGGAAACCCTCGATCACAAGTCTCCCTTGCTCAAGGCGCTCAAAGCCGTCGACATCGCTGCGACCAAGGTGTGCCAGTTGTTTGATAAAGACATCCAGCATGTCGTGGCTTCCCTGGGCCCCGAACAGGAGTATTTTGTCGTCGACGAGGCGCTCTTCATGGCCCGTCCCGACCTGGTCATGTCGGGCCGCACGGTATTCGGACATGCGCCTGCCCGCGGCCAGCAGATGGAAGACCACTACTTCGGCTCCATTCCTTCCCGGGTCTACGATTTCATGAAGGAATTTGAAAATGAAAGCTGGCGGCTGGGCATCCCGGTCCGCACGCGCCACAACGAAGTAGCCCCCAGCCAGTTTGAGGTAGCCCCGTTGTTTGAAGAGGTGAATGTGGCGAATGACCACAACCAACTGATGATGGATGTGATGCAGCGCGTGGCCGAGAAGCACAACCTGCGCGTCCTCTTTCATGAGAAGCCCTTTGCCGGCCTGAACGGTAGCGGAAAGCACAACAACTGGTCGCTGATCACCGACACGGGCATTAACCTGTATGCACCGTCGAGCAGCGCGCGCGATAACCTGCTCTTCCTCACCTTCTTCGTGACGACCATCAAGGCTGTACACGCCCATTCCGACCTGCTCCGCGCCAGCATCGCGACAGAAGCCAACGACTTCCGCTTGGGCGCCAACGAAGCACCTCCGGCCATCATGTCGGTATTCATCGGCAGCCAGATGTCGGCTGTACTCGACGAAATGGAGAAGAAAGGAAACGTGAAGATCGAGAAGGGTGACAACATGTACATGAAGCTGGGCATCGACCAGATCCCCGAAATCATCCTGGACGCCACAGACCGTAACCGGACTTCACCGTTCGCCTTCACGGGCAACAAGTTCGAGTTCCGTGCCGTGGGTGCTTCCGACAACTGTGCGGTGGCCATGACGGTGCTCAACCTTATCGTGGCTGACCAGTTGAACAAGTTCTACGAGTCTGTCACCAAGGAAATGGAAAAGGGTACGGAGAAACGCCTGGCGATTGCCAACCTCCTGCGCAAGTACATCAAGGAATCGCGCGACATCCGGTTTGAGGGTGACGGCTATTCCAACGACTGGGTGAAGGAAGCGGCCAAGCGGGGCATGAAGAATATCAAGAACATGCCGCGCGCTATTGAGGCCTACCTCTCCAAGGATTCGGTGGCGCTCTTTGAACGCCACGGGGTGATGAGCCACAAGGAGTTGGAAGCCCGCCATGAAATTCGCCTTGAATCCTACATCAAACGGGTTCAGATCGAGTCACGCACGCTGGGCGACCTGGCGATGAACCATATCATTCCCACGGCCATTGCCTACCAGAACAAGCTCATCCAGAACGCCAACGGGCTGAAGAGCCTCGGGGTCGATAACAAGACGGTGATCCAGACAATCAAGGAGATCTCCGAGTACATCGACATCATCAAGAATGGCGTACGGCAGATGATCGAAGAGCGTAAGCGCATCAACAAGATTACGGATACGCATAAGAAGGCCTTTGCCTACTGCGACGATGTGAAGGAGAAATACTTCGACAAGATCCGGGATGCAGTGGACAAGCTCGAGTTGCTCGTCGACGACGAAGACTGGCCGCTGGTGAAATACCGGGAGATGCTGTTCTTGCGGTAGTCCTCCTGTGCCCAACGCGGAGAAGGCGACACTCACCCTGTCGCCTTCTTTTTTACACGATAGGTATGACAGGAATGCCTTGCCAGGCCAGCACATGGAGGTAAAGGCACCCGGCGAAATATAAGCCCACCAGGATCCTCGTTCCCAGGGCGGCTTGTTGAGGACGGAGCTGCGACAGAACATAAGTGCTCAACGGAAACACCTGCAGTCCATGGAGCGTGGCAAAGTGAGCAGCCCGGATATCGCCGGCCACGGTACTCCAGTTGAGGAAGGGCAGGCCGGGGCCGCCATCCGGGGCACCCACTGTGTGGGCCAGCGTGGCGACCATCCATCCACCCGAAACATTCCCCAGGAGCAGCAGGATCAGTCCCGCTTGCCAGGCCAGGAGATCGGGGCCGGCCAGTATCGTGCGACCGGTGACAAAGTGGAAGGCTGCATAGAGGTTGATCAGGGTATTCAGGGCAATGAAGAATCCCATGATGCCGAACACCGCGCCGTCGAAAGCCGTGTGCACATTGAAGTGCGAGGTGGTGCCGCGCGCAGCCTGCAGGCAGATCAGGAAGATCTCAACGGACATCGTGAGTACTGCACCCCAGGTGATCCACCGCCGGGCCGGTTCACTTTTCAGGTAATCAAGCATCCAGCCGAACGTCCAGGAATAGAGGAGTATGGACAACGAGAATTTCATGGGCTTAACCCAGGCATTCACGCCCATGATCATGCGGTCATCGATGAAATACAGGACCCCCGCGATGACATACAGGGCCAGCATGGCCCAACCGAAACGGTACAGCGCCGGATTCCTTCGGCGCAGTTCTTCGAGGAAGCGGTTAACCATGGTGGGCGAGGTGCCGGGTCTTGAGGTACCTCACCACGAAGTAGCAGAGCAACCCGACCGGACCGAAGAGGAAAGTGAGCACCAGGCAGGGGATCACCTTCCAGTGCGCGATGTGATTCTTTTGGCTGTCAGACACTTCCCAGGCGCCGATGAACATATCGAACGACAGGTAATGAATCCAGCCGGCGGTTACCGCCCAGGGGTTTTCAAAGAGCTTCGTTACTCCGGCCAGCGAACCAAAGTCGCCTTCGGTGGCGCCAAAGGTGGTGACGATGATCCCGGTATAAACCAGTGCGAGGAGCAGGGGCAGGAGGCCCGAGAGTACGATCTTGTGGGTCCACGACCATTTGGGTGCAACGGCCATCAACAGCCATCCCAGTGGGGCCACCGTGTTGCAGATCTGAAATAAGGTTTCGGCTTTCATGAGGTGAAGGTCCGAATCGGGGAGACCGCATGCAAGCGGCAGGGGTGAAATCGATGATGCTAGCGGCCGAGGATCTTGCCGTATTGCGACGGGTTGCCGAGCACTTCGACAGCCTTGCGGATTTCGGGATCGTCCTTGAAGGTTACTTCTACCCGGCCCCGCTCCAGGAAATAGCGGCCAACAATCTCCTCTTCAAGCAGGAATTTGATCTCGTCACGATAGGAGACAAGATCGTTCTTCCGGTTTGCCGACAAGCGGCTCTCCAGCTGGTCAATCTGCGGTTTGAGTTCGTCGTACAGCCTTTCCGTTTTTGCGGTCTTGACCAACTGCTCCACCTGCTCTTCGAGGGGGGATTGATAGGAGTATGACTTGGTCTTCACCCAGGTGACAAAATCGTTGTAATCGGCTTCTGAAAGCGAAAAATTGCGCGCCTCGCCGATGGTGGCATGCTTGGCCGCGTGGAGCGTGGCATAGTCGAATATCAGTCCCTGGTTGAGCAACGCTTCGCTCAACGGGGAGAGTTCGTCGTTCTTGATCAATACGTCGGGATCGATTCCGCCGCCATCGTACACGGTACGGCCATTGGTTGTTTTGAAGGCTTTCTTGAGCGAGTCAGGCACAGCTCCAACGCTGCCGTCGGGACGACGATGAGAGTAGTCCAGAACCTGGATGCACCGACCGGTGGGGGTGTAATATTTGGCGGTCGTAATTCGCACCTGTGAATTATAGCCCAGCTGCCGGGTGAGCTGCACCAACCCTTTGCCGTAGGATTTCTCACCGATAACCACCCCGCGATCATAATCCTGGAGAGTACCGGCTACGATCTCGCTGGCAGAGGCGGAGTTTCGGTTGATGACGACAGCCACGGGAATGTCAAGGTCCGTCGGCCCGGTCTCCGTCAGGTAGGTACTGTTGTACTCGGCGATCTTCCCTTTCATCGTGACCACGAGCTTGCCTTTCGGGAGGAAGATGTTGCAGATGTTGACGGCTTCGTTGAGCAGGCCGCCCGGGTTCTCGCGGAGGTCGAGCAGGATGCTTTTGGCGCCGGCTTCTTTCAGTGCCACCACCGCTTGCCGGACTTCCTTCCCGGCATCGGGAGTGAAGTTGGTTAGCCGTACATAACCCACGTTGCCTGCGACGATGCCGTAATAGGGTACATTGTTAATCTTGATTTTTTCGCGCTTGAAGGTAAGCCGGATCGGATCCTTTACGCCATACCGACGGACCGTGAGCGAGACGGGTGTTCCCACCTGGCCATGCATGAGCTGATTGGCCTGCTCAAGGGTGATTTTGGAGAGGTCGACCTCGTCCATTTTCAGGATTTCATCGCCGATGCGGAGGCCGCCGCGGTAAGCGGGGTACCCCTCGTACACCATGGTGATGATGGTTTTGCCGTTGATTTCACGCGTCAGGGCGCCAATGCCTCCGTATTGCCCGGTGTTGATGGTGCGGAAATCTTCCACTTCATTTTCGGGCACGTAAGTGGTGAAGGGGTCGAGCGATTCGAGCATGGCGTCGATCCCTGTGCGCATCAGCGTGTTGGGATTGACTTCATCCACGTAAAGGGCGTTGACCTCGCGAAAGACGCCGGCGAAAATGTCGAGGTTTCGGGCGATTTCGAAATACCGGTTTGCCGGCTCGGTAAAAGATAACAGGGTAAGCCCGGAAACGACTACCGCCAACGCCGCCCACTTCTTCATGAATGCTCCTCTTTTCTGCTAATGTACGTAATTGATAACCCCGGGTTTCCTATCAGAACTTGTCGGGGATCTGAACGATCCGGACCACCACTTCATGGGGATCGCCGTCTTTATCGAGCAGGCTGAATTTCACCATGGGGTTGTCCCGGTTCATATTGGTCTCCACGTTCACCACCTGGTTGTCCTGGAGATGCTTCTGGATTTCTTTCTGGAGGATAAACAGCGCGTTGGCAAAGTCGACTTCCAGCGGGCTGGGGTTATACGCATTTGTTTTCATGGGTAGTCGGGTAGGGCCCGGCCTCAGCACCAGCGGATCAGGGCCGAGGCCCAGGTGAATCCGCTGCCGAAGGCGGCCAGACAAATTACGTCATTTTCCTTTACTCTTCCTTCCTGCCAGGCCTCGCTCAGCGCGATGGGAATGGAGGCCGCCGTCGTGTTGCCATACCGCATGATGTTGTTGTACACCTGGTCGTCGCTCAGCGACATCTTCTGCTGGATGAACTGGCTGATGCGAAGGTTGGCCTGGTGCGGCACCAGCAGGCTGATCTGTTCCTTGGTCATATGGTTGGCCGCCAGCGCTTCGTTGATGACTTCCATAAACCGCACGACGGCGTGCTTGAAAACCTGGTTGCCGTTCATGACGACTTTATAATCGGTAGTGTCGAGTATCTGTTCAGGTTGCCGAACCTCGCGGGGACGGCTGCTGCCCGGATCTTTGACATACAATTCTTCGGCAAACCTTCCGTCAGAGTGCAGGTGGGTAGACAGCACGCCCGGCTTGTCGGAGGCCTGGAGTATCGCCGCGCCCGCCCCATCGCCGAAGATGACAGACGTATTGCGTCCGCGGGTCGTGACATCCAGGGCAGTGGATTGGATTTCCGCGCCGATCACGAGGATGGTTTTGTACATGCCCGACCGGATGAACATGTCGGCGGTGCTCAGCGCATAGATGAACCCTGAACAGGCATTCCGGATGTCCATGGCACCGATACCTTCCAGCCCAAGTTCGCGTTGCAGGAGTACGCCGGAGCCGGGGAAGAAGTAGTCGGGAGTAATGGTGGCAAAAACGATAAACTCGATGTCTTTCTCGGTGAGGTTGGCTCGCTTGAGTGCCATCCGCGTAGCTTTCGCGGACATGTTGGCTACGGTGTCTTTGGTCGGATCGACCCAGCGGCGCTCGTGAATCCCGGTGCGCTCCACGATCCACTCGTCGGTGGTGTCCATGACACTGGATAGGTATTGGTTGGTGATGACCGTTTCGGGAACGTGGTGGCCAAGGCCGACAATTTTAGAATAAGGCATAAACCGTTGAATGGGCTGCTAAGTTAAGGAAATGTTGCATTCCCTAACGGGCGTTTGCCTTGCGGGGGCAGGTTTGATTATTGCCGGTTATCCTTGTAAATTCCGTGATGCGAGTCGCCATGGTGATCTTGCTGGTGCTGATTCTCCGGTCTGCGGCGGGCCAACATCTCTACCTGACGATCCCTAAGCCCAAAAGCTACCTGAAGATGCACGGGCACCAGGGGTCGAAACAGCCAGAGCGTCCCGTCCGACAGGGGCCGATACGATATCTTCCAGGTGAGTATTCCCAGCAGGCTCAGGCGCCAAGCTTCAAAGAACTCTACCGGCCGTTGATCCCCTGGCAGTTTGCCGATCGTTATCATGGTTGGCCGGGCCAGATGCCTATGCGGCGCATCAACTACGTATTCTACATCGACCTGGAGGCACTTTCTTCGCCTTCCTCGCTGGCGCCTGCTAGAGTACGACGTTCACGATACGACCCGGAACAATAATAACCTTCTTGGGCGTCTTCCCTTCGCTCCACTTCTTCAGTACTTCCGAGGCGAGCACCTGCTTTTCGATGTCTTCCTTGGGCATGTCGAGGGCAAACTCCATGGTAGCCCGCACTTTGCCGTTGATGGAGATCGGGTAGGCGTGTGAGTTGACTTTGAGGTATTGTTCGTCGTAGGCCGGGTAGCGGGCATTGAGAATGGTGTCCGGGTGGCCGAGCAGCGACCAAAGTTCTTCGCTGAGGTGCGGGGCAAAAGGCGACAAGGCGATGACGAGGGGCTCGAGCACCGACCGTTTATTGCATTTCTGCGACGTCAGTTCGTTGGCACAGATCATGAATTCGCTCACCGACGTGTTGAAGGAGAAGTTTTCGATGTCGCTCTCCACTTTTTTCAGCGTCTTGTGGAGTACACGCAGTTCATCCCGGGTGGCCGGCTCATCCGACACCGAAAAGTTCCCGGCGGCATCATGAAACAGGTTCCAGAAGCGGCGAAGGAATTTATACACGCCGTCGATGCCGTTCGTGCTCCACGGTTTGGAGGCTTCCAGGGGCCCGAGGAACATCTCGTACATCCGGAGTGTATCAGCACCGTACTTGTCTATGATGTCATCGGGGTTGACTACGTTGTACTTTGATTTCGACATCTTTTCAATGGCGGAGCCGCAGAGGTACTTGCCATTCTCCAGTTCGAACGTCGCATCCGCATAGTCGGGGCGGGAGCGGCGAAAAGCTTCGATGTCCAACTCGAGGCCATTGACAATGTTCACGTCCACATGGAGCGGGTCGGTCTCATAATCGCTGAGCAGCCCGGCGGATACAAATTTATTGGTGCCCCGGACGCGGTAGACGAAACGGGAATCGCCGGTGATCTTTCCCTGGTTGATCAGCTTTTTGAACGGCTCATCAAAATTGAGATACCCCAGGTCATGGAGGATCTTCACCCAAAGGCGGGAGTACAGCAGGTGAGCGACGGCATGCTCTGACCCGCCGATGTATACATCCACCTGGTTCCAGTAATCCAGGGCCTCGCGACTGGCGAACGCCTTGTCGTTGTGCGGATCCATGTAGCGGAGAAAATACCAGGCGGCACCGGCATGGGTGGGCATGGTATTGCTGTCGCGCTTATGTCCGGGCGCGAACTCGATCCAGTTTTTCAGGTTGGCGAGCGGTCCCTCTCCGGTTCCGGAAGGCTTGAAGTTATCCGAGTCGGGAAGGGTGAGCGGCAGATCCTTGTCGTCCATGGCGAACGGCATGTCGTCACGGAAGACTACAGGGAAGGGCTCGCCCCAGTACCGCTGGCGGCTCCACCCGGCATCGCGCATTTTATAGTTCACTTGTCGCTTGCCCGCACCCAGGCTTTCCAGTTTGTCCACGATGGCAGGAAGGGCCTCGCGCATGACCATGCCGTTGTACGGGCCTGAATTCTGCAGCACCGCATCATAGCTCGGGTTGGCTTCTTCGCCGTTGTAGGCTTCGCCGATGATATTCGTGATGGTCAGTTGGAAGTGTTTGGCGAACTTATGATCGCGCTCGTCGCCGCACGGTACACCCATGATGGCACCGGTGCCGTAGCCGGCCAGCACGTATTCGCTGGTCCAGATGGGAATCTCGCGATCGCTCATCGGGTTGATGGCATACGCGCCGGTAAAGCAACCCGTCACTTTCTTCACTTCCGCCATGCGGTCAACTTCCGACCGGCTTTCCACGTAGCGGAGGTATTTCTCCATTTCCTCCTGCTGACCAGGGGTGGTGAGTTGCTTCACCAACGTATGTTCCGGTGCAAGGACCATGAAGTCGACGCCATAGATGGTATCCGGACGCGTGGTGAACACTTCCAGAGGAACGCCATGATCCTTGACCTGGAATTTTACCAAAGCCCCTATGCTCTTTCCGATCCAGTTGCGCTGGATCTCTTTCATCGACTCGCTGAAATCAATCTCTTCGAGGCCTTTAAGCAGGCGTTCCGCATACTCCGTTATCCTAAGGCTCCATTGACGCATCTGGCGCTTCACTACGGGAAAACCACCCCGGTAGCTGACGCCATTGATCACTTCGTCGTTGGCGAGCACCGTTCCCAGGGCTTCGCACCAGTTGACATCGGTGTACGCCAGGTAGGCGAGCCGGTAATTCATGAAGATGTCCTGCTTCGTCTTTTCCCCGTACGACTTCCACTCTTCGGCCGTGAAGGTCTCCTGGCCTGCGGGCGTGCGGTATTTTGTGTTGGGAAACGGATGGTTCTGGTTGCCCTCTTTTTCGAAGAGGCTCACCAGGGCTGCAATCCGTTCAGCCTTGCCCTTGCGGCGGTTGAACCAGCTGTCGAAAATCTGGAGGAAGATCCACTGTGTCCAGCGGTAGTACGCCGGGTCGCAGGTCTGAACCTCTCTCGACCAGTCGTAGCAGAAACCGATCCGCCCCATCTGCCGCTTGAAGTTCTCGATGTTTTGCCGGGTGGAAACGGCCGGGTGAATGCCGTGTTCGATGGCATACTGCTCGGCGGGCAAGCCAAAGGCATCGAAGCCCATGGGGTGCAGCACATTGAATCCCTTGATCCGCTTGAAACGGGCCACGATGTCGGACGCGATGTATCCCAGGGGGTGCCCCACGTGAAGGCCGGCGCCCGAAGGGTACGGGAACATGTCCAGGACATAGTATTTGGGCCGTGAGGGGTCGGTTGAGGTCTTATAAACCTGGTTCTTCTGCCAGAGGGCGCGCCACTTCTCTTCGATGCGGACAATCTCTTCCTTGCTGTATTCGGCCATGCGGAGCTAGATCATTAATGGGATGGGACGCAAAAATAATCCAATGCGTCCACATGGCCATCCTGAAGGTACAGCCGGTTACCAGAACCGAGGCAGGAAGAACCCCGAGCGCTGCCGGTAGGAGGCAAACCCGGGGTACCGCGACAGCGACTTGTCTTTGCGGATCATATTCGGGACAAAGACAAAGGCCACAAAGGCGGCCAGGACGACGAACGGAATCCAGTGCATGGCCAGCAGGGCAAAACTGGTGTAGATCAGCAACTCACCGAGGTAATTGGTGTTACGGTTGCGAGCGAAAAAACCTTCGGTGATGAGTTGGCCGGGTGCGGCGGTCAGTGTGAAGTGCTTCTGGGCATCGCTTCCAAAATGCAGAAACACACCCCATACGTTGAGTAGGACAGCCGCGAAGAGAACGGTATCGGGAGGTTCAACCCGTTGGGTGATCAGGATGACGGGGGCGGCCCAATAGAGACACAGCGAGAAGAAGACCACGAAAGCATAAGGGACTGAAATGGACTGTTCCCACTGCCGGTCGGGGTACCACCGGTCCTTCAGCAGCCAGAGGAATCCATAGGTTCCATGCAGGGCCAGGTACAGCAGGGCCGGCAATGAGTAGTTGTCATAGAAGTACATCAGGAAACCGACGACGAAGAAGGTGAGTCCTTTGTGAAGGTTAATGGGATGTTTGAGCTTCATAGGAATAATGCAGGACGAACTTAATGATTAGATTTGAGTCTGCCGGAATATCAACTATGAATTGTGTCAACTGCGGCGCCGATGTTCAAACCCCCTATTGCCCCGCGTGCGGGCAGCGGACAGGAGTCAAGCGCCTGACCTTTCGGGATACATTTGCCGATGTATGGAACAACCTCTCGGGTTTTGACGGACTCTTTCTTCGAACCCTAAAAGACCTGACTCTCCGCCCCGGCCGTGTGGCCAACTCGTATATCACCGGGGTCCGGATCCGGTATTTCGGACCGGTGAGTTATTTCTTTTTTATGATCACCTTGCTCTTGCTGTGGACAAGCGTGTTGGGTTTTGATTTTGCGGATTTGATCCGCGACCGCCAGGATGCGCTGAGTCAGCCGGATCGAAAGGGGGTGGAACTGATGACCCAGTGGATTGGCGACAACATTAAATGGTTCCTGTTCTTTTCCGTTCCCTTTCAGGCGGTGGCGGCCCGCAGGTTTTTCTTTCGACGCTGCGGTTATAACCTGGTCGAACACACGGTACCTCTCTTCTACGCCAACGGTCACTTGTTTTGGCTTAGCATGGTTTCTGTAATGCTCAAGAAGATCACCGGTGACGAGTACATTGTATTTATTACCCTCCTGGAAGTCGGATACTTTGGATTCTTGTATGCGGATCTCATGCGCTACCAATCACGGGCGAAAGCTTTCACGAAGGGCATAGCAGTTTACTTCACCGGTCAGATTTTATTCATTGCGGTCTTTACCCTTATCGTGATGCTGTCTGTGCTGGTTCTTGCAGTGGTAAATCCCGAAGCACTGGAGTTGTTCAGGTCTTCTCGACCGTGACCGCAGGGGTATCACCCGTGGGGGCGGTATGTTTCAGTTCACGCTCCAGGAAATAGTTGAGCAAGGTTCGCAGGGCGGCGATGGCGGCCAGCTTGCCGATGTCGTCCCAGTTGGGTGCCACGGCCGTGCGCAGCACATCCGCAGCCAGGAGAAACTCCAGGGCCAGGGCCAGCGATTTGCCCAGCGTGAGGCGGATAACCATTTTGTCGGTCTGCTTCCTCGCGGTCATGCGCACATAGTCGTAGCTGGCCCGCATGATGGCGTGGGCGATGATCAGCGCCGCGGCGGCGTCCACAATCATGCCCAGGAATAACGTCCCGTCTTTGATGAATTCTTCCATTTGAAAAGCGTGGTCACAAGTTCAAGACCAACGCTATGTTTAGCCATGACGGGCGTCACGGCCGGGGCAGCTCCCAGGCTGAGAAAAGTCAAGGTTTCTGCGGGGCGGACATGAATTCGGCGAGGAGCCGGTGGAAGTGGTGGGTTCCCGTTTCTCGTGTAACCGAGTACCGGCCAAATTTGTAGAAGCGCGAACGGATGCCGCGCTGCACCATCTGCACGATTTCCTCGTCCTCTAATTCTACCTTGTCGAGGTCGGCACCGGCGCCTTGTCTCAGTTTGCTTTCATCGTACACGTACGAGATAAACCTGACCCTCGTCTTCGAAACGCCGGCCGGCTGGATCACGTTGATCGACAACCCCCAGGGGTAAAAATTGAACATCAGGTTGGGGAATACCCAGAAATAATAGCTGGCCACCCGCTTGCCGTAGTCGGGTGAAGTCTTGGGCAAATCAAAGGCAAGCTCACCTTCCTTGGCGATTCCCAACTGCAGGTTGGAATAGCGGAACAGCTCGACGGTATAGTTGCCATAGTCGATTACGGCGTTGAGGCCCGCATGGACAAACGGGATATGAAATCCCTCGAGGTAGTTCTCGCAATACAGCGCCCAGTGGGCGTCTACCAGGTATTCTTTCGAAAGATCGGGCCGATGTACAAACTGGTCGACCGGGAGCCAGCCCACCCGGCGAATCATGTCGCCGAAGAAGTCTTCGGCGGGAATCGTGCCGGTCAGGGAGGTGAACAGCCACTTGCCCCATTGAAAAAGCGGGAGGGAGGCGAGGTGATCGGTATCGGAAGGAAAACCTTTTACTTCCTTGAACTCCGGCATGCTCAGGAACTTGCCATCGAGGCCGAAGCGCCGTCCATGGTATTTGCATCGCAGGTCGCGCAGTTTGCAGGGGCGTTCAACCACCAGGTTGCCCCGGTGCGTGCACACGTTGGACAGGCAATGCAACTGGTTGTTGTTGTCGCGCGTAAGCACCAGTTCCTCGTTGATGAAGTGCTCCAGGAAATTGAATGGAGTGACCCATCCCGCCTCTTTGACCTGGTCTCCGTCACCGGCCAGTTGCCAGGATTTGGCGAAGATAAGTTCCTTGGATTGCTGATAATGCTTGCTGCTGAGGTAGAAGTCGACGTCGAGGGTCTTGGCCTCCGCGATATTGGGATCTACATAAAATGCCATGGCTCAGGTAATTGCTTAAATTTAGTAAATGAATTGACACGAGGGGCAAACAGGGACCTGTTCAAAAACCTAACACAGACGATCTATGTCGGTCACCAAGTTCATTTACCATGCGGCGCGGGTCATCGCCGCGATCATCCTGTTGCAGACCCTGTATTTCAAGTTTACGGCAGCGCCGGAGTCTGTCTACATTTTTACTACCGTGGGCATGGAGCCCTGGGGCCGGATTGGTGTGGGCGTGGTAGAGGCGGTGGCTTCCGCGCTATTGCTGGCAACGCCGTTGGCCTGGGTGGGCGCAGGCCTGGCGCTGGGCCTGATGGCGGGCGCCATGGGCATGCATTTTACATGGCTGGGTATTGAAGTTCAGGGTGACGGAGGCTACTTGTTTTTCCTCGCGCTTGCGGTTGCTCTATGTTCCTCTTTTGTTCTATGGTCGGACCAGGACAAGGTCTTGCAAGTGATGGAGAAATACCTGGGCAGAAAGAACCAGCAATAGCCTACTTCTTTAGTTTGTCAAGCAAGGTCTGCAGGTCTTCCTGGTAGGCGGGGTGTGCTTTCAGGGCTTCGCGCAATCCTTCCGTGAGGTAGTTGGGAGCAGGCTTTCCTTCCTTGATTTTGGTGTACAGGTCCCTGAGAATGTCCAGGGCCTCTTGCGGAACGGTTGAGTCGCTACCCAGCTTGTTGTTGAACGCGGTCAGGGCAGCTAGCTTGGGATCGTCGGTAGATGTAAACGCCACCGTGGTTTGTTGGACCAGGCATTGATTGTAGGCGTCCACGATCTTCTCCAGGTCATTCCTGCCCAGCGAGTCTTCCTCGATCTTCTGTCGCACGTTGGCGCATTCGGCCAGGAAACGAGATACGGTCTTCTTGAAGCGAAGGGCGTTTACCTCCAGCGATTCCCCGGATACCTTGACGAGGTAGGGGATGTTGAAGGGTGTACCCGGCGCCTGGCGGGCGTAGCAGAGGTTAACCATCCCGCTTTTGTGCAACCGCATGAACCGGAAAGCGTCCGGAACCCTTACAGGGATGAAGGTGTTGGTATCGATCCGTGCCACCAGAACCGTGTAGGCCTGATATTCCGTCTTCTTTTTGTCCACGGTAAGTACGAGTCGGTCGGAGGTGTTATAACCGCTGATCGAAAGTTTTCCCCGTAGGGTATCCTTCCGGGTAGTGACCAGGTAGTCCTGCGCGTGTACGATGCCCGAGGCGAGAAGACCGACCGAGAGCCAGAATGATTTCATCCGGTTAGTATTTTGCGCTGCAAGTTTAAAGACATTTTTGGTAATCTGGCGAAACGGTTTCGGAATGAGCCTTCGAATGCCGAATTTTACTGTATGATCAATTATAACCCGAAAGCCTGGTACTCGCTGATCACCCATCAGTACAGCCGTCAGGTGATGCGTACCCTGAGGCCGGTAATGATCTTCATGACCCTCTACACGGGCCTGATCTGTTTCCTCATTCTCGATTTCTTCAAGCTCAGTGAAGCCACCTTTCACAGTACCATCGGCATGCACTCGCTGCTGGGTATTGTGCTGGGCTTGTTTCTCGTGTTCCGGACCAACTCGGCGTATGACCGCTGGTGGGAGGGAAGAAAGCTATGGGGGAGCATGGTGAACAACACCCGTAACCTGGCTCACAAGCTGACGGCCTTTCTGGGTCGTAACGACCAGGAGAACCGGGAGTATTTCATGCGGATGATCCCGAATTTTGTCATCTCCGTGAAAGAGCATCTTCGCCAGGGCGTACGCATCAAAGACCTGGAACCGGCCGGAGATGATTTTCTCCAGCGTCTCGATCAGGTCAAGCATATTCCCAACCGTCTTTCCTCGATGATGTACGAGCGGATCAATGAGCTTTATAAACGCAATGTGCTCTCCGGCGACCAGTTGTTTCTGCTGGACAAGGAGCTTAAGGAATTCGCCGATATCCTGGGGGCCTGCGAGCGCATCCGGAACACGCCGATCCCATACTCCTACAGCATGTTTTTAAAGAAGTTCATTTTCATCTACCTCATTACCCTTCCGTTCGGCTTCGTTACCGCGATGGGATATGTCACGATCGCCATCGTCATCCTGATTTCATTCGTGATCCTCAGCGTGGAGCTGATCTCGGAAGAGATTGAAGACCCTTTCGGCCGCGACATCAACGACCTCCCCACCGATGAACTATCGGTCAAGATCAGGGAGAATGTGCGCGAGATCCTTCGTTAGCGCACCCGGGTTTCCGGGGAGGGATCAGGTCCCCGAGTGGGTTAAATCAGCACCGAGAAAATGACGTAGAGGAGGATGAGCACGATCATCACGGCGTACATCACCAGGTCCACGCGAACGTACGCTTTGTATTCCTGGTAAAGTTCGCGCAGGCGTCGAAACATAACCTTTTGGTTGTTTTCCTTGTTAAAGGCAAAATAAACCAATTCACGTCATATTTTTGCGCCGCATTCCGCATGAGCCACTTCCGACTTTTTGTCCTTGTTTTCTTTGTAATTGGCCTTACTTGCCCGGCCTGGGCCCAGGAGAAGTTCACCATCAACGGAACCATTAAAGACAACTCCAACGGGGAGGCACTGATCGGCGTCACCGTTTACGTCCGTGAAATCAGCAATGGTACGACTACCAATGAATACGGATTCTACAGTATAACCCTCCCGAAAGGCACCTACACCGTCGATTACTCCTACGTCGGGTTTCAAACGGTTTCGCGCACGGTGGTCTTGGACAAGAATGTGCAGCAACCCATCGAACTGGTGCCCGAGGCCTCCCAACTCCAGGAAGTAGTGGTGAAGGGTGAAATCGAGCAGGCCAACGTGGAGAACCTGGAAATGAGTACCAATAAGCTCGAAATCAAGACGATCCTCCGAACGCCGATGTTGTTTGGGGAAGCGGATCTTCTGCGCAGCCTCCAGTTGCTGCCTGGCGTGAGCACAGTGGGCGAGGGGGCCAGCGGTTTCAATGTTCGAGGCGGCAATGTGGGCCAAAACCTCATTCTCCTCGATGAAGCGCCTGTCTACAACTCTTCTCACCTTTTCGGATTTTTCTCCGTCTTCAACCCCGACGCGGTGAAAGACACCAAACTCTACAAAGGAGCAATTCCGTCGCGCTATGGCGGCCGCCTGGCCTCGATCCTTGATGTGCGCATGAAGGAAGGCAACAGCAAGAAGTTTGAGGTTACCGGTGGTATCGGGACGGTGTTCAGCCGCCTGGCCGTGGAGGGCCCTATTGTGAAGGACAAAGCTTCCTTCATTATCGCCGCCCGTCGCTCCTATATCGATGTGCTGGCCCGCCCGTTTGTCCCGATCCTGGAAAACGGCGGCGCGCTGAACTTCTACGACCTCACGTTGAAAACCAACTACGACATCAACCGCCGCAACAAAATCTACCTGAGTGGGTACTTCGGCCGCGACGTATTCCGCTTCGATAAAACCCAGGGTTTCAATTGGGGAAATGCGACCGCCACCCTGCGGTGGAACCACCTCTTTAACGAGCGGCTGTTCCTGAATGTCACCGGGGTATACGCCGACTATGACTACGCCCTTCAGTTCGGAAAGGACGAGCGGGATCGCTTCAGCTGGAACTCGTCCATCACCAGCTACATCTTCCGCCCGCAGTTCACCTACTTCATCGACAGTCGCAATGAGCTGACGTTCGGTGCCGATGCTACCTACTACTCGTTTATCCCGGCCAACGCGGAGGGCGTTACCAACGGCGATGTGGTGGAAATCAGCCTGGGCCGGAAGTATAACCTGGAAACTTCCGTTTATGCCGGCAATGCGCAGAAGATCTCCGAGAAATTATCGATCGAGTACGGCCTTCGCTATTCTTACTTCCAGTACCTGGGCCCGGGTACCGAGTACATTTATGGAGATACCATCCCGGGCCTTCGTAAGCCGGTGATCGGCAGCAAGACCTACGGCAGCGGCGAGGTGATCGCCCAGTACGGCAATTTCGAACCGCGGTTCTCCTTTCGTGTGCAGGCCGGACAGCGTGCCTCGATCAAGGGAAGCTACAACCGGATGGCCCAGTATCTCCACCTGATTTCCAACACGACGGCCTCCAACCCGCTGGATGTGTGGAACCCCACCTCCAACAACATCAAGCCTCAGCTGGCTGACCAGTTTACCCTGGGGTATTTCCGCGACCTGACCGAAGACAAGAAGTATGAGTTCTCGGCGGAAGCCTACTACCGGACTACGCAAAACCAGATCGACTACATTGACGGCGCCGACCTGCTGATCAATCAATACCTGGAGGGCGACTTGCTGAGCGGTATCGGCCGTGCCTATGGCCTGGAGTTGTACGTGCAGAAGAAGACCGGTCGTCTCAACGGTTGGGTGAGCTATACCCTTGGGCGCAGTGAATTGAAAGTAGACGGCATTAACGGCGGGCAATGGTACGAGACCCGCTTCAACCAGTTGCATAACCTCAAGCTGGCGGCCTTCTATGACCTCACATCCCGTTGGCAGGTGTCGGCCAATTTCATATTCACGTCCGGAACGCCCACCACGTTTCCCACGTCACGTTTTACGCAGCAGGGCATCCTGATCCCTTACAACGCCTTCGAGTCGCGCAACAATGTCCATATGCCCGACTACCACCGGCTGGATATCTCCTTCAGGCTGGAGGGAAAAAAGGTGAAGAAGAACGGCAAGGAACGCAAGAACAGCGACTACTGGGTCTTCTCCCTGTACAACGTGTATGCCCGGCGCAACCCGTTCTCCATTTATTTCTCCCAGACCGACCAGCGCACGCCGGCGGGGCAGGCCATTACCTCCCAGGCCACGCAGCTGTCAATTATCGGGACGATCGTGCCTTCTGTATCCTATAACTTCAAGTTCTGAGTGATGAAGACTTCCAAGCATTCCTACCTTCTCCTGATCTTCGCCTCCAGCTTGTTTTATTCCTGCGAAGATGTCATTGACCCAACGCTGCAGTCCGCCGACCCGGTGGTGGTGGTCGACGCCTGGATCAACAACCTGCCGGGTGCGCAAACCATAACTCTCACCTGGACCCAGCCTTACTTCGAATCGCAAATCCCCCCGGCAATTACGGGTGCCACGGTATCCGTCAGCGACGACCAGGGAAAGAACTTCCTCTTCATCGAAAATGTGACCAAGCCGGGCCACTATGAATGGTCGCCCTCCGGCGCCGATACGCTGCGCGTAGGTGGAAAATACTGGCTGACGGTCATTACCGATTCCGATACCTTCCAGGCCCAGTCGTACATGGGCCGGGTTCCGGCGATCGACAGCATCACGTATGAAGAAGATGAAAATATCGCCACGGGCGACCCGATCGTACGGGCCGAGTTCTGGGCCACCGACCCGGTGGGCACCGGCGACGCGTACTGGATTCGTTCGTTCAAGAACGGTGTGCCCTTGCTGAAGCCCGGTGAGATCAACATCGCCTTTGATGCAGGCGTCTCCATCGGCGGTCCGACCGACGGGGTGATGTTCGTCGCCCCCGTCCGTCGCCGGATCAACGCTGTCGACCGGGATGAAGATGATCAGTTGCTTTCGCCGATTGAGAACGGCGATTCCATGCACGTTCAAATCCATTCCCTGACCGTAGCGGCCTTCACCTACCTGAATGAAGTGTCCATCCAGACCAACCGGCCTGGCGGTTTTGCCGAACTGTTTGCGACGCCTTTGGCCAATGTTTCGACCAACATCTTGAACCTGAACACGAACGGAAGAAAGGCAGTTGGATTCTTCAACGTTTCGGCAGTCTCCGCAGCCGGGAAGCGTTACGTGGAATAGCCCTGTGGTCTTTTTTCGGCCCTTGTTTTTTGTTTACCGGCCGAAACCTTAGTTTTCGAACCATGTGGAAGGGATTGGGCCGCCGGTGCGGCGTGTTTGCGTTCGCCGTCGGGCTATCGACACTGTCCCTGCATGCCCAGCCGTCAATGGTGCTGGAAACCAACGCTCCCGCATTGAAGTGGTACCAGCTCAACACACCAAACTTCCGGCTGCTATACCCCCAGGGATTTGAACTGCAGGCGCAACGGGTAGCCAATACGCTGGAGACTGTCCGCGACCCGGAAGCCAGGACCATGGGGGTGGCGCCGCGAAAAATTTCGATCATCCTTCAAAACCAATCGTCGATCTCCAATGGCTTTGTTGCGATGGCGCCACGCCGCTCGGAATTCTATACCATGCCTAGCCAGAACTACAATTTTCTCGGCACCAACGACTGGCTTGACGCCCTTTCGGTTCATGAATACCGGCACATGTCTCAATTCCAGCGCAGCCTTACCGGGTTCAACAAGGGATTCTCCTATGTCTTTGGCCAGCAGTTCACGGCGGCCATGGCTTTTGCCGCCGCCCCCCAGTGGTTTTGGGAAGGCGACGCCGTAGCCATCGAGACCGCCTACACGGGCAGCGGCCGCGGACGCATCCCGCAATTCGATCTGCTCTTCCGAACCAATGCCATCAACGGCCGCTCGTTCAATTACCACAAGCAGTACCTGCGTTCCTACAAGCACAATATCCCGGATCACTACGTCCTTGGCTACAACCTGGTGTCCCACCTGCGAAAGAAAACCGGCGACCCGATGATCTGGGAGAAAGTAGTAGGCCGGTCGTGGAAGGTGCCCTTCATCCCGTTCGCCTTTTCGAATGCCTTGAAGAAGGAAACCGGGATGTATGTGACCGACCTTTACCGCGACATGGCGGCTCAACGTCAGAAAGATTACGAGCAGGCGGTGGCGAACTTGCGCTTCTCCACTTTTGAAACCTTGAACCGCCGGCAAGGCAGCGCGTACACCGACTATCAATACCCCCGGCCGTTGTCCGATGGCCGGGTTCTCGTGATGAAGTCGGGTATCGGGGATATTGACCAGTTGGTGTCACTCACCCCGGAGGGAAAGGAAGAGAGAGTGTTTGTGCAAGGCATTGTCAACGAGGGGGCGATGCTTTCCGTCAACAAAGACCGTGTGGTGTGGAATGAATTCCGTTTCGATCCCCGGTGGCGCGTGAAAACCTACTCCGTCGTTATGGGGTATGACGTCCAGGCCAAAGTCAAGCGGGTCATCTCGAATCACTCGCGTTACAGCGGCGCCGCGATTGCTCCAGACGGAATCCAGGTAGCGACGGTTGAAACCCGGGAGGACTACACCGCCCGGCTGACCGTATTGAGCTACGTGGACGGTTCGGTCATCCGGCAGTTTGAGAACCCGGGCAACGACTTGCTGGCCATGCCCCGGTGGACGGAAGACGGGAAGTCGATCCTGGTTCTTCGCACCAGCCCGCAAGGCAAAACGATTTCCATAATCGACGCACAAACGGGAGCTGTCACCGATCTCCTGCCGCGGTCGCTGGAAAATGTCGGCCACCCGGTGTCTTGGAAAAACTACGTGCTGTTTAACTCACCCACAGGGGGTATCGACAACATCCATGCTGTCAACGTGAAGACAGGCAAGCGATTCCGGATCACGACCAGCCGGTTTGGGGCATTCAATCCTGCCGTATCACCCGACGGTACACGTCTCTACTACAACGATCAAACCCGTGATGGCCTCGATGTGGTCCATGCCCCGATCGATACTACAAGCTGGATAACCTTCGAAGGAGAAACGCCTTCGCCCAATTTGAATTTCTCTCATCTGGTTGAACAGGAGGGTCACCCGGAACTGCTCAAGAGCGTGACCACAACTTCGTATGAGAGCAAGCGGTATCGCCGGGCCGCAGGCATGATCAACCCGCACAGCTGGGGACCTTACCTGGTTAACTCGCTGACTACGGTCAATGTCGGCATCACTTCTCAGGACATTCTCAGTACCACCCGCATCGATGCCGGCTATACCTACGACATCAATGAAGAGGTGGGCCGATGGGCTGCCGGTATCAGTTACCAGGGACTCTATCCCATCATCGATGTGAGGTTTTCCCAGGCCGACCGACGGGTGAACGAAGGAACCATCAAGTATTTCACCGGGGCGCCGCCGGATACGGCCACCGCCATTGGGAATCTAACGTTCAGCTGGCATGAGCGAACGGTGGAGACGGGGCTCCGGGTGCCGCTGCTCACGACGCGGTCGAAATACCTGAGCAGCGTGGAGTTTTCCAACTATGTAGGCATAACGCAGGTAACCGGGTTCACCAACACCATCGACGGCGGCGGCAGGATCCTCCCGGGCTACAACCCGCAGTATTTCTTTCGCGATGTGCAAAGCAACGGAACGTTGCGCTACAATCATTTCAGTTTCAACTGGTACAGCGTGTTGAAACGAAGCCGCCGGGACATCAACCCGAAGTGGGGGCAGACCTTGTTCATGGATTACTTCAATACGCCGTACGGAGGAGACTTCTCGGGAGGGCAGTTTTCCATCTATGGTATCACCTATCTTCCGGGTCTGTTCAAGCATCATAGCCTGTGGGGATATGTCGCATACCAGAACTCCCAGATCTACCAGGCCAACGCCACGGGCAAGGGGTGGGATAATTACGTTTTCGCCAACGGAATTCCCCTGGTACGCGGTCAGTCTGTGGCCCGGTTCCAGGAATTCAATACGCTGGCGGTCAACTACACGTTCCCGTTATGGTACCCGGATATCGCCCTGGGACCCCTGTTGAACTTCCAGCGTCTCCGGGTCAACTTGTTTGCCGACTACGGCCTGGGGTCCAGCACGTTCACCGGCGGCACGTTCAGCCAGAAGTATACCTCGGTGGGAACGGAAGTGAAGGTCGACCTCAATATCATGCGTTTCTTGCCTCAGTTCAACATCGGTTTCCGGTACAGTTACGGCATCACACCGTCGGTAACGCGCTTTGAATGGCTCATCGGGAGCTTCAATTTCTAGGCCCCCGAAAGTGGGGCGGATACGCTTGAAAATCGCCCGTATACACCTATTTTTGAGGCTGTTTTTCAATAAACGCAACCTGTAACATGGCCGAGATAGTCCGCATGCCCAAAATGAGCGACACCATGACCGAAGGGGTGATCGCCAAATGGCATAAGAAGGTAGGTGATTCCGTGAAGTCGGGAGAGTTGATGGCTGAAATCGAAACCGACAAGGCCACCATGGATTACGAGTCGTTCAACACGGGAACTGTTCTCTACCTGGGCGCCAAAGAGGGCCAGGCCGTCAAGATCAACGATGTGCTGGCCATCATCGGTAAACCGGGAGAAGACTATAGCGCACTGCTTTCCGCTTCTGCGGCCCCTGCCGCCGCTCCTGCAAAGGCAGAAACGAAGACGGCACCTGCCCCGGCTGCGGTGGCGACAGCCATCGATACGTCCGGCATCAAAGCGGAGATCGTGCTGATGCCAAAGATGAGCGACACCATGAGCGAAGGGGTAATCGCCGCCTGGCACAAGAAGGTGGGTGACCCGGTCAAATCCGGTGAACTGCTCGCCGAAGTGGAGACCGACAAGGCTACGATGGAATATGAGTCGTACAACACGGGTACGCTCTTATATATCGGTGCAAAAGAAAAAGAAGCCGTTGCTGTCAATGGTGTTCTGGCTATCATTGGTGATAAGAATGCCGACTGGCAGACGCTTCTGAAGGCACACCAGGCTAAGTCAAGCGGTGCAGCGGCCCCGGCGGCGCCGACAGCTGCTCCTGCCGCCGCACAACCGGTAAGCCCGGCTCAGCCTGCAGCGAGCGCTCCTTCCCAATCTTCCTCCAATGGTCGCCTGAAAGCGTCGCCCCTGGCGCGCAAGATGGCCAAGGAGATGGGCTACGACATTTCCCTGATCCCGGGAACCGGCGAGCACGGCCGGGTGACGCGTCGCGACATCGAAAATTACAAGCCGGGTGCCGCCCCTGCCGCTGGTGCAGCCAAAGCCTCAGCCCCGGTGGTTCTTCCCGCAGTGGTTGGCAAAGAGAGCTTTGAAGAGGTCCCCGTTTCGCAGATGCGCAAGACGATCGCGAAGCGCCTCGCCGAAAGCAAGTTTACCGCGCCGCACTTCTACCTCACCATGGAGATCAACATGGACAAGGCAGTAGAGGCACGGAAAAGCATCAATGAAATGGCGCCGGTGAAGATTTCCTTCAATGACATCGTGATCAAAGCGGCGGCGGCTGCCCTGCGCCAGCACCCGGATGTCAACGTCAGCTGGTTGGGCGACAGGATCCGCCGCAACCATCACATCCACATCGGTGTGGCGGTGGCGGTTAAAGATGGCCTCCTGGTCCCTGTCGTCCGTTTTGCCGACAACAAGTCGCTGTCGCACATCGCTACCGAAGTGAAGGACCTCGCGCAGAAAGCCCACGACAAGAAACTTCAGCCCAGCGACTGGGAGGGAAGTACGTTCACGATCTCCAACCTGGGCATGTTTGGCATCGAAGAGTTTACGGCCATCATCAACCCGCCCGACGCCTGCATCCTGGCCGTGGGTGGCATTAAGGAAACACCGATCGTGAAGAACGGTCAGGTTGTTCCGGGCAACGTGATGAAGGTGACGCTTTCCTGCGACCACCGTGCTGTCGACGGCGCAGTAGGCTCTGCCTTCCTGAAGACGCTGAAAGGCCTGTTGGAAGACCCGGTACGGATTCTGATCTGATTATCCCCTTCCACCCATGCAGCCCATACACGCTACGACGATCCTTGCTGTCCACCACAACGGGCAGGTTGCCATCGGCGGTGATGGGCAGGCTACGTTGGGAAACACCATTGCCAAGAGCAATGTGCGGAAGATCCGCAAGCTGCAGGACGGGAAGATACTCGTAGGCTTCGCCGGTTCCACCGCCGACGCATTTACCCTGCTCGACCGGTTTGACGAAAAACTCAATTCCTATGGAGGCAACATGAAGCGTGCTGCCATCGAGCTGGCGAAAGACTGGCGTATGGACCGCTACCTTCGCCGGCTGGAAGCCATGCTGATTACGGTCAACAAGGAGGAGTTGCTGATGCTCTCCGGGACCGGTGATGTGCTGGAACCTGACCACCAGGTGGCGGCGATCGGGTCAGGCGCCATGTATGCCCAATCGGCTGCGCTGGCCCTCAAGAAGCACGCCCCGCATCTCACTGCGGAGGAAATCGTCCGTGAAAGTCTCACCATCGCAGCAGACATTTGCATTTACACCAACCACAACCTGGTGATCGAAAAGATCTAGGGTTTTCGGATTCCGGCCAGGGACACGGCATTCTGGTAGAGAATCAGCTTGTCAATCGCTCCCTGCTCATTCCGGATGAATTCCACCTGGGCGTCCACCACCCTCAGGAAGAACTTGGTTTCCGACTCGGCATGGAGGCTAAACTTAGGCTGGCCGGTGGCCTGGGTCATCAGTTGACCATTCTCCAGGGTCACGGTGAGCTGGAACTGCGGGGTGATTTCGTAAACGCCGACATAGGATTGAAGTACTGATGGCGCCACGGTGATTTCCTTGCGGATTTTCTTCAGCGGGATCGATTCGTCCATGAGATGGAACCCGAGGTCATCGGCACCTACCGTGCTGTTGGTGAGGATAACGACGGCCATTTTCTTTTCCGGTTCATAGCCTGCGAAGGTCCGGAAGCCACCCGTTCCTCCGTTGTGCCAGACGATCTTGTTTCGGATATGCCAGCCCAGCCCAATCTTCATGTTGTAGCGCCCAACGTCCATGCGCGGCTGGTGGGCATCCGTCATGGCGCGGCCGAGGGAGTTGTCAGGCGGATTCATGTTGGCGAGGAGATAGCGCATCATATCTTCGGCATTGGAAAGGAGACCCCCGGCGCCCTGCATGACGCTGGCGTCGGTCCATGTCCAGGCGGAGACCGGCTTTCCGTCGCTGTAACCTGAGGCGGAGTTCTTGTCCTTTCGGCCGGGTGTGTTCAGGTAGGTGCTCTTCATCCCGAGGGGTTTCAGAATTCTTTGTTCAATGGATTCGCGGTAGGGCTTTCCATCCACGCGGCTTACCAGCACACCCAACAGTCCCATGCCGAGATTGGAATACTCATACTGGCTTCCAATGTCGCGGGTCAGCGTGCAGCTGTTCAGGAAAGCTAAGAGACGGTCTTCGGTATAGTCGAGGTAGGGATTGCTTTCATCGGCCGGCTTGAAGTTGTCAGGCATGCGCGGCAGTCCTGATCGGGCGGAAGCGAGGTCTTCGAGGGTGATCGACTTGTCGCCGCGAACCGGCAGCTTGACTTCCGTGGGCAGGTAGGATTGGGCCGGATCGGTGAGTTTGAGTTTGCCTTCCTGCGCCAGTTGGGCGAGAGTTGTGGTGGTAAACGTCTTGGTGATCGACCCGATTTCATAAAGCGTTTTGGAGTCTGCCTGTTTCTTGGATTCGACCTGGGCATAACCCTGGGCATAGTAGGTGGTCTTTCCATCCCGGTGGATGGCCACGACCATGGAGGGAGTCTCTCCGGCATCGATCCGTTCGCGGATCATGTCGTCAACCGATTGGCTGAAGGCAGGGAGTGTTGCAGTGATAAGGATCAGCAGGAGGAGGCGGCGAAGGGTCATGGCTTGGGATTTAGGTGCGAGTATGTTCAATGGCTTCACGGATGATCGTGCATCCGTGGCGGATTTCGTCTTCGGAGATCGTCAGGGGAGGAGCAATACGAAAACTATGGGGATGGGACAGGAACCAGTAGCAGATGACTCCCCTGGTCTTGGCAAATTCCACGATGCGGTTCACCCGTTCGGCTGATTCAAAGTCAACGGCAAACATCAGCCCCATTCTCCGGATCTCCATGATGTCCGGGTGGCGCAAGAGTGATTCGAGCAGTTGACCCTTGGCTTCCGCGCCTTCAACCAGGCGTTCTTCTTTCAACACGCGCAGGGTGGCCAGGGCCGCGGCACAGCATACCGGGTTACCCCCGAACGTGGTGATGTGGCCGAGCATAGGGTCGTGCGTGAAGGCCCGGAGGTTCTCTTCTGAGGAGATCAGCGCGCCGATCGGCATGCCGCCGCCGAAGGCTTTGGCGATGGTCAGGATGTCGGGGATGATGCCGAAGTGTTCGAAGGCAAATAACTTTCCGGTTCGTCCCATGCCGCATTGAATTTCATCGAGGATGAGAAGCGCGCCGGTATCGTCGCATCGCTGTCGAACCGCTTTCATGTACTCTTTCGAGGGAATCCGAACGCCCGCATCCCCCTGGATGGTTTCCATGATCACGCAGGCGGTATCGGTATCGATGAGGGCCAGGTCTTCTGCTTTGCCATAGTCCATGAAATGGATGTCCGGCAGCAGCGGCCGGAAGGCATTCTTTTTGACTTCGTTGCCCGAGACGCTCAGCGATCCGTGCGTGCTTCCGTGGTAGGATTTCCGGCAAGAGACGATCCGGGTGCGGCCCGTGAGGCGCTTGGCGAGTTTCAGGGCCGCTTCGTTGGCTTCTGTGCCCGAGTTGACGAAGTACGAACAGTTGAGGGAGGAAGGGAGAAGGCGGGCCAGCTCGGCAGCGAGCTCGTTGGAAGGCGACTGGATGTACTCCCCGTACGCCATCACGTGGAGGTGTTTGTCGGCCTGGTCCTTGATCGCCTGAACCACCTTGGGATGGCAGTGCCCGACATTGGTGACGGCTATGCCGGAGATGAGGTCGAGGTAGCGTGTGCCGTCGGGGGCGTAGAGCCAGCTGCCCGAAGCGCGCTCGATGGCGATGCCAAAGGGGGCCGGGGAAGTCTGGGCCAGCCGGTGGAGGAAGATATCCGGGTCGAAGTTCATGAGTGCGGACCCGAAGATCGAAAAAAAAAGCCCCTGCAGAAACTGCAGAGGCCTATCACTAAACACCCCTTGTCACGTGATATCTTCAGAAGTCCGTTTCCGCCTGGGGTTTGTTGCGGTTTTTACGGCTGGAGGCTGCGAGGTTATTGGATCTCGGAGCATCCTTTCTTTTCCAGTATAGTACTTTCACCACGCGTCCCGAGTTGCTGTGCACCGACACCCGGTACTTGGGTTTGTCGAAGCGCGGCGGCTTCGGTCTCGCTGCCTCTGCCACCTCGGCGAAGAGCATGCAGATGGCAACACAGGCAACAAAAACAATCACCTGGGTAAGCCTATGGCGAATGTTGTAGAACGTTGCAGTCATATCCCCTCCTTCGTTTTCGTTGGATCAAAGGTGAGGGACACGGGATTTTCATTTCGGCCAAATTCAGGCAAAACAATACATCCGTATCCTAACTTTTAGCTACCTGTCAGTGGCTTGCCCTCCAGGCCCACTGCACCTTTAATGATATGATTATCAAATAATTGTAAGGAAATCACCCGGTTTACCTCCCGCGAAAGCTGATCATCCACCTTACACTCCAGGGAGCCTGAATTGCAATTTGAAACCGAATCTTACACCCCCGGTTACCTTGATTTTGGGAGGAATTTGACCCTTGTTGGGTTAGCCGGGCTTGTGTTTCTTGCGGCCATGTTTTCTCCCGGCGTCCGGTTCATGTTGCTGGCCACGTTCTTTTTTGCCCTCATGAACGCGGCGGTGAAGTCGCTCGGTCATCTCCCGGCCATTGAAATTGCCCTGCTTCGTTCCGGGGTTTCCCTGGTGATCGCGTTCGGCATAGTCCGGTATTACCGCATTCCGCTCCCGGGCAACAACAGCCCGGCGCTCCTGCTTCGGGGGTTCTTCGGCAGCCTGTCGCTGGTGCTTTATTTCGTCACGCTCCAGCACATGCCGCTGGCCAGCGCAGTGACCCTGCAGTACCTGTCGCCGGTGTTCACGGCGATCATGGGCATTTTCATAGTGCGCGAGCCGGTGAAGCCGCTGCAGTGGTTGTTCTTTGCCATTTCCTTCACCGGGGTGTTGATGGTGCAGGGCTTCGACAACCGGATCGAGCCTGGCTATATGCTGGTGGGCATCGGTTCGGCTTTCTTTGCCGGCCTGGCGTACAACATGATCCGCCAGCTAAAGCTCACCGAGCATCCGCTGGTGATCACGTTTTATTTTCCCCTGGTCTCGCTGCCGGTCACCGCGGCCTTGCTGGGCACCATCGCCTGGGTTCCTCCGCAGGGTACCGACTGGCTGGTCCTCATTTTTATCGGCCTGACCGCGCAGATCGCGCAATACTTCATGACACGGTCTTACCAGTCAGATGAATTGTCGAAGGTGGTGAGCCTGAAGTACGTGGGAATCATCTACGCGCTGGCGTTGGGTTATTTCCTGTTTGGCGAGACCTTCTCTTTGGAGGCGCACCTGGGGATGATCGTGGTGCTCGCCGGGGTGATTTTGAATATCTGGTACAAGGAGAAGATAGGGGCGGGCGTTTCATAACGTTACCGCCGGTTGGAGCGATTTCCAGGACACATTCTGTTTAGCCTCAACGTTCTTGGTTGCCTTTTTCGGGCGAGGAGATATTTTTTTGATTAAACATTCCGTGGATTTGTAAAACATTGCCTGAAGCCCGGGGTTTTACCTGTTGAATTCACTAAAAACAAACCACATGAGAGTAACACATAAATTCCTTTTTGTCGCCGTCATGTTTGCCGGCATGCTCGCAACCTCCTGCAGCGAGGATAAGGTTACGCCCCAGGCGAAATCCATCGTCGAGATTGCCAGCGCTGATCCTCAGTTCAGCACCCTCGTTGCCGCGCTCACCAAGGCGGAGTTGGTTACTACCCTCCAGGGAACAGGACCCTTCACGGTGTTTGCTCCCACCAACACGGCTTTCGCTGCACTGCTGAGCGATCTTGGGGTATCGTCGCTTGATGCGCTCTCCAAGGAGGCCCTCACACCGATCCTGCTCAACCACGTTATCGTGGGTCAGTTCAAGTCAACCGACTTGTCCACCAGCTATGTGAGCACAGCCAGCAACACGGGTCCGGACGACAACCTCCTGGATCTTTACATCGAAGTTGGCTCAGGAGTGAATATCAACAGCAGTGTTTCCGTGACCAGCGCGGATATCATCGCGTCAAACGGCGTTATTCATGTAGTAGACAAGGTAATCCTCCCCACCGATGTGGTTGATATTGCAGCCAATAACGACGAGTTCACGTCGCTCGTTGATGCGCTGGGTAGTGCCGAAGGCGACCTGGTCAGCGTTCTTAAAGGCGACGGTCCGTTCACGGTATTTGCCCCGGTCAACAGCGCCTTCGCCGACATCGCGGGTGTGGTAGCCGGGCTTGACGCCGCGCAGCTGGCCGATGTGTTGAAGTACCATGTCGTATCCGGAGCTAATGTCCGGTCAACGGATCTCACCGACGGCATGACGGTAACCACCTTGTCAGGAACATTCACGGTAAACATCTCCGGAGGTACCGTGACCCTGACGGATGAATCAGGTGCAACGGTTAACGTGGTTGCCACTGATATCCAGGGAACGAACGGGGTTGTTCATGTCATCGACAAAGTGTTGTTGAAATAATGAAGTTAATGTTGGCATGAACCGGGAGGGCGAGTGAAAACTCGCCCTCTTTTCTTTGCGGATTATCGCAGAGTCATACCGGTAATTTTTTGGTGACGCCCATCTTGCCATGCCTCGACCGATATCATTGATTCCTGCTCGTCCCGGACGCGAAATTTGAGCAACGAAACCCAGCAGCTATGCCGTTCAGGAGCGAGGCGCAGAGACGTTACCTGTGGGCGCGGCAGCCCAAGGTGGCCAGGAAGTGGGCGAAGGAGTACCCGGGCCAGAAGGATTTACCGGAGAAGGTGAATGCCAGCGGAAGGGCAGGGGCGAAGAAGGCCTCCAGGAAAACAGCCCGGCACAGCGGCACGCGAAGGAGACGACTGATTACTTGAACGATGCCCACTAAATCCAACTTGTATGAAAACGTTGCATATACCCTTTCTGGCAGGACTCTTCTTCCTGGCCTTGATCCTTTCGTGCAGCAAAGACGACCCGAAGCCCGCCGGCTCCATCATTGGCTCCTGGAAATTCGCCAGTGAAAGCCTGACGGGGTGCACCGATCCAACCGATAACGGCACGGAATACTGCACGAGCGATTGTCCAATACTCCTCATCGCTGACGGTACCTGGACGTTCACGGACCCGGTCAATCCTTCTAACTCAGGAACAGGCACCTACACCCTGAGTGGCAACAGCATTACCATTACCGTTTCAGCAGGCACAGGCTACTCCGGCACCTTCACCTATACCGTGTCGGGAACCAGCCTGACGTTTTCCGATTCGAATTATGGAATGGGCTGCACGGGCAACCTGAATTTTACGAAGATCTGAGCGAGATGGCTACCCGGGTGCCCATGCCGAAGTGTGAAATGGGTAAAAATCAGCTGCCTGGATAAACAAAGAAGCCAACTCCTTATTTTTCAGTGAGTTGGCTTCTTTTGGTGTAGTCCGTACGGGAATCGAACCCGTGTTACAAGAATGAAAATCTTGTGTCCTAACCCCTAGACGAACGGACCTTGGGCTAAAAACAGGCCGCAAAGATAGAACGATGGGTCTATTTGGCAAACCGGATATCGCGCTTTTTTAAGTCCCGGGGAACCGATTTCATTGGTTTTAGCTTATCACTGGTATATTTTTACCCGCTGTTTCTAAACTCCTTAACTCAACGTCCCATGACAAAGATTGGTATCAACGGATTTGGCCGCATCGGCCGCCTGGCTTTCCGCGCCGCCATCGGCCGCAAAGACATCGAAGTGGTAGGCATCAATGACCTGGTCGACCCCGACTACATGGCCTACATGCTCAAATATGACTCCACCCATGGCAAGTTTGATGGAACCGTGGAGGTAAAAGACGGCCACCTGGTGGTCAACGGGAAGAAAATCCGCGTGACGGCCGAGAAGGACCCCGCCAACCTCAAGTGGGGTGAAGTCGGCGCCGAAATCGTCATCGAATCGACCGGGCTCTTCCTGACCAAGGAAACCGCCCAAAAGCACATCGCGGCAGGCGCCAAGCGCGTCGTCATGTCGGCCCCGGCCAAAGACGACACGCCGACTTTCGTGATGGGGGTCAACCACAAGAACCTGAAAGCTGAACATACCATCGTCTCCAACGCGTCCTGCACGACCAACTGCATCGCCCCGGTGGTAAAAGTGCTGAATGACAAGTTCGGCATCGCCGAAGGCCTTATGAGCACCGTGCATGCCGTCACCGCCACCCAAAAGACCGTCGATGGACCTTCCGCCAAAGACTGGAGAGGCGGCCGCGGCGCTTACCAGAACATTATCCCTTCCTCCACCGGTGCAGCCAAAGCGGTTGCGCTTGTGATCCCCGAGATGAAAGGCAAGCTCACGGGCATGTCGTTCCGCGTCCCCGTAGCCGACGTATCGGTTGTCGACCTCACCGTGCGGCTCAGCAAGCCCGCCTCGTATGAGCAGATCAAGAGTGCCATGAAGGAGGCTTCCGAAGGCGACATGAAAGGCATCCTCGGCTACACCGAAGACGAAGTGGTATCGCAGGACTTCGTCGGCGACGCCCGCACGTCTATCTTTGACGCCAAAGCCGGTATCGCCCTCAACGACCAGTTCGTGAAAGTGGTAGCATGGTACGACAATGAGTGGGGCTATTCCAACAAGCTCATTGACATGGTTCTGGAATTGGCTAAGTTCAAGTAAGCACGAATAGATTTGTGGATAGGAGAATCACCGGTTGGATTCAGCCGGTGATTCTTTTTTTATCGGTGCTGGGCTTGTCCCGATGACGCGCCTCGCGAAGTCGGGGTGCTAGGTACTAGGTAATCAGGTCATAAGGGCTCGGCTGGTGTTTCTACTTCTTCTTTTTCTTCTTTTTACTCACCACCTCGTGCCCGAGCGGCACCATGTTGGATACGGTCTCGCGCCAAACCAGGTAGCCAGTCAGGTACACACTCAGCTGTTCGGAGAAGTAGCCGTTCTCATAGATTTTTAGGGATGGATCTTTAAATCGCACGTAGGTTTGCTGGAAGCCATTGGGATTTCGCCCCCGGTAGCGGCTCAGCATCCGGCCAGGATACTCCCAATCTTCCGGTCGCTGGTACTCGAGTTTCAACAGTCCCTGGAAGTTAAGTTGCCTGACTTTACTCCCGGAGACCAACGAGTCACGGAGAAAAGGAGTGAGTACTTCATCCCAGGCGGAAGCCCCTGAGGTCTCCGAACTGTCGGCAATCAGCAGCCTGAATCGCTCATCTTCCAGCTTGTCCAGGTACAGGGCCCTCATGAAGTGAAACATCGATCCCTGGTAGGCTGCGTTCCGCTTCTTTTCGCGCGCCGCTGAATCTTTCCGATTGGTGAATGGCAATTCTTCAAATCTAGGGCTCCCCTGCATCACTTTGGCGCCTGAGGTGAAATCCAGTCCGAAGCGCTCCAGGGTGTAATGCACCTTATAGCCCAATTCCGGATTAAGCACCTGCACGGGCTTGCGTGCGCTTACCGAAAGGTAGTTGCGTTTGGAATCGAAATAGAAGTGAAGCACTTCCGGGTTGAGAATCTTGCATGATTTGGCGCTTCGGCTGTCGCCGACAAAGAAGCGGGTAAATACGGGCAGGTACTGCTTGTCTGACTGATCGGCGATCACCGTGATTGAGTCCAGGTGCACATTGTCTTGTTCCAGTGTGATCTCAATACGATACTGCCCTTGCTGGAACTCAAGTGGCTGCTTGTGGGATTTGAAGCCAACCACCTCGACAACCAGGTCATATTTTCCGTCAGGAAACCGGGAGAGGGTAAACGTCCCGTCGACCAGCGAGGCCGTTCCAACGGTGGTATGTGCGAAGAATACGCTGGCGAAAGGCACCGGCTCGCCTGTCTTCTGGTCGATGATCTTCCCGGAAAGGGTACTCTGACCATAGCCGAGCAGGACCACTCCAGCAAGAAGTATGGTCCCAAGCAGCCGCAGAGGAATACGAGCAACAATCACAATTTAAAGTTACTCTTTCCCGTAGGAGAACCCGAAACCACGACGGCACTGACACTTTTACATTTTACATTTTACATTGGCCATTCTTCATTTTGCGTTTCCTTATAGTTGACTACGCCCCCTTTCTTGTCCAAAAAAATATCTTTATTGGCATACAACCCTTTGGCCCCGGGTTGCCACTCAATACCGAATACGATAATGCACCAGGAACCCGAAGGCATACCCGATCAGGAACTGATTGACGGCTTTTTGAGGCACCGGTCGGAGCGCGAGTTCCGGCTGCTGTACCGGAGGTATGCCGCGCGCATCCACCGCATGGCCTTGCACCTGGTCAATTATGACGGGCCGGCCGCGGATGAGGCGGCACAAGAGACGTGGATTACTGCCATGAAGAAGTTGGAGACGTACCGGGGTGGTTCGACCTTCAAGACGTGGCTGACGGGTATCCTGATCAACAAGGTGAGGGAGCATCGGAGAGCGGGTCTTCGCCGGCCCGCGCATGCCCTGGATCCCGAACTCGGCCAACCGGCCTACGGGTACCCGGGGATAGGGGTAGACCTGCAGCGGTCGCTGGCGGGCCTGAGTGAAGGCTATCACCAGGTGCTGGTACTGCACGACGCCGAAGGCTACACCCACGAGGAAATCGCCGCGCTGCTGGGCATCAGCGAAGGGACAAGCAAAAGCCAGTTGTTTCACGCCCGACAACAGGTACGGAAATTTTTCAACGCCTAAGTATGGAAGACAGCGAACAGGAACCTGCACCGATCAGCTTCGAAGTATTCAGGGAGCAGCATGTCCTTCCGGCGGAACTGGAAGGCCGTATCATATCCGAACTAAAGAAAGAAAGAATAATCAATACCACCATGAACACAACCAACTACTACCGCATCGCCGCAGCCCTCGGTGGCATCATCATCGCCTTTTTCGCCGGGATGTATACGGCGGGCCACGACGGCGGATCCACCGTGATCAACGATGCGCGTCGTTCTTACCTGCTGCTGCTGCGGGAAGATTCCACGTTCAATGGAACCGATATTCCTGCGCTGGTTAAGGAGTATTCCCGGTGGGCGGAAGACATGGCGGCGAAGAACCAGTTGGTGGGTGCGGAAAAACTGACCGAAGAAATCTACCAGTTTGGCAATCTCCCTTCACCTGGCGGTCCCGGGATCAGTGGGTATTTTGTCATTCGTGCCAACGATCTGGCCGAGGCCCGGGCCATTGTTCAGAGTCACCCACACCTGAAGTATAACGGGGGGATCGAACTCCGGCCCATCGACCCGCTGGAGAACTAGCCGGCGGTCAGCTACAAGCTGGCCATCTTGAAGACGATAGGCAACGTATAGCGTTGCCGCACCGGTTTGCCCCGTTGCTTGGCGGGCTTCCAGGGTGGTGCTCCCTGAACGATCCGTACGGCCTCCTCATCGCAGCCGGCGCCGATGCCCTTCACGATGTGCACATCAGTCAAGGTGCCGTCTTTGGCAATGACGAACTCCACATACACCCTGCCCTGGATGCCCATGCGTTTGGCCTGGGCCGGGTACTTGATGTTCTCAGAGACATACTGGTAAAAGGCGGCCATACCACCGATGGGTGCGGCCGTCTCTTCGACGATGGTGAATATCTTCTCCGACTCTTCTTCCGGTTCGGGTTCAGGGGTCCGGATCGTGATGGCCTCCACCTTCGTGTTGTCGGTGACTTCCATGTCGAGAATGACCTTGATTTCCTGTTTCACCACTTCCTCGTCGGGCACTTCCACAACCGTGGAGGATTGCACCTGGGGAGCGGGGGGCGGGGGCTGCTCGGTGGGAGGAATTTCCACCATGAGCTCGAAACTGTTGGTCTTCTTGGCTTCCAGCTGGACCTTCTCCGTATCGTAAGTCTTCCACTGGAAAGCAGTAATGGTGATACCCAGCGATATCATCAGGCCGATACTTCTGAACAGGCCGGACTTCTTGTACATGTCCACGTGAACCGATTTCTTGGCTTCCATATAGCAGGGATTTGTTACCTAAAAGATAGCCCTGCTGCGATGGGCCTGCCATGATGCTTGTCAGGGGGGATAAGCACAAAAGTCATCCCTCCAGGGGCAAAAAAAGAGGGCCGAAGCCCTCTCATTGGCTGTGTTAAAGCCGATCAGATCTTTTGGAAGGTGCTTACATGAGTGCATCCGTCCGTACCTGGGGCTTCCGTGAAGGTGAGGACTGTTCCTGCAACGGCCCAAGTGAACGTCTCGGACATCCCCCCGCTGAGCGTGATGGAACTTCCGCTTACGGTATAGGTGCCGGTTTGCGTAGCAACGCCTGGCTCTGTATAGGTCCAGCCTGTTGCCGTGATAGCGAGTGTTCCGCAATCGGCCGAGGCCGGGCAGGTTTCCACGAAATTGTTGGTAGGATCTGTGCACCCGGTGGTTGCATAGCTAGCGAATTTCCAATTGCCAATCAGGGCATTAGAGGTCGGTGTGGCGTCATCCTTCTTGCAGGAGGTGACAAAGGCCAGCAGTAGCAGGCACCACATGGAGTAGGTCAGTAATTTTTTCATAGCAGTTGGTTTAGGTGTATAGAAAAATACTAAATAGTCTGAAATAAAGCAGTGACCTGGCCCACTTTCTTTCCCTTGGGTAACAACAAGATGCACCAGCACCCGTTAAAGGGAAAAGGCGATGTGGCAATTCTGGCTACTTTTGCCCTTTAACACCTTGAACCCTGTTCCCATGAAAATCCTGCATGCGGCTGTCGTAGTGACGATGGTCTCCGTTTTGTCCCTGTTGGGGACATCCTGCCAGCGGCCGGCCGAGGTGGCTGCCGTCGATACCACCTATACCGTGACCATCGCTGTCAGGGGCCTCGACACCGGGGCGTTGATTCTCAGCTACCGCGAGGGAGAGCAGAGGAAGATGGACACCGCCCGGAGCACCAACGGGATCTACTCCTTTGAAGGCAAATCGGAGGAACCCAAGCGGGCCTACCTGCGAGTCGAAGGCCTTCGGGCCCCTTCGCTGGCATTCTTCCTGGAGAACGGCAAGATCTCCATTGAAGCGACGAAGGATTCCCTGTGGGAAGGAAGCGTTTCAGGTACCCGTACCAATGAAGAACGTGCTGCCTTGAAAGGAATGATGGTAGAGGTGGAGAAGAAGTTTTCCACGCTGAGCAAGGCCTTTGAAGGCGCGAAAGAGTCCGACCAGGACAGCCTGATGGACGTGTACGAAGCCATCGAAAAAGAGCGAAGGGAAGTGATGATGCAGTTTGTAGCCCAGTACCCGAAGTCCTATGCTTCCGCGCAGGAGATCAGCGACAATTATGCCTATAACCCCGATGTGCCCGAGTTTGAACGGGCCTTTAACCTGCTGGATTCGTCGTTGCGCAAAACAGCCCTCGGTAAGGAGATTGCCGGCCGGCTGGAAATAGCCAAACGCACCGATATCAATCAGCTGGCGCCTGATTTTACGCTCAACGACGTAAACGACAAGCCGGTCACGCTGTCGTCTCTCCGTGGTAACTACCTCCTGATCGATTTCTGGGCCAGCTGGTGCGGCCCTTGCCGGCAGGAGAACCCTAACCTGGTGAGGACATACACTGCCTACCATAAGCTGGGATTCGACGTCGTTGGCGTTTCACTGGATAACCCGGGTGCCCGCGACAAATGGCTGGAGGCTATCCGGAAGGACAAACTCACCTGGACCCAGCTATCCGACCTCAAGGGGTGGGAGTCGTCCGCAGCCAAACTCTACGGAATCATGGGTATCCCCATGAACTTCCTCCTGGATCCGGAAGGCCGGATTATTGCCAAGGGTCTTCGCGGTGGTGACCTCGACGAGAAGCTGGCCTCGCTCCTCAAGACCAAAGCCGGTTCCTAGGGCCCTGGTGGGCCTTTTGGACGGTCGGACCCATCTGACCATCGTCAGAGGGTAAATGTGATTCTCCTCATGGGTGGGCGGCCCGTCGTTTTGTAGATTTCGCCAATTCAGGCCACATGCGCTCGACCCTCTTTGGCGGAATCCGCCCGGCGCGGCTGGGGAATCAGCAATCCACTTTGTTGCTGTATCTGCAGTACGTGCTGTATGGTTCGCTGATCCTCTACTTCGGCCGCGATGTCTTCATCCCCTTGGGCTTTGCGGTATTGATCAGTTTTGTCCTTTATCCGTCCTGTGCCTGGATGGAGCGAAAAGGATTGGGGCGAATGACCGCCATAGTGGTTAACCTGCTTATTCTTACCCTGGTGGTCATTGGTTTGACCTCCCTGCTCGTCCAGCAATTTGTTGGCTTCGTGAAGGAGTGGCCGGTCCTCCAGGAGAAGCTGCTGGATGTGGCTACCGATATCAGCCGGGCTTTCACGCGCTTCTTCGGTGTTTCGCAGGAAAACCAGGCCAAATTGATGACACGGCTTACCGACGAGCTTGCGGGTGGAACGTTCACCGTTGTTCGGGATGCGATTTCCCTCTCCGCCTTTACGGCCGTAGCCCTGATCCTCATCCCGGTCTATACCGTGCTGATCCTGTACTATCGTCACCATTGGGTAAAGGTGCTCTACCGGATATTCCCCGCGGAGCGCAACGAAAACACGAAGGAGATCCTGGTGCTCACCATCCAGGCTTATTTCAGCTTCATCAAGGGTATGGGGATCGTCTACCTGGTGGTCGGCATCCTCAACAGCGCCGGTTTGCTGTTGCTGGGCGTGCCGCACCCGATCCTCTTCGGATTCATCGCTTCCATCCTTACGTTTATACCCTATGTGGGAATTATCATCGGCTCCCTTTTGCCCATCGCCATGGCCTGGACGACCTACGATTCGGCGTGGTATGCGGTAGGCGTGGTGGGGATATTCACGTTCGTCCAATACCTGGAGGCCAACGTGATCTTTCCCGTCGCGGTTAGCAACCGCCTGAAGGTAAACACGCTGGTGGTATTGATAGCGATATTCGTGGGTGGGATACTGTGGGGGGTTTCGGGTATGATCCTGTTTGTTCCGTTTGTGGGCATCGCCAAACTGATTGCTGACCATAACCACAGGCTGAAGACGCTATCGATGTTGTTGGGTACGCAGGAGAACCATTCATTACCACCAACCAAACCGGGTGTATGAAGACCGCGCCGTACTACGCGAAGGCCCGTGTACGGGCCATACTCAATGCCCTGGAAAAATACCACCAGTTCCAGGAGACCGATTCCTTGCACCGCCTCCGCGTGGAAATCAAGAAATTCAAGTCGGTGATCATGGTGCTGGGTCATTCCGACAAGAAATTCGATGCGCATGAACACTACCTGTCGCTGCGCAATGTCTTCCGTAAGGCTGGCCAGATTCGGCAGCCAGCCGTGCTGATCGAGCTGATGCTGATGTATGGGGTTTCGGGTTTGCCTGTCGAGCGGTTGGGTGATCCGAAGAAAGCGGCCGACAAATTCAGATCCGATACGCCCTTCTTTATGACCCAGGTGAAGAAGCTGGGCAGGAAGCTTAGGCCGAGAATCAAGAAGATCAGGAAGAAGGACATCAACGGCTACATCAAGGAACTGGAGAAATACATCCGGGAGACCCTGGTGCCCAGGTTGAATGCCAGTCAGCTTCATTCCGCGCGAAAACGCATGAAGCAGATCGTTTACCTTACAGGTCTTACCGACCGGGTTTCCAAAGAAGATCGCAAGTTCTACTCCCGCATGGAGAAGGACGTCGGCGTGCTGCACGACAAAGAGACGTTGCTGGAACTACTCACCGGGTTGCCCAGGAAACAGGATGTGACCGCGGCAAAAATGTTGTTGAAAAAGCAGGTGGCTGCGGAGCGAAAAGAGATCGCCGCCAAAGCGAAAGCCTTCTATCAGAAGGAAGATTGATCAGGGTTCCTTTTTGGCCTTCTTGGCCTTTTCTGCTTCTTTTTCCTGGTCTTTGAAGTATCCCCTGAACAGCCAGTTGTGTTTCATTGCTTCCATATTTTCATTGAAGCGGCTGGTGCCCTGCTCGACGTTGCGCAACGTGCGCCGCAGGTTGTTGGCCGAGGCCGTGTCGGAAAGCAGCACGCCGAGGGTGCCTTCGCCCTGCCCGGTCTTGGCGAGCGTCTCCTTCAGTTGGGCGGTGGTTACACTCAGGTCTTTGGTGGCCTTCTGGATTTCGTTCAGCGAGGTCTGCAGTTGATGGGTCATGGTGGTGTCGGTAAACAGGGTGTTGGCAATGCCCTTGCCGCTCTCCAGGTTGTGAACGAGTTTGGCGGCATCGTCGGTAAAGCGCACGGTATTGGCTCCTGCCTGGCGGATGGAACTGACCGCCTTCTTGAGGTCAACGACGATCAGCGTATCAGCCAGGAAGTTCCAAAGGCTGTTGCGGCTGTTCAGTTTCCCGGTGATCTCCCGCAGGTTATGGCTGATCACCGCGATGTTTTCGTTGGTGGTATTCAGGGTCTGCAGCATCTCATCCGTTTCCACGGGTTTTCGCGTCTGGATTTCATCGCCGTCGTTGGCCGGTTCGGCATCGCCGGGCATGGCCTTGATGCTGATCAGTTTGTTGCCCATCAGTCCGTCCGTACCGATGCTGGCCAGGGCATTTTTGCGGATGTGGCCCCTGGCGCTTTTGTCGATCAGCATGGTGACGCGAACCGCGGTATCATTGACCAGTTCAATACGGTCGACCGTTCCGATATCGATCCCTGAGTAGCGAACGTTATTGCCCGGCACCAACCCGTTGATGTTGTGAAAGCGGGCCGACAAGGTATAGGTGGCCCCAAACAGGTTCCGGTTCCGCCCAATCATGTAGAGGGAGAAGATAAGGAAGGCAAGTCCGGCAAATACAAAGAGTCCGAGCTTGGCATTATTGATGGTTTTGTTGGCGTTCATATCGTTTCAATGAAGAAGTCCCTGATTTTTTGATCCGTCGATTGCATCAGCTTTTCATACGTGTCGTTGGCGTAGCATTTCCCGTCGATGAGCATGACGATCCGGTTGGCGGTGGCATGGATGCAACTCATGTCGTGCGAAATGATCATGGATGCGGTATTGTATTTCTTCTGGACACGCACAATCAGTTCGCTGATCTCCCGCGAGGTAATCGGATCCAGACCGGTAGTCGGCTCGTCATAGAGAATGATCTGGGGTTTCAGGATGAGGGTGCGGGCCAGGGCAATGCGTTTGCGCATGCCCCCGGAGAGTTCGGAAGGCATCATGTATCTCGTGTGGCCGAGCCCCACGTCTTCGAGGGCTTCCACCACGGCCGCGTCGGTGTCAGCCTGGCCCTGGGTAATCCAGTGCCGCCGGAGCGGAAACAGCAGGTTTTCTTCCACGGTCATCGAGTCATAGAGGGCGTTGCTTTGAAAGAGGAACCCGATCTTGGCGCGCATCTGGTCGAGGTCATCTTGGTGGAGTTCGTGCACTTCCTGCCCGAATACTTTGATGCTTCCGGCATCGGGAATGATCAGGCCGATGATGCATTTGATCAGTACGGACTTCCCGGACCCGGACTTACCCAGTACCGCCAGGTTTTCTCCCTGGCTCAAGGTGACGGAAAAATCGCGGAGCACATGGTTCGAGCCGAAGGACTTGTACAGGCCTTTGATTTCGAGTACGATGTTGTCGGCAGCCATGATGCATCAGGTAAATCCCAGGAGGTCGGTCAGCTGGACGGCAATGAGGTCGATGATAAAGACGAGAAGGGAGGCGATCACAACAGCCGAGTTGGCGGAGCGTCCAACCCCCTCCGTACCCCGGCTGGTATTGTAGCCTTTGTAGCACCCGATGAGCCCGATGGCAAACCCGAAAAAGAAGGTCTTTATCAGCGAGGGCACCAGGTCGCCGTACGACAGGGCATCGAAAACCTGCGACCAGTAGAGATACCAGCTCACCGATCCACGGATGTTGACGCCGAGGTATCCGCCAAACATCGAGATGGCGTTCGACAGGTTGGCCAGGATGGGCAGCATGAGCGTAGTGGCCAGGATGCGGGTGACGATGAGATACTTGAAGGGGTTGGTGCCCGAGACTTCCATCGCATCGATTTGTTCGGTGACCCGCATGGAGCCCAGTTCCGCACCCATGCCGGAGCCGATCTTGCCGGCACAGATAAGTGCGGTAATGACCGGGGAGATCTCCCTGACGAGCGAGACGGCGACCATGGCCGGCAGCAGGCTCTCCGCGCCGAATTCCACCAGGGTGGGCCGGGACTGAATGGTAAGCACCAGTCCCATGATGAAGGCAGTGATGGCGACTAAGGGAAGCGACTTATAGCCCACCCAGAAACACTGTCGGAAAAATTCCTCTACCTCCGGGCGCGGCTTGAAGAGCTCGCTGAAGAACCGTCCGCAAAACCGGGCCAGGTCGCCGAGTTCTTCCAGGAACGCTTCGATCTGGCGGAGGTTTTCTTTAGGGGGAAGCCAATTCTTCAGTTTCATGGCACGTCAGGTAGGATAGCATCAATCCGTTACAGGGCGACGACTAGTGCGTGCTGAATGTCCAAATCGGGCACGTGAGGTGATTCACTACATCTTCGGTCACGCTGCCCATCAGGGCATGGGCAAGACCCCGGCGTCCATGGGTCGCCATGGCCACCATGTCTCCCTTGATTTCACGGGTGAAATGGGCAATGGCATCTTCTTCGATGGTGTCGTTCCGGACGTGCAAGTGGTAGTTCGTCAGCTTATAATTCTGGGCAAAGTCTTCCAGCAGCGCTTTGCTCTCCATGTCGGTCTTGAAGTTCATGGGGGTGTTGATCCACAGTATTTCAAGACTGGCATTGAAGAAGGCCTGCAATTCTTTCACCTTTTCGATCAGGGTATGCTGGTCGAGGTGCAACGTGGTGGGAAGAACGATCTTCTTCACCTCGTCGAGGGCGGGAGCTTTATGCACCGCGATGACCGGTACCGTTGATTTCTGGACGATCTTCTCCGTCGTGGAGCCGATCAGGTATTCATTGATGCCGCTGGATCCTTTGGTACCCATGACTACCAGGTCGATGCCGTTCTCCTTGATGAAGTGCCGGATGGCGACGGTGGGAGGCTCATACTTCACATGGAACTTGATCATAAGTCCATCGGCTCCGAAACGCTCCAGCAACTTGTCGAACTTTTCCCGGGCATCGGATTCCAGGTCGCGAAGCAGGGTAGGATCGTAAGCATAGGGCTGGACATCAAAACCGGCGACCATCATGACCGGTAAATCAATGGCCTTGAGCACGTGCACTTCGCCCCTTGTTTTCAGGGCAATCGCGCGGGCAAATTGGAATGCCTCCACCGCACAGGCGGAGAAATCGCAGGGAACCAGGATCTTTTTCATGGGTCTTGTTGACGGTTTTTTGCCGTTTTGTTCAGCCAAAAGCTAGCAGGAAGCCCCCTCAAACAGAATGAGGGTAATCAACGGGAGGGGTGACTTTACTCAGACGGACCCCGCGGCTGGGTACTGGGCTCTGGCGGCTGGGCGCTGGGTGCCTGGTATTGGGCTCTAGGTTCTTCATGTACCAGATGCCGAGTATCGAGTACCGAGTGCCTAACCCCTGAGTAGCGAGCCCCGAGCGCCTTTCTAGGCGTGTACAATCAGCAGCGGGTAGGTGGCCAGCTTGCTCATCTCCTTGATCAGGCTCTTGTGGAATAGCCGGTCCAGGAAGGATTGATGTTGCGTGCAGAGCGCCAGCCAGTCCACACCCTTCTCCTTCACGTATTTGTCGAGCGACTCGGCGATGGTGGCGGTGTGAAGGGTATCGAACTGCAGGTCCACGTCCTGTCCGAATGTGTCCCGAAGGATTATCTGGTCGGCCTTTAGTTCTTCCTCGGCTCTCAGGCTTACCGAAGGTTCCAGCACCTCGAGAACTACCAGGGAACTGTCCAGGGGTTTGATGAGCTTGATAAGCTGGGCAAGGGGAAGGCTGTTGTTCCTCCAATAGTCGAAGGCAAAGGCGGTCTTCCGAATGTCGGAAAATCCGGCCATCTCAGGTACGATCAACACCGGGGTCTGGGTGTGACGCGCGATGCGATAGGAGTTGCTTCCGAACAGAAACTGGTACACATTGTCGGGACCCTTGGTTCCCATGACTACGAGATCATAGTTTCCCGCTTCGCGCTCGATTACCCCGGCCAGCCCGCTGAACGTAGTGGAGACTTTGCCGTGGCAGGAAATCCGGAATACCCGGCTGATTTCCCGGCTCAATTCCTCGAGGCGGTCTTCCGCCATTTGGGCGTTCATTTGTTCACCCAGCATGGCCTCGTCGGGGGTTCGGTCGGCGAGCGATTGAACGTTGAAAAGATCAAGGTGGGCTCCTGATTTCTGGGCCAACTTGGCGGCATAGACCACTGCTTTGTCGGCGGTATCGGAGAAATCGGTGGGGCAAAGGAGCTTCTTCATAGGAAAGCCTTTCCTTCGGCAACCTGAATATCGGCATTATTCCGGAGTACCTTCTGATCAAAATCAGGGCTTCACATAAGACCCGTCATCGGCCCGCCATCCGGGAAGACGGACATTGCCGTGGAGGAACAACCCGATGACTGCCCGAACCGACAAACGAACTATCCTGGAGGCCGCCATCCGGCAGCATGAATCGGTTATTGCCGATTTCCGGGAAGGCATCCGCCAGATGATGGCCACCGAAGGCAATGTGAACGAAGAAGAGCATGACCTGCAGACGCTGGCCATGACCGCCGAAACCTCGGCCGATGTGGATCGGCTTGCCGGCCAATTGTCTTTTGCCAACCGCGAACTGGAGCAGTTGATACGCATGCGGCAGGACATTGACCAGCTGCATCAGGCGATCCAGCGGGGCTCGGTGGTGGTTACCGACCGGGACACGTTCTTCGTATCAGCCAGCATTGAGCGGTTTTATGTGGAAGATCATCCCTTCTTCGGTTTGTCGACCGAAACGCCATTATTTCAGAAGATGAAAGGCTTGAAATCGGGGATGACATTTTCCTATGGGAAGACAACCTACCAGATTCTCGATGTCTACTGACCTGTAGTAACTTTAAAACACCCGCGTATGAAAAAGACCCTGGGTTACCTGATGCTCGCCGTCCTCGTCGCCTGCAGCGATCAAATTACCGTCCGCACCGACTACGACAAGTCAGTGAAGATTGCCGCCTTCAAGACCTTTGCCTGGCTGGACAAGGAGGGTATCGAAGAGCGAAACAATCCGCTATATTACAATGAGCTCAATGACCGGCGCATTCGCGAGGCAACTGTGGCCCAGCTGAATGCGAGAGGGTATTCGCTGGATCCGTCGGCACCCCAGTTGAAAGTGCACTACCACATTGTGATCGAGGATAAAACCCAGGTACGCAGCGACACGTATTCTCCGTACTGGATCAAAACGGAACGCGACGTCTATACCTACCGGGAAGGAACGCTGATCATCGACCTCATGGATGCCAAGAATGAGATGCTGCTCTGGAGAGGCTGGGCCATTTCAGCGCTCAGCGATACGGATCAATTATCCGACGAACTGATCCGGGACGCAGTTACGAAGATCATTGAAAAACTCCCGCCCGCTGAAAAGTAGGGGGTTCTTACCAATCACCCGATTTTATGAGCCACCCCAGCGCCGCCAGGCTGAGGAGCGCCATACCCGTCATGACCACCATCACGGGAACAGGAGATGATCCGTCGGCTGAAGGCTGAGCGGCAAGAATCACCGTGATGGTGATATCCATGAGCACAAAGAACACCAGCAACACCGGGGCAAACAGGAGACCCAGGGGATGTTGGCGAATCAGGAGAAGTCCCACGATGAAGACCCCCGGAAGAACAACGGAGAGATCAAGCACGTGCACCGGGTTGGTACTCAGGCCAGCGGCCACCAGGGAAGGCGGCGTGATGCCTTGAACGAGAGCGGGTACAATGTCGGCAAGCCAAAGCAAGGAGAATAATACCGCAACCGCCAGGAAGTAAATCCCTACTGCTTTTGCTGGCCGGACGGAAGAGAGAGCCTGGAAGGCAGGCTGGCGCAGCTGCCGTCGAACCGAATAGAGGAAAGCGTAAGCGGACAGGCCGAGAATAGCCACGTAAGCAAGAAACAGGCTGTTGAAGTGCACGGAAAAGCCGTAGATGATGAATGTATAGATCAGGTAGAGAACCGTTCCACCCCAGATGGGTTCGGCCCTCCGCTCGCCCCGATGCATATACAGTCCGGATACCGCCAGGACAGGCAGAATGAGAAAGAAGTCGATGGCATCCTGTGCGGTGGCTTGCACGGTCCAATCCGCCGTTTCGGCACGATAGATTTCCGGTCGGAGCAGTCCGGCCAGGCTCACCAGGGCAAGCAGGAGAGCCAGCGGGACAGTGAACCACAGCGTGTAGTTTCTGGTCGTTTTTTGATCGGTTGGGGCAGGCATATCTCGGGGCAAAAATCAGTTGGTAAATGTGTGACGGTAAACTACATTAGCCAATGAGCGGTATCACCCGTGCGCTTCTGCCGGATGATTAAAATCAGAGGGCCCCGTGACCCTGCTCACCCGGTACGGGCACGCGTGCGGGGTACTTTTATGCGGGTTAAACTCCTTGATTATGAAACGGATACTTGTTCCCTGTGATTTTTCTGAAACTGCCGTAGAGGCCTTCAAGTTTGCCGCCTCCATCGCTGAAAAAGGCGGGGGTACCGTACACCTGCTTCACGTCGTTGAACTGCCCGTGTTGTATGATTCCGCCGCCGTGCTGTCTTTTGAACAGGCCTACATGACAGACCGCAAGAAGGAAGTGGAAAAAGCCATGGCCAAGCTCAAGGAGAAGTATGCCAAAGATCTCCCCATTACCATCAAGTCTCACGTGGAATACGGGGGAACCGTTCATGTGATCCGCCGGATGATCCTGGAGACCAAAGCCGACCTTGTGGTGCTCGGCACCCATGGCGCAAAGGGACTGAAGGAGTTTACTGTGGGTTCGAATACCGAAAAAATTGTGCGGTCAAGCCCGGTGCCGGTAATTTCCATGAAGAAGGGAATCAAGAGCGTCAAGAGTATTGTGATGCCCACGGCGCCCGATTTTGACCAGGAAAAGCTGACCATGGAGGTGAAGGATATGCAGAGTTTCTTCGGGGCTACCCTTCATGTCCTGTATGTGAATACCCCGGCCCGGTTCAGGACCGACGGCCAAATCAAGGCCGGCATGAAGGACTTTGCGAAGCGCTTCATGCTGAAGAATTATACCCTCAACATCTACAACGACATCACGGAAGAGGAGGGGATCAAGAATTTCTCCCGGGAGGTGAAGGCCGATATCATCGCGATGCGCACCCACGGCCGCCGGGGCATTGCCCACCTGGCCAGCGGCTCGATCGCGGAAGATGTGGTCAATCATATCGATTGCGCGATTTGGACGTACGTGGTGAAATAAACGAGAGCAGGATTCGTGGTACAGACAGAGCTAAAGTGCTACCATTGCGGGCAGTTGTGCGAGGACCGTCAGTTCGCCGTTGACGAAAAGAGTTTTTGTTGCTACGGTTGCAAGGTGGTTTTTGAGATCATCAACGACAACAACCTGTGCGCCTACTACCAATATGATGCCCACCCGGGCGCAACCGCGAGGGTAGTCGATGAAGAAGCCTTCCTGTTTCTGGATGAACCAGCCGTGCAGAAGAAGCTGCTCGAGTTTCAATCGGCCTCCTTTGCCCGCGTCCGGTTTAATGTGCCGGCTGTCCATTGTGTTTCCTGCATCTGGCTGCTGGAAAACCTGCGCAAACTCGACGCCGGAATCCTGCGGTCGGAAGTAAACTTTGCCCGAAAGTCGGTGCTGATCGACTTCAACCCCGAGCGGGTTTCGCTGAAGCGGATCGCCAGCCTAATGGCTTCGGTCGGCTATGTACCTCAGATACAATTGGATAGCGAAAAGGCATCGGCGCCGGTTTCCAACAAGTCGCTGGTGACGCGGCTGGCGGTGGCCGGTTTCTGCTTCGGCAATGTGATGCTGTTCAGCTTCCCCGAATACCTGGGTCTCGACCACAGCGATGCAGCGCTCAAAATGGTCTTCTCCTTCCTTAACCTCGTGCTTTCTGTTCCCGTGCTGGTCTACAGCGCGCGCGACTACTTCTACTCGGCCCGGAAGAGTTTTGCCCAACGCCAGATCAACATCGACGTGCCCATTGCGGCCGGCCTGCTGGCGCTGTTCTTTCGAAGTGCCTGGGACATCCTCACGGGATTCGGTCCCGGCTACCTGGATTCCTTCACCGGTCTCGTATTCTTCCTGCTGATCGGCCGCTGGTTTCAGAGCAAGACCTATGAAAGCCTCGCCTTTGACCGTGACTTCCGGGCCTATTTTCCGCTGGCCATCCGCAAGCTATTCAGGGATGAATGGAAACCGGTGGTGATTTACGAACTGGAACCGGGCGACGTCATCCAGGTTCGAAACCTTGAGATCATTCCCGCCGACAGCAAGCTGCTGAAAGGCGAAGTGTTTATTGATTACAGCTTTGTCACCGGCGAATCGCGGCCGGCCCGCGCCGTAGAGGGTGACCTGGTTTACGCAGGTGGAAGGCTGATCGGTCAGCCGGCCACGTTCGTCGTGGAGAAGGGGACTTCGCAGAGTCACCTCACCTCGCTGTGGAATCATGAAAGTTTCAGGAAACGGGAAGAGAGCAAGTACCAACGAACAATCGACCGTGCCGCCCGGGCCTTCACGTGGGTGGTGATGGTCATCGCGTTGGGTACGGCCGTGTTTTGGTATTACTTCCGGCCTGAGGAGATGTGGCTGGTGGTGACTGCCGTCCTCATGGTCGCCTGTCCTTGTGCACTGGCACTGGCAGCACCTTTTACGTATGGAAGCATGCTCCGGGCCTTCGGAAGAAACCAGCTCTATCTCAAGAATGCGGATGTCATTGAGCGCCTCGCCGCGGTGAATGCCATTGTCTTCGACAAAACAGGCACCGTAACGCACGGGACTCATCCGGAGATCACTTTTGAGGGCCAATTGACGGAGGAAGACAGGCGCGCGGTAAAAACCCTGACCAGCTTTTCCACGCACCCGCTCAGCAAAATGATCACCGCCTCGTTATCGTCGCCAGGCGTGGCTGATATCCAGGAATTCCGCGAGCTCCCGGGGAAAGGAATTGAAGGAAGATCGGCAGGAAAAACCTATGCCATCGGTTCGGCGGAGTTTGTCTGTGCCAGGCCCCAGGATCTCCACGGGCAGACCCGTGTATGGATCTCCGTGAATGGTACGGTCCGGGGGTATTTTGCCATCCGGACGACGTTGCGGGATGGAATTTATGCCATGATCTTCCGCCTTGGCGACGCGTGCAAGGGCGTGCTTTCCGGCGACAACGAAAGCGAGCGAACCCTGATGGCCCGGTTGTTTGGACCTAAGGCTACACTTCGCTTCAACCAGGATCCTCACGACAAGCGCGCCTACGTGGAAGAACTGCAGCAGCAGGGAAAGAAGGTACTCATGATCGGCGATGGGCTCAACGACGCAGGCGCCCTGAAGCAGGCGGATGTGGGGCTGGCCGTCACGGACGACAGCGGGGTGTTCACACCCGGCAGCGACGGTATCCTGTTTGGACAACGGATGGAAGATTTGGACAAGTTTATCCGGTTGGCCCGGCGTTCCCATCGTATCTTGCGGATGGGATTCGGTATTTCGTTCTTGTATAACGCGGTAGCCCTGACGTTCGCGGTATCCGGAAATCTCACGCCGCTGGTGGCTGCGGTATTGATGCCCATCAGCAGCATCAGCGTAGTCAGTTTTGCGTCGGTAGCCGTGCGTTGGGCGGCCAGGAGGGAAGAGTTGAATTAAATTACTAATAATCTTAAGGTTATGATAAACTACATATCAGGAGAAGAGGCAGTAAAGGTGATCAAATCAGGGGACCGGGTATTTATCCATGGCGGTGCAGCCACCCCGCATTACCTGCTGCGAAAAATGGTGGAGAGATCGTCGGAGTTGTGGGACGTAGAATTGGTGAGCATCAGCCTCCAGGGTGAGGCTCCTTTTGCGGACAAGAAGTACAAGGATAATTTCCGCATCAACGCCCTGTTTGTTTCAGAGAATGTTCGCGAGGCCGTCAATGACGGGAGGGGGGACTATGTACCCGTCTTCCTGAGTGATATCCCCAAACTCTTTACCCGTAACGTGCTTCCCCTGGACGTAGCGTTGATCCAGGTATCTCCGCCCGACAAGCATGGCTATTGTTCCCTGGGTGTTTCCGTCGACACCGTGCTGTCGGCGATCAAGTATGCGAAGCATGTGATTGCGCAGGTCAACCCGCGGATGCCCCGGACTCTCGGCGATGGCATCGTAAAGGCCGATTTCTTTGATGCGCTGGTTTACCAGGAGCAGGAACTTCCGGAGGTGACCAACCCTCCGCTGTCAGAGATCTCCATGCGGATTGGTCAGAACTGCGCGGAGCTGATCGAGGATGGGGCTACCCTGCAGATGGGTATTGGCGCCATACCCGATGCCGTGCTGGCCAGCCTGGGCAACCATAAGGAGTTGGGTGTGCACACGGAAATGTTTTCCGATGGCATCATCCCGCTGGTGGAAAAAGGAATCATCACCGGGGAGCATAAGAAGAAGCACCGCGGCAAGATTGTGACGGCGTTTGTGCTGGGCAGCCGCAGGCTCTATGATTTCATTGACGATAATCCGTCGGTATCTGTACTCCGGGTGGACTATGTGAACGATACGTCGGTGATCCGGACGAATCCCAAGGTGGTGGCCATCAACAGCGCCATCGAAGTGGATATCACGGGGCAGATATGCGCCGACTCCATCGGCAGTTACCAGTATTCCGGCGTAGGAGGCCAGATGGATTTCATGCGCGGTGCGGCCCTGTCGGAGGGTGGCAAGCCGATCATCGCCCTCCCGTCCATGTCGGCCAAGGGAACATCGAAGATCGTGCCCTTCCTGAAATCCGGTGCCGGTGTGGTCACGACCCGGGCGCACGCCCATTACATAGTTACGGAGTACGGGGTAGCCAATCTCTTTGGGCAAAACATGCGGCAACGCGCGAAAGCCCTGATCGAGATCGCGCATCCCAACCACCGCGAGGCGCTGGAACGTGCGGCGTTCGAGCGTTTCAAGAGCTACCAGTTTGAATCCACCCAATACTGATACCCGATGTTGATCGTCGTATTGCTCATCGCGATAAGCCTGTTCATTGCCTTGATTTTCCTGGGCGTGTTTTACTGGAATATTCGCTCGGGGCAATACGACGACACGTATACGCCTTCCGTGAGGATGCTGTTTGATGAGGGAAAGCCCGCCGAGTCACCCCAGGCGGGCGAAGAAAAGAAGTCCTAATATAAGACAAAAAGGTCTTTTATTAGAATTCAAAGAATCTTTTCTGGTTTTATTGGTCTTTCTGACAAAAATCAGGAACCGAATTTCGCCGGGCCGCTAGGTTTGCAGCCGTAGACATCAGGCAAAGGCTTGTCGCGATTATGTAAATTGGAAAGTAAAACAAAACCCTTATATCCTATGAAGTACCTGATCATTTTCCTGGTGGTTGTATTGGCCTCCTGTGCCCCTGACAAGCCGAAGAATGTGGAGGAGTATCCGGAATCAAAACAGTCTGCTCCTGAGGCGGTGATTAACGATCCCACCAAAGGCATTGGAGCGGTCAAGAACGTCACGCTGAAAAGCCCGCTTGAACAGGAACGGATCAGCCGTGGCCTGGCCATCTATGAGATGAAGTGCAGCGCTTGCCATAAACTGGATGAGACGCGGTTTGTTGGGCCGGGCTGGAAGGGTGTGACCAAGACGCGCAAGCCGGAGTGGATCATGAACATGATCACCAACGTGGATGTGATGCTGGACAAGGATGCCGAAGCACAAAAGCTGCTCGAGTTGTGCCTTACCCGGATGCCGAACCAGAACGTATCCATCGGTGATGCCCGTGATATCCTGGAGTTTATGCGTCAGAATGACGGCGAGAAATAACCCTGCAATCCCAATCAATCCCTAATCAATATCCTCTCAACCCTTAACCCTAGATATCCAATGAAAACGTTAACACGATTTATCGTTGCCCTCGCCGTAATCGGTTTGGGTGCCTCGATGAACGGTTGTGCGCCGAAGGGGCCGAAAGATGCGGTGACCGGCAATGCAGCCTCCAAAGTTTATGTAGCCCCCGGGCAATATGATGAGTTCTACAACATCGTATCCGGCGGCTTCAATGGCCAGATCGGCGTCTATGGACTGCCCTCCGGCCGCCTCTTCCGAATTGTGCCTGTCTTCTCCCAATTCCCGGAGAACGGCTATGGATACAGCGAAGAGAGCAAGCCTATGCTCAATACCTCGCACGGCTATGTACCCTGGGATGACCTTCACCACATCGCCCTCTCCGTAACCAACGGCGTTCACGATGGTCGTTGGGCGTTTGCCAATGCCAACAACACCCCCCGGGTAGCCCGCGTTGACCTGAAGACCTTTCATACCTCGGAGATCATCGAGTTGCCCAACAGCGGTGGCAACCACAGCTCACCCTTCATTACGGAGAACTCCGAATACGTTGTCGCCGGGACACGCTTTAGCGTGCCGATGGGAGACAAGGTGGACGTACCGATCAGCAGCTACAAACAGAATTTCAAAGGCACTATTTCTTTTATCGGTGTGGACAAAACCACCGGCCGTATGAACATCGCGTGGCAGTTGGTGACTCCGGGTGTGAACTTCGACCTGGCCCGCGCCGGTAAGGGAGCTTCCGGAGGCTGGTTCTTCTTCTCGTGCTACAACACGGAACAAGCCTATACCTTGCTGGAAGTCAACGCTTCACAGAAAGACAAGGACTTTATCATGGCCGTAAACTGGAAGAAGGCCGAAGAATACATTGCCGCCGGCAAAGGCAAGAAGGTAAAGGCTAAGTATGCCCATAACGTGCTGGATGAGAAGACCAACATGACCGTCTCCACAATGATGGAAGAGGTGATGCAACTGGATCCCCTCGAACTGAAGGACATCATTTATTTCATTCCCTGCCCGAAGTCCCCGCATGGTTGCGACACGGACCCGACCGGTGAATACATCATTGGAAGTGGCAAACTGGCTGCGTTGATTCCTGTCTTCTCCTTCACCAAGATCCAGCAGGCGATAGCCAACCAGGATTTTGAAGGTGAGTTCGGCGGCATCCCGGTGATCAAGTACGAAGCTGCGCTGCACGGCGAAGTGAAGAAGCCCGGCCTCGGACCGTTGCACACCGAATTTGACGCCAACGGAAATGCCTACACGTCATTCTTCGTTTCGTCGGAGATTGTGAAGTGGAACGTGAAGAGTCTGGAAGTGCTGGACCGCGTGCCCACGTACTACTCCATTGGTCACCTCTGCGTGCCCGGCGGACCCACGGCCAAGCCCTGGGGCAAGTATGTCATAGCCTACAACAAGATTACCAAAGACCGCTACCTGCCGACCGGACCGGAGCTGACCCAATCGGCCCAGTTGTATGATATCTCCGGCGACAAGATGCAGTTGCTCCTGGACTTCCCGACCGTGGGTGAACCCCACTATGCCGAAGCCATCCCGGCCAACCTGATATCGCCGAATTCCGTGAAATTCTACAAGATTGAAGAGAATGGACACCCCTATGCGGCCAAGGGCGAGAAGGAAGCCCGTGTGGAACGCAAAGGAAACCAGGTACATGTTTACATGACCGCCATTCGTTCCCACCTGACCCCCGACAATATCGAAGGTGTGAAAGTGGGAGATGATGTCTACTTCCATGTGACGAACCTGGAGCAGGATTGGGATGTGCCGCATGGCTTCGCCGTCAAAGGCGCCCTCAATGCGGAGATTCTCATCATGCCGGGCGAGACACAGACCTTGAAATGGCAGCCGAAGTCAGTGGGTGTATTCCCCTTCTACTGCACCGACTTTTGTTCCGCGTTGCACCAGGAGATGCAGGGTTATATAAGGGTTTCTCCTGCCTCATCCAACGTGCCGTTGAAGTTCTCTACGGGCAAAATTGAGGCCGAGGGAACTGGAGCAAATTAGCCTGTTTTCTCATAGTTTACAGGTTCCGCCCTTGGCGGAGGAAGGCGACTCCCGGTCAGCGATTTCCGGGAGCGCCTTCTTAACATTAACTTCGAATTCCCATGATGCATCCTACTAAGCGAATTACCCGGGTAGTCCTTGCCCTCTCTGCCCTCACCCTGGTGTCAACCTATTTCGTTCCTCTCTGGCGCATTCTCCTTTGGGCGCCCCAGTATCCCGAAGGCCTTGAAATGAAAATCTGGATCAACACGCTCAGTGGTGATGTGAAAATCATCAGTGCCCTCAACCACTACATCGGCATGAAGCACATCGAAGTGAGCATGTTTCCGGAATTTGAATACATGGTTTACATCGTTGGCGGGATCATCGCCATCGGATTGCTCGCCGCACTATGGGGCAAGCGGGTCGGACTGTTCATTTACCTGGGGGTCATGGTCGCCACCGGCATAGCAGCACTGGTGGATTTTTACCTGTGGGGCTATGACTACGGGCATAACCTCAACCCCGACGCCGCCATCAAGGTGGAAGGGATGTCTTACCAGCCCCCCTTAATTGGAACCAAGGTTCTCCTCAATTTTACGGCGTTCTCCGGCCCCGATTCCGGCGGCTGGATTTTTATACTTAATGGCGTGATGCTCCTGGGCCTGATCTACGTGGAGATGCATACGCACAAGGAAGTACCCAAGATCACTACTAAAGTAGACTAATGAAACTTCATAGGCTCAACATCCCGGTCCAGGTATGGATCATTGGAATCGTGTGGCTGGCCGGATGCGCCGCCAAACCCCAGCCCCTGAACTATGGCTCCGACGCGTGTCACTCCTGCAAAATGACGCTGGCCGACAAGCGTTTTGGTGCTGAGCTCGTTACCAAGAAGGGAAAGGTCTTTGTATTCGATGACCTCAATTGCATGCTTTCCTATTACCATTCACCCGACCTGGATCCGGCCGACCTGGCCTTTACCCTGGTGATCGACTATGAGCACCCGGAGGAATTCCTCGAGGCCGGGCAAACCTTTTTCGTCAAGTCGGACCAACTGCGCACCCCCATGAACAGCCAGGTGGCAGCCTTCCATTCCTACCAGGATGCCATGCAGTTCAAGCGGGAAAAGGGAGGGATTCTGCTGGGGTGGGCGGAAGTGACAACACAGTTCAAGTAAATTGCCCCATGTTTACCGGGGCACGACTCCTCATCCTGCTGGTCTTGGCCGCCGGCCCTGCCTGGGCCCGGGTCATCACCGTGGGGCCTTCCCGGCAGGTGTCGAGCCTCCAGGCCGCAGTGGCCGCCGCGCAGGCCGGGGATACCGTCCAGGTGCACCCCGGGACCTATCGCGAAGGAAATATCCTGATCCGCAAGCCGCTGTACCTGGTGGGTGTCGGGTACCCGGTGATTGATGGCGAAGGGAAATACGAAATATTCACCGTGGCCGCCACCGATGTCGTCATCCGTGGATTCCGATTGATCAATACCGGCTCGGCAAGCATCAACGATATCGCCGCCATCAAGGGACTGGATGTCCAGCGGATGAAGATCCTCGACAACCAGTTTGAAGAGACGTTCTTTGGCATCCACCTTTCCAATTCCAGGCAAACCCTCATCGAGGGAAATACCTTGCGCGGCACGTCGGGTGCGCGGGCGGAGCAGGATGTGGGCAATGGGATTCACCTGTGGAAATGCGACCATATTACCATCCGAAAGAATACGGTGACCAGTCATCGCGACGGCATCTATTTTGAGTTTGTCACACGATCCCTGGTCGAGGATAATTACAGTCATCAGAACCTGCGCTACGGGCTGCACTTCATGTTCTCCCACGAGGATGAGTATCACAACAACATTTTCCAGAACAACGGATCCGGAGTGGCCATCATGTACACGCGCGGAGTGACGATGACCGGCAATGTGTTTGAGTACAACCAGGGGGCGGCTGCCTATGCCCTGTTATTGAAGGATATTTCGGACAGCCGCATTGAAAGGTGCCAGTTTCGCAACAACACGGTGGCCATCTACATGGAGGGCTCCAGCCGGTGTATCCTGCAGGACAATGGGTTCAGGGAAAACGGGTGGGCCCTGAAGATCCAGGCCAGTTGCGACAACAATACGCTCACGCGGAACAACTTTATCCGCAACACCTTTGATGTGGCCACCAATGGTTCGCTTTCCCTGAATACCCTCACCAGCAACTACTGGGATAAATACGAAGGGTATGATATCAACCGCGACGGGGTGGGCGATGTTCCCTTTCACCCGGTGAGCCTCTATGGAATGATCGTGGAGCGGATGCCTACGGCGGTGCTCCTCTGGAGAAGTTTCCTGGTCTTCCTTCTTGACCGGGCTGAAAAAGTGGTTCCTGCGGTCACCCCGGAGAATCTCAAAGATGAAAAACCCGCGATGCGTTCCTATGATCGAGGTTAATAAAGTCTGCAAGCGATTCGGCAAGCTGGAGGTCCTCCGCGAGGTCAGTGCCACCTTTGAGAGGGGGAAGTCCTATGCCATCATCGGGCCGAACGGATCCGGCAAAACGACGTTGATCAAAAGCATCCTGGGGATGGTGCTTCCGGATTCGGGCAGCATCCACGTAGACAGCGTCTCCATTCGGGGGCATTGGAACTACCGGAGGCAGATTGGCTATATGCCACAGATCGGGCGGTACCCCGACAACATGAAGATCGGGCAGCTTTTGCGGATGATCCGCGACCTGAGGCCGGATGCCACGACGACTGACGAGGAACTGATCCGGTCACTGCACCTGGAAGAGCTGTACCAGAAACGGATGCATACATTATCCGGTGGCACCCGGCAGAAAGTAAGCGCAGCCATCAGTTTTCTCTTTAACCCCTCGATCCTGATCCTCGACGAGCCTACCGCGGGCCTGGATCCGCTTTCGGTGGAAACCCTCAAAGAGAAGATTCTGAAGGAAAAGGAAAAAGGCAAGGTATTCCTGATTACCTCTCACATCCTCAGCGACCTGGATGAGTTGTCCACGGATATCCTCTATATCGAAGACGGCGTGATCCGCTACACCAACACCATGGTGGGCTTAAAGAAGGAGACCGGGGAGGACAAACTCGGCCGGGCGATCGCCGGTATGATGCGCAAAGATTTCCGACTACAGCCATGATGCTCCGACTGACCAAGCACGCCATTTACGACATCCTGCGGAATCGCTTTGTGCTTTTCTATGCCCTTTTTCTGCTGGTTATCACGTTCAGTCTTTTTAGTCTCGACAGTGATCCCGGCAAAGCCGTGCTGAGCCTGCTGAACATCGTGCTGATGGTCGTACCCCTGGTGAGCATTATCTTCACCACCATCTACTTTTTCAATTCGTACGAGTTTATCGAGCTGCTGCTCTCTCAGCCGATCGACAGGAAAGTGATCTTCTTCAGTGAATTCCTGGCTGTTTGCCTGGCGCTTTCGGTGGCCTACGGAGTGGGGGTGGGGCTCCCGGTCCTGCTCTTGGGCGGCGATGCCGGGGCGGTCTACCTGGTGGGTTCCGGGCTGCTGCTGACGTGGGTGTTTGTGGCGCTGGCTTTTGCGGCCTCGGTGAGCACCCGCGACAAGGCCAAAGGCATCGGCGTGGCCTTGCTGTTCTGGTTCTACTTCGGCCTCATTTATGACGGGTTCATGCTGTACATCATCTATTCGTTCAGCGATTACCCGATGGAAAAGCTTACCCTGGCCCTGATAAGCCTTAACCCGGTTGACCTGGCGCGCATGGTCATCCTGCTGAAGCTGGATATTTCGGCATTGATGGGCTATACCGGTGCGTTTCTCAAGGACTTTTTCGGGACTTCCCTGGGCATTGTCTATTCACTCGGACTCCTCCTGGTGTGGGTCCTGATCCCCATGGTCTACGCGTTGAGGAGATTCCTGGGCAAGGATGTCTAAAAAAAGACTATTTAGTCCTTTAATTACTGACGAAAATCATGGGGTACGCAGGGTGGGTCTGATAATTTCGACCCCGTAACGGATCCCAAAAACCCAAGCAACTATGAAATACTTCAACTTCCTCCTTACCCTGGCGGTGGCCGGCGCCCTGCTGGTATCGTGCTCCGGCGGCGGTCAGTCCGACACGGCAGCTAGCCAGGATGCAACGGTGGCCGCAGCCGATGGCGGCCAGTCGAATGTGAAAGACGACGAGTCTCAGAAAGACGTGGTTCGCGTAGCGGCTGGTTCGGCCGACCATACCACGCTGGTGACGGCCTTGAAGACCGCGGAATACCTCGATGAATTGTCGAATGCCGGGCCATTCACGGTATTCGCTCCCACCAATGCGGCCTTTGACAAGCTGCCCGCCGGAACGGTGGAAGGCCTTCTTAAGCCCGAGTCCAAGGATGCTCTCCGCAACATCCTCGAATACCATGTGGCCGTAGGCGGTTACAAGCTGGAGAACCTGCGTGATGGCCAGACGATCAACCAGGCCAACCTGGACAATGTGACCATCGGTGTGAAGGATGGAAAATACACCATTAACGGAGCCAACATCGTCGGCACGGTGGCTGCGTCCAATGGCATCGTCTATGTCATCGATGCAGTTCTGCTTCCGCCTGACAAAAAGTAGTCTCGGTTGACTGCAACGAAGAAAGACATCGGAAGCCGGGAAGACGTGGTTCGGCTGGTGGACGGGTTTTATGACCAGGTCCGCCGCGACCCGCTGCTCTCCCCGGTTTTTTCACATGTAGACTGGCCGGCGCACCTGCCTGTGATGTATTCATTTTGGGCTTCCATCCTCCTGGGGGAGGGCAGCTACCAGGGCAACCCGCTTCAGAAGCATATCCATTTGGCCATCCATGAGGGTCATTTTGAACGGTGGCTGAGCCTCTTCACTCAAACGGTACGATCTTCTTTTGATGGCCCTAAAGCCGATGAAGCGGTGGACCGGGCACAGGCGATAGCCTCCCTCTTCCGGCATCGACTTGGACTATCCCTTGGGCCTTCGAACTAAGGCGCCCCTTGGGGATGAAATGACCAAGTCCCCCAACACTTGTTAGCCTTGACTGCGGTCGTTCCGCTCATGGAGAGTTAATTCCGCTCGTACGGAAAGAAGGCTTATCGACCCTGATCAATCCGGTCATTCCACTGACAAAAGTCATGTGTTCACTTTGGAACATCCCGCTATTTTTGACCGCAACCAAATACCTAAACCACGTCGACCATGGAGTTAGAGAAGTTTAGCTACGACAACAAGATTGTCAAGGCTTTCATCATTACCACCGTCATCTTCGGACTGGTGGGGATGCTGGTAGGACTAACCATCGCCATCCAGTTATTCTACCCTGTTTTCAATTTTGATTTTCAATACACCACGTTCGGGCGGATTCGTCCGCTTCACACGAATGCCATCATTTTCGCGTTCGTGGGGAATGCGATGTTCGCAGGAGTTTATTACTCCATGCAGCGCCTGTTGAAGACCAGGATGTTCAGCGATGCACTCAGCTGGATACATTTCTGGGGCTGGCAGCTCATCATCCTGGCCGCGGCGATTACGTTGCCTCTTGGGATTACCACATCAAAAGAGTATGCCGAATTGGAATGGCCGATTGACATCGCCATTACGCTGATTTGGGTGGTATTTGGCTGGAACATGATCGGTACGATCATCAAGCGAAGGGAGCGGCACATGTACGTCGCCATTTGGTTCTACATCGCCACGTTCGTCACCGTGGCCGTCCTTCATGTGGTGAATTCCTTTGAGATGCCGGTCAACTTCCTGAAGAGCTACTCGTTTTATGCGGGGGTTCAGGATGCGCTGGTACAATGGTGGTATGGTCACAATGCGGTAGCCTTCTTCCTCACGACCCCGTTCCTCGGCCTGATGTATTATTTCCTGCCCAAGGCCGCTGACCGACCCGTATATTCCTACCGGCTGTCGATCATTCACTTCTGGTCGCTGATTTTCATCTATATCTGGGCCGGCCCGCACCACCTTCTCTATACCGCCCTTCCCGACTGGGCTCAATCACTCGGCACCGTATTCTCGGTCATGCTTATCGCTCCATCCTGGGGTGGCATGATCAACGGTCTGATGACGCTGCGTGGCGCCTGGGATCGGGTGCGAGAAAATCCGGTGCTCAAGTTCATGGTAGTGGCCGTAACCGCCTATGGTATGGCGACCCTGGAGGGCCCGCTGCTTTCCTTAAAGAATCTCAACGCCATCACGCACTTTACCGACTGGATCGTGGCTCACGTACACGTCGGTGGTTTGGGATGGAATGGCTTCCTGATTTTCGGCATCCTGTATTGGTTGGTACCTAAAATGTGGGGTACCAAGTTGTACTCCACGCAACTGGCCAACGTGCACTTCTGGCTGGGAACGCTCGGCATCATATTCTATGCCCTCCCCATGTATGTGTCCGGTGTCGTTCAAAGCCTGATGTGGAAGGAGTTTAACCCGGAAGGATTCCTGGTGTATAAGAACTTCCTGGAGACTACCCTGCAAATTGTTCCGCTGCACATGATCCGTGCCGTAGGCGGTGGCCTCTACCTCACCGGGGCCATCATTATGACCTACAACCTGATCAAGACGGCCTATGCAGGCAGTTTCATCGCCAATGAGCCTGCCGAAGCAGCTCCGCTTGCCGCAAGCCCAGAGGCTACTTCGGGCGGATGGCATCATCGCGTACTCGAAAGCAAGCCGATCCTGTTTACGGTGCTGGCCTTTATTTCCATCCTGATCGGCGGCCTGGTGGAAATCATACCCACTTTCCTGGTGAAGTCAAATGTGCCGACTATCGCCTCGGTTACGCCTTATACTCCGCTCGAGCTCCATGGGCGCGATATCTATATCCGGGAAGGATGCGTGAGCTGCCACTCGCAGATGGTGCGACCCTTCCGTTCAGAGACGGAGCGCTATGGCGAGTATTCCAAAGCCGGCGAATATGTCTATGATCATCCTTTCCTCTGGGGTTCGAAACGTACCGGTCCGGACTTGCATCGAACGGCGGGCAAATACTCCGACTCCTGGCATTACAACCACATGCTGGCGCCTGACGCGGTTTCCACAGGTTCCATCATGCCGGCCTATCCCTGGCTGTTTGAACAAAGCATCGACCTGACCGAGACCGCTGGCAAGATCAGTGCCCTGCGCACGGTTGGTGTACCCTATGCCGAGGGCTATGAGGATACTGCCAACGAAGACCTGATGAAGCAGGCTACGACCATTTCCGAAAACCTGAACATGGAAGGTATTGAGGTGGCGCCGGAGACGGAGATCATCGCCCTGATCGCCTATCTCCAGCGGCTGGGCAAGGATATTAAAGCGGAAAAAGTTGCTGAACGCTAACCGGTATCACCATGTATAAAGACGTTCTTCAAGGTATTGACAACGTGGCGATCTGGCCGATCATTTCGTTCGTCATCTTCTTCCTTTTCTTCCTGGTCCTGATCTGGTGGGTGCTGACCGCCGACAAGGGATATATCCGGAAGATGAAACAACTTCCGCTGGAAGATGCTTCCCCCGACACGCTCGACCTTAATGTGAAATGATTGTATGAAACCTATGCCCACTATCGATATGAAAAGCCGCACTGATTTCCGCCCTATGCTGCGCAAAGCGGTAATGATGTTTTTCCTTGTCCTGTCGGCTGTCGTCCCGGCCCTAGCCCAGGAAACTCCCAAGTCGTTTATGGATGACCCGATCAATCACCCCATGGCGCCGCTGTACCTGGTCACGGCCCTGCTGTTCATCACGCTGATCCTCGTGATTATCGTGGCGATCTACATGCTCCGGATCCTGAATACATTCGTGGAGCAGGCGGAAAAGGAACGTGCGAAGAAGCTGGGTATTACCTATGCTCCCAGCGTTTCCTGGTGGACCAAGTTCTGGGACGAATTCAATGCCGCGGTGCCCGTGGCCAAAGAACAGGACATTGATACGGGACATGAGTATGACGGTATCCGCGAATTGGACAACCACCTTCCTCCGTGGTGGAAAGGTATACTGTATGGAAGCATGGTTTGGGCAGTAATCTATTTGTTTGCCTACCACGTGATTGGTTCCTTGCCGCTTTCTGGTGCCGAATATGAGAATGAACTTGCCACAGCGGCGGAACAGGTGCGTGCCTACCGGGCCACCCAGCCCGTGACCGTGATCGATGAGAATGCGCTGACGTATTCCAGTGACGCGGCTATCCTGTCGAATGGGCAGAAGGTGTTTATCAGCAATAATTGCCAGCAGTGTCATCGGCAGGACGGCGGCGGCAACGCCATCGGCCCCAACCTGACTGACACGTACTGGATTCATGGAGGTTCGATCAAGAACATATTTCAAACGATAAAGAACGGCGTGGTGGAGAAGGGCATGCCTGCCTGGGGTAAAGTGATGAGCCCAACCGACGTAAGGGATGTGGCCTTCTACGTGATGAGCCTGCAGGGAAGCAATCCCAAGGAAGCGAAGGCCCCTCAGGGCACACTGTACGCCCCGGAAACGCCCACCGCACCCGCCGATTCGACGATGGGAGGGAAGTAGTGAATGACTCAGGAGACCACCGGCGCAGAATCCGCCGAACATAGCAAGGAACTTTACCAGTTTGATCAGGAGTTCCGTGACCACATCGCTACCGTCGACAAGACGGGGAAGCGCATTTGGGTCTATCCCAAGAAACCCTCGGGCGCCTACCACAACAAGCGCATAGTCGTCACCATCGTTCTCCTCAGCTTGTTGTTTGCCGGGCCTTTCCTGACGATTGGCGGCAAACCTCTATTGCTACTGAACATCTTTGAGCGGAAGTTCGTGGTGTTCGGCCAGGCTTTTTGGCCGCAGGACTTTGTGCTGCTGGCGCTAACATTGATCACCCTTTTCGTCTTTGTCATCCTGTTCACCGTGGTCTTCGGTAGGCTCTGGTGCGGATGGGCGTGTCCCCAGACGCTCTTCATGGAGATGGTCTTCCGCAAGATTGAGTACTGGATCGAAGGCGATGCCAACCAGCAGAGGCGCCTCGACCGCATGGGATGGACGCCCGACCGGATAGGGAAGAAGGTACTGAAACACACCATCTTTCTGGCGCTTTCTCTCCTGATTGCCCATATCTCCATGGCTTACCTGATCGGGAAGGACGCCGCCTGGGAGATCATCCAGGATTCCCCGTCCGAGCACATGGCCGGGTTTATCGGCATGCTGGCCTTTACCGGTATCTTCTACTTTGTATTTGCCTACTTCCGGGAGCAGGCCTGCGTGGTGATTTGCCCGTATGGACGCCTGCAGGGAGTGCTCCTGATCAAGGATTCCATTGTGGTGGCTTACGACTGGCTGCGGGGCGAGCCCCGCGGGCGGAAGAAGAAAGCTGCGGCCGGCGCGCCTAAACTGGGGGACTGCATCGACTGCAAACTCTGTGTGCACGTTTGCCCTACGGGCATCGATATCCGCAATGGGACCCAGTTGGAATGCGTGAATTGCACGGCTTGCATGGACGCCTGCGATGACATCATGACCAAGATCAACAAGCCGAAAGGACTGATCCGGTATGCATCCTATAACTCAATTCAAAACGGCATTCAACGCCTCATCAGCCCCCGGGTGATCGGATATTCCGTTGTATTGCTTGCCCTGGTGAGTGTACTCAGCTTTACGCTGGCCACGCGATCGGACGTGGAGACTTCCGTCCTGAAGGTACCGGGGACCCTTTTTCAGCGGACAGAAGACGGATTCATCACCAACCTGTATACCATTGAATTTGTAAACAAGACGTTTGATACCTTGTCGCTGACCGTGAAGGTGGAGTCGCCCGCAGACGCTTCCGTGATCCTGCCCGAAGGATCGACCATACCGGTTCCCCCGGAACTGTTGCTTAAGCGGATGTGCTTCATCCGCATACCGGCTGACAAGGTTACGGAGGCCAGAACGGTGGTTATGCTTGGAATCTTTCAGGACGATCGCTTGTTGGAGAAGGTGAAAGTGAAGTTTATTGGACCTGTTAAAGCATCGAAATGAATTGGGGAAAATCCATCGTACTTGCCTTTGTGCTGTTTGCCCTGTTTATCGGGGTCCTGGTCACCATTAGCGTCCGTCAGGATGTTCCCCTGGTTTCGGCAGATTACTACGAGCAGGAGCTCAAGTACCAGGAGCAGATCGACCGGATGAAGAATACCAACGAATTACCGGAGAAGCCCTCCATCCAGGTAGTGAACGGTGCCCTCGTGGTGGAATACCCGGGAATGGCCCAGATCACTTCCGGCGAACTCGAGCTTTTCCGCCCTTCGGATGCCAAACTGGATAGAAAGTACGCGTTATCCCCGGATGCCACAGTCCAGCGTATCGACTTGAGCGGCCTTCCGGGGGGCATGTACAAAGCCAGGATGCGGTGGTCGCAGAGCGGCAAAGAGTACTTCCTGGAGAACACGATTTATTTTTGATCATGTTGCTGACAGCCCTGATGATCGGATTGGCCGGGAGTCTTCACTGCGTGGGGATGTGCAGCCCGCTTGCCCTCGGGGTATCGGGAATGTCACGCAACTTTGTCGTGGCACGGTTTCTCTATAATGGGGGCCGAATCTTGACCTATGGTGGGCTGGGAGCGTTGGTGGGGGCCTTTGGAGCCATAGCCGGGCTGACGCAATACCAGACGTTGCTTTCGGCTTCCCTCGGCGTACTCCTGGTGCTCCTGGGCGTGGGCGGTATCAGCGTTATCCGCATCCCTGTACTGACTCCGGCATTACAGGGGCTCTCCAACTGGCTCAAGGCACGCTTTGCCTCGCAGGTGAAGTCGAAGTCAATCATCGCCATGATGGTGATGGGAAGCATCAACGGGTTGCTGCCCTGTGGCCTTACCTATTTTGCCCTGACGTATTGCATTACCCTGCCTGATGCCACGAGCGGATTTCAATTCATGGTGTTTTTCGGCCTGGGCACCTTGCCCGTCATGCTGGGTATTCCTGCGGTACTCTCTTTCCTGGGATCAAGGCTGAAGATGGGGATCCAGCGCGTTACCGTGGCCGTGATGATTCTTCTCGGTGTATTGCTGATTGTCCGGTCGGTCCTCGTGCACCCCAAAGAGATGCCGGCCGCATCGGCACAGTCGGAAGTAGTTTGTCCGTAGCGGATCTTAGCGTACCACGTTCCAGCGTACGATCTTCTCCAGTTTGGTTGGCTGCAATACCCGGATTTTGCCGCTTTCGATTTCGATCAACCCTTCGTCCTTGAAATCCGACAGCACGCGGATGACAGATTCCGAGGCGGTGCCCACGATCTTGGCGAGGTCGTCACGGGAGATATTGATCTTGTCCTTCTGATCCTTCAATTGGGTGACTTTCAGGAGGGCATCAGCGGTTCGCTGCCGGACAGAGCTGTAGGCGAGGTTGAGCAGTTGCTTTTCCTTCTCGGCCACCTTGCGGCAGAGGAGGGAGATGAAACCGGAAGCCACGTCGTGATGACTGTACAGGAGGGTCAGGAAATCGTGCTTGGGGATCACGATAATTTCCGAGTCCTGCATGGCTACGGCGGAGTCATGGTAGTCGGTTCCTTCGAGGATGGGTTCAAAGCCGAAGAAGTCGTTGGCTTTGTAAATGTCGGTGATGAGTTCCTTCCCGTCCTGGTGCGACTTGAAGGTTTTCACGTCGCCTGCCTTGATGAAGAATACAGATTGGGGGATATCGCCTTCGCTGAAAATTTCCGCCTTCTTTTTGTATTGCTTGACCTTTTTGTCTTTGCAGAGATCTTTTAGGTTAAGGACTTTTTGGGCATCCCGGATGAAGGAATCGAGTCCGTCAGGCGAGGTCGTATACTCGTTGACGCGCAGGGCGTGTTTGCGCAGGCGCGTGCCGATGGCATTGAGTAATTCCGTATCGCTGAAGGGCTTGGTGAGGTAGTCGTCGGCACCCAGCTCCATGCCTTTCCGGATATCCGCCTTTTCGGTTTTGGCGGTCAGGAAGATAAACGGGATGCGGGCGGTTTCGGGAGCTTTGCTCAGGATGTGCAATACGCCGTATCCGTCCAGCTCGGGCATCATGATGTCGCAGATGATGAGGTCGGGGTTTTGCTCCTGGGCCAGGTGGACGCCCACTTTCCCATTTTCGGCGGTAATTACATCGTAGCCCGCCAGTGTAAGTATTTCTCCGGTATTCTCACGGATGTCGGCATTATCTTCGATCAGGAGAACTTTCTTCATGAGAGTTGAATGGGTAATTGAAACGTAAATGTACTGCCTTTGCCGTATTCGCTGGTAAAGGAAATCGTACCATTTAGCAAGTCAAGGTACCGCTTAACAATATTCAGTCCAAGGCCTGTGCCCTGGATATTGAGGGCGTTGCTGGCCCGGAAAAACCGGTCAAAAAGGTGTCGCTGGTCTTCGTCGGGAATTCCAATCCCCTGATCCTCAATGTTTACCTGCAGATAGGCGGGGGTACTGGAGCAGGACAGCCGGATCGATTTACCTTCTTCGGAATACTTGCTGGCGTTGGACAGGAGATTGAACAGGATATTCCGCAGCATCCGGGTGTCGGTGTAAATGGATTTGATTTCCGACCGAAGTTCCATGTCGATCTTTTGCCCCGGCTTCAGCATGAGTTTGATTTCATCGGCGATATCATGCAGCAGTTCGTGTACAACGACCTGCTCCCGGATGATCTCGACCTTGCCTTCTTCCAGTCTCCCCACCGATAGGAAATCGTTGAGGATCGTAGTCATGTGGTTGGCGGAGGCTCTTGCCCGGGCAATGTGCTTGTCGATCTTGTCGAGCTGACCCACCTGGCGGTATTGCTCGATCAGCGAAATGGAGCTCAGGATGGTGCTAAGGGGTGTGCGGAATTCGTGCGACGCGATGGAAACGAACTTCGACTTCATGTCGTTCAGCTCGCGTTCCTTGGCCAGCGCTTTCAGTACCTCTTCCTCCGCTTTCTTCCGCTCGGCCACCTCCTTTTCAAGATTGTGGATGGAGGTATTCAGGTCTTCGGTACGCGTCTTTACTTTCTTTTCCAGTTCGGTGGCATAAACGATAAGCTGCTCCTCACTCTGGCGGAGCGCGTCTTCGGCTTTCTTCCGTAGGGTAATGTCGCTGATGAAGGCGATGGCGATGAACGTGCCGCCGGCCTTGGAATAGCTCAGGCTGATCTCGACGGGAAATTCCATTCCGTCTTTCCGCATGCCCATAAGGTCGCGTCCCAACCCCATTCTCCGGGGGACGGGCTTCCCGTTGAATTCGCGCCGCAGGTGCACGTGGTGTCCCCGGTATCGCTCCGGGAGAAGCAACTCCAGGGGTTTGCCGATGAGCTCACCCGGGCCATAGCCGAACATCTTTTCTCCGATGGGGTTGATAACCAGGATAATACCGTCCTTGTCAATGACCACGAACCCCTCCATCATGCTCTGAAAGATTTCTTTCAGTGCCTCGCCAGAGATTACCGGCATTCCGAAGAGTGTGGTCGACTTGTCCTGCATGGTCAGCAAAAATATGACTAAAATCATTTTCCTCCATGATGAATTCGGGGGCTCTGGACTTGGGTCCCCAATTAGGTTTGTACGGTGAAGATTGCACCCATGGCCGCCTCGCCTGATCCTTCTCTCCTTTATGTTACCGACTTTTCCGACGCGTCTTTAGAGGCGTTGCATTGGGCTATCCCTGAGGCACTTAAGCATCACCTCCATTTCTCGGTGTTATACCCTTTCCGCCTGGACCAGGTACGGAGAAAGGATAACGCGGTCTTGTCCAAGAAAGACATCGACCGGGATGCTTCCGAGAAATTTGAGGGGTTGATGGAAAACCTCCTGAAGAGCAATAAACTCACCTACGATTTTCACTCGGAGGTCGGGTTTCTTCGGGATCGCATCGCAGATCACATCCGCAAGAATAATGTGGCCATGCTGGTCATAGGCAAGAACCAGGTGTCGGAGGAGTCGTTCCCTGAGCTGGTACAGGAATTGAATATTCCGTTGGTGATCGTCCCGTCGAAGAAACGCCAATAGGAACCCGGCGTTACTTCTTCTTCGCTTTTGGATAAGTCATTTTGGGAATCGGCGCCGATTGACGTGCCTTGAACTTCGGCTTCGTCGTGATGATCCTCGCTACCCCCAGGGTAAAGGATAGAAACACGTCGCGGCGGGAACCGTAAAGATCGGGCGCTCCGGGGTTGCCCTTCACGTCGGGCGGGCCGGCGGGGTTTTTGAGCTGGTTCACGTAGTCTTCCGAGCGGGGGTCCAGCAAGCCGAAATTGGCGCGGCCGTCGGCCATGACACTCCAGTTGTCGCTGAGATCAAGGTCAAACCGCATACCCACCCCGCCAAAAAGCTGGAAGGAATTGAATTTGTCCTTGGAGACGTGGACGAGGTTGGAAACTTGGGGTACGAATACGCCATCGTAAACCACGGTATAGCCGGGATCTGTGGGGACGGAGACGCCGGCCGGATAACGAAGTTTAGCCGCCGAGTGGGTAAAGGTTTCCGTGGCGTCAAGCAGGAAGGAGAAGTCCAGCGCGGCCACCAGGCTAAGCCGGAAGAAAGCCATGCTGTTGAGGTGAAACTTCAGGCCAACCGGGACACTCAGGTAATTCATGTTGATGTCGCGGGTTCCCACATGTCCCCCCGTGGTATTGGCGATGATGTAGCTCTGCCCAATCGTCAGGTAGTTGGGCGAGACGAAAAAGCCCAGGCCGGGGCGGTCATACCCGTAGTAAAAACCGACCGGCGTACCACGAAGTGAAAACTTGGAAATGAAACGGGGATCGTTGGAAAGCCCCTGATCGATGGTAATCGGAACGTTGAGCCCGCCGAATATCCCGAACGACTCCACATTTTGGGCGTGGAGCGAGATCGCCTGAAGGGCAAGACATAAGCCCAGAATAATTCCTTGTAGACGGTTCACAGGCCAGGTCTCAGGTTGGGTTACTGCTCCCTATCGGTGAGGGATACAAATCTAGCAGAAAATGGCCATTTGGCCGAAAGGAATAACGTCACATCCTGTAATTTGCGTGCCCTTACCAGGCTGAATTCCAAATAGCAATTCCTTCCCGGCCCCATGAAGCAATGGATCAACAAGAGGCTCAGTGAGTTCCACTGGAAGAGTAACCTATATGTTGCCCTGGCGGCCTCGTTAGCCCTGCTCATGGTGCTTTTCATGGTCTGCCGGATCGCCTTCTTCCTGTTCAATGCGGACTTCTTCCCGGGCATGACGCTGGAACGGTTCAGTCTAATCGCGTGGGGAGGCTTGCGGTTTGACCTTACCGCCGTTCTCTACCTGAATCTCCTGTTCATTCTGCTCATGATCATCCCGTTCCGGTTTCGGTTCCGCGACGGCTACCAGCGCTTTTTGAAGGGGTTGTTTCTGTTTACCAACACGCTCGGCCTCATCGCCAACGTGGCCGACACGGTCTATTACCGGTATACCCTGAGGCGTACGACGCTCAGTGTCATCCGGCAGTTTGAGAATGAGAAGAACATCCCCGGGCTTTTTGGGCAGTTCCTGATGGACTATTGGTACGCGCTTCTCTTCATCGCCTTGCTCTTCTGGGTCATGTACCGCTCCATTTCCCGAATCCGTATCACCGGACCCCAGGTTGCCGATGCCCGCGCGTTCTACGGGGGAGGCACCCTGCTCATGGTGGTTATTGTTGGCCTGGTGGTGGCCGGCATCCGCGGCGGGTTCGGGGAAAGCACGAGACCCATCACGCTGAGCAATGCGGCGCAATATGCCACGGTGCCCAAAGACATCAACCTCGTACTCAATACACCCTTCGCGCTGCTCCGTACCGCCAAAACTCCCATCGTGCAGAAGGTGAACTACTTTTCGTCCGATGCGGAGGCAGAAACGGTTTTTTCTCCCGTGCGATACCCAAAGGACACCCTGGCCTTCACTCCCCGGAACGTGGTCATCATCATTCTTGAAAGTTTCTCCAAGGAGTTCTTTGGGGCGTACAACCAGTCCGCAGAAGGAGGGGCGTATCGCGGGTACACCCCTTTCCTCGATTCGCTGATCGGCCGGTCCCACGCGTTCCAGTATTCCTTTGCCAACGGGAGAAAGTCGATCGATGCCATGCCCAGTGTCATCTGCAGCATCCCGGCTATCGAAGTGCCGTTTGTGCTTTCCCATTACTCCGGTAACCGCGTGACCAGCCTGGCCGCCTTGCTCAAAGAGAAGGGATATTACACGGCCTTCTTCCACGGCGCGCCCAACGGATCAATGGGGTTCCAGGCGTTTGCCAACACCTGTGGTTTCGACGATTACTTCGGGAAGGACGAGTACGGCAATGACGCCGACTACGACGGAATCTGGGGAATCTGGGACCACAAGTTCCTCGAATACTATGCCGACAAGATGGCCACGTTCAAGGAGCCGTTCTACACCAATTTCTTCTCGGTCTCATCCCATCATCCCTACAACTTGCCGGAGGAATTCACAGACACCTTCAAGGGAGGGGAGATGACCATTTACAAGTGCATCGAATACACCGACTACGCGCTGCGAAAGTTTTTTGAGAAAGCCCGGCGGATGCCCTGGTACCCAAACACCCTATTCGTGATCACTGCCGATCATGCCTCGGCGCAAATCCGCTTGAAGGAGTACAACACGGCCTGGGGTTACTTCTCCGTTCCGATTTTCTTTTTTGAGCCGGGCAACCCGCCCATGGCCATGGAGCCCGAGATCATTCAGCAGATCGATATCATGCCCAGCGTCCTTTCCCATTTGCACTATGACAAGCCGTACGTGGCCTTCGGACGCGATATCCTGGACCGGGGCCAGCGCCCGGTGGCGTTCAACTTCCTCGATGACACGTACCAGTCATTTGCGGGTTCCTACCTGCTCCAGTTCGATGGTGAGAAATCGGTAGGACTGTATGATTTCAAGAAGGACAGGCTGCTCGCCAACAACTTGCTGTTGCAGTTGCCGGACACCGTACGGAAGATGGAAACGGAATTGAAGGCGTTTGTGCAGCAGTACAAGAACAGGATGGTGGACGATAACCTGACCTTGGCCGGTTCGCAATTGCCGGGCAGGGAAAGGCCGTGATCAGGCCAGGTTGTGATAGACGTTCTGAACGTCTTCGTCTTCTTCCAGCGCCGTGATGCACTCCATCACCTCGTCGAGTTCCTCTTCGGCGAGTTCTTTCGTGGTGGTAGGGATGTACTGCAGCTCTGAGCTTTTGGCCGCGAGCCCCTTGGATTCCAGGAACTTCTGCATCTGGCCGAATTCAGTGAACTTGGTGTATACGATGATCTCCTCGTCCTCGCGCTGAATGTCTTCGGCGCCGGCGTCAATCAGATCGAGTTCGTATTGGTCGAGATCCAGCTTCGACGGATCAAATTTGAATACGCCTTTGCGTTCGAAGAGAAAGGCCACGGAGCCGGAGTTGCCCATGTTGCCGCCGTTCTTGCTGAAATGGAGACGGATATTCGCCACCGTACGGGTGGGGTTGTCGGTGGCGCATTCCACGAGCACGGGTACGCCGTGCGGGGCATATCCTTCGTAGATGACTTCCTGGAAATCCTTTTCTTCCTTCGAAGAGGCGCGCTTGATGGCGGCCTCCACGCGGTCTTTGGGCATGTTGACGCCCTTCGCATTCTGGATGGCCAGCCGGAGCCGGGGGTTGTTGTCCGGGTTGGGGCCGCCCGCCTTTACGGCAATGGCGATGTCTTTCCCGATGCGCGTAAACGCCTTGGCCATACGGTCGAAGCGTGCGAACATCTTATGCTTTCTCTTTTCAAAAATGCGGCCCATACAGGATCGGTTGGCAAAGTGAGGTGCAAAAATAGGAGGGCAAACGGAAAGGTCAAACGCCGGCGAGGCCGGAAAAATAGAGCTGGAATTCAAGGGCGCTGGATTCCTTAAAGTCGTCGGCCGCCAGGTCATCGAAAATGGCCTCGTCGAAGACAAGGTCGCGCTGATCCACGGTCCCGTCCGGGTGAACCACCAACTCGGTTCCCTTGAGGTGAACGGGGTTGACCCGGACCAGGATGATCGAGCCTTCCCATTCCTTTTTGAAATAGCGATGTACGATATTTGAACTCATGGTAGTAATGCGATCCCGTTCATGAAGCTTCCGATGCCCGAATTCTTTTCTACCGCCCGGCTGGGAGTCCAGCGGCTGCGACACGAAGATGCGGAAGAAATCTTTTATACCTATGCCAGCAAGCCGGAGGCCACGAAATATGTGTCCTGGCCCACACACCAAACGCTGGCGGATACGAGGAAGTACCTGGCGTATACGCGGGCGGGTTGGGAAGCCGGCGTCGATTATTCGTACGGTCTCCGCCTGGCCAACCGGCGCCTGATCGGCAGTTGCGGCGTGGTCAATGACCATGGCCAACTCCAATTTGGCTACATCCTCAGTCCCAGTCAGTGGGGCAACGGCTACGCCACCGAAGTGTGTCGCGCGCTGATGGGAATTCTCTCTTCGCTCCCGGGCATCCAATCGGTCGGCACCTTCGTCGATGCAGACAACGTCGCATCCGCCAGGGTCCTGGTGAAATCGGGTTTGCAGCAGGTGGAGGTGAGGAAGAAATGGTTCCGCTTTGTCAATCAGGGAAACCAGGAAAAGGATTGCCTCGTGTTTAGGCTTCCACTGGCGAAGTGAGATTCAGCTTCACGGCCGGCTGTGAAGAAGCCCAGCGGGATTCCAGCAGCGCCGACCAGGCTCGGAGGTAAGCGATCACATCCTCCTTTCGGTTATGGCTCAGGTGAAGGCCCCGGTCGGCAAATTGCGCCAACACCTGGCGATCGGAAAGGCGTTCGAGGTGCCTCAGGTCTTCGCGTTCAAAGCCAAAGGAGATCAGTTCGGTAATCAGTTCGTCCATGGGAAGCCCGGTGGAAGGGCAATAGTCCACCAGCTGCTCGCTCCAGTCGCCGTGCCCCTGCATGGCGCGCCGATGGATCTCTGTGGCAGATTGGCCGGACACTACCTGGGCGAGAAATCCACAGTTGCACTGGCCCATGTGCCCCCATTGGTAGGAGGCAGATTTTTCAAGCCGCCTGGCGGCTTCACGCAATGCTTCGATGACGGGAATTACGGGTTTAACCATACAGTGAATATAACACCGCGAAGGATGGAATTGTTACCCTGCGGACGGGGGATGATTGAAATCATCGGTTGACCTGACCGGCCTGGCGAGGCATCCAGTCTTTTCCTGCGTATCTTATAGGGTGCCTTGGACGGTATTTTCAGAGGAGAATTTCAAGACGATGGTGGAACATGCCCCCATCGGGATCGTGATCATTGATCGCGAATTGAAATGGCGGTTTGTCAATGACCGTTTCTGCGAGATTTGTGGATACTCCCGAAGCGAGCTGGCTGGCAAGACGTTTCTCGACATCACCCACCCGGATGATATCGACAGGAACCTCGGTCTTTATAATCGTCTACTGAGCGGCGAGATTGCAGATTACACCTACGAAAAACGATATGTGCGCAAGGACGGCTCCGTCATCTGGGTTCGCCTTGCGGTATCGGCCGTACATGTGGATCACCAATATTCTCACATGGTGGTCTCCGTGGAGAATATCGATGCGGCAAAAAGGATCCAGCATATGCTGGAGGTACGCAACGAGGAACTCGACACCTTGCTTTATAAGTCTTCCCACGACCTGAAGGCGCCGGTCACCACCCTGGAGGGCCTGTGCCATTTGCTGGAAGTGGAGCACCCGGAGCTTTCCGGGAGCCCGGCCTTCCATCATCTTCAGCAGACGGTGCATCGCCTGAAAAAGCAAAACGAGTCCCTGCTGGAGCTGACAAGGATAAGTGAGTCGGAGCCGGTCCGCCAGTCTTTTTCTTTGGCGACTTTGGTGGAAGAGACAATTGCCGGGATCCGGGGATTGTCGCGGAGCCAGGTTCGTTTGGAGGCGGTGGACGTTACCGTCACCAGTGACCGGATGTTGCTGGAGGTCGCGCTTCGAAGGGTACTGGAAAATTCGGTCACTCACAGCCAGGTCCCCGCGAACATCCAGGTAACGGTGAGCCACCAATGGGTGCAGGGAAGGAGCCGCATAACCGTCAGCGATACCGGTCCGGGCATTCCGCAGAGTGAATTGGCGAACATTCTCGCCATGTTTTATCGCGCTTCCATTCATTCACATGGGAGCGGGCTGGGATTGTATATTGCCGCTAAAGCTATGGAGAAACTGCAGGGAGAAATCCAGGCGGAGTCGGCGGAAGGAAAGGGTGCCACCTTTCATCTGCTGTTGCCTGCCTAGCTTGGTTTCTTGCCGGGACGGTGCTATACTTGCTCCTCAATTCACTCAACCTATGGGAAAAGGAGACAAGAAATCTAAGCGTGGCAAGATCTGGAAAGGCAGCTACGGTGTATCGCGGAACAAAAGAGCCCTCAAGGCTCGCTTGAAGCGCATCAGCTCGCAGCCTGCAGCCCCGGCAGCTGAGAAGCCGAAGGCCAAGCGCGCAACCCGCAAGAAGGAAGCCGCCGCCGAGTAGCCTCACAGGCAAGCACTGAAAACCCGCGCCATGACTACGCGGGTTTCTTATTTTTACAGACTATGAAACTCCGCCTCCCGCTTCTGTTCTGGTTTTTTGTTTTGGCCATCTCTTGTAATCCGAGGCGGGAAGTAGCCACCGACCCCGCCTATGTCAAAGAGGTGGATGAATGGCATGCCCATCGGGTGGAAAGCCTGAAGGGACCCAATGGCTGGCTGAACATCGCGGGATTGTTCTGGCTCCGGGACGGCATGAACTCCTTTGGCAAGGGAAAAGACAATACCCTGGTTTTTCCCGAGGCGATCAGTTTCGACAAAGCGGGCTACTTCAGCCTGGAAAACGGGTGGGTTCGGCAAACCTTGTTGCCGGGCGTGACGCTGACGCTGAACGGGTCACCGGTTTCGGGCACCCAGGTAGTTTTTCATCCCGACAGTACCCGCCAACCCGTGATGGAGTTCGGATCGCTCCGGTGGTTCATCATCAGACGGGATACGAAGTACGGTGTCCGGCTTCGCGATCTCAATCACCCGGATCTTCAGCATTTTTCGGGGATAGACCGCTACCCGGTCGATGCCCGCTGGAAGGTGACGGCCCGGTGGGAGGAGACCCCGGGAAGGACAATCCCGATCACCAATGTTCTTGGACAGACTACGCCACAGCCCGCACCTGGAGTCCTGGTTTTTACCCTCGAGGACAAGGAATTCAGGCTGGATGCACTTGACGAGGGTGGCGACGAGCTATTCATCATTTTTAGCGATGCCACGAACACCAGGGAGACCTACGGGGCTGGCAGGTACTTGTATGTCCCCAAGCCACGCGATGGGGTGGTCACCGTTGATTTTAACCGGGCTGAGAACCCTCCCTGCGCGTTCACCGAGTTTGCCACTTGCCCGCTGCCTCCGGCCCAGAATGTGATGGATATCCCCGTATATGCCGGGGAGAAGGAGTACAAACATCACTAGCCGGCCGGCATAAATCCCTTTCCCAATCCTGCGGGTTGACGTATTTTGCCTGGGTACAAAACCGCTGGTTATGCAAAAGGCCCTGCTCGTCGTTCTTATCCTGCTGTTCGGATGCAGCACGGGCAACAAGATTACCCGTCGTGACCTGACCGGTGCACAGAAACTGGTCGGCCTTGAATTCTCCAAGACCGAACAAGAGACCATGCTCGGGTACCTCGCCGACAATCGGGCGGGCTACGACAGCATGCGTAAACTTAAACTGGACTATAGCCTGGTGCCGGCCAGCTATTTCGACCCGCGACCGGATCACTTCAAACTCAAGGTGAGGCAAAAGGACTCCGACTGGAAGCTTCCTGACCAGGTTATTCTTCCCTCAACGGACGAAGACATCGCCTTCCTGAACGTCGCTGAACTGGGCGCGTTGCTGAAGTCCGGGAAGCTTACTTCCACCCGCCTCACGAAGATTTACCTCGAGCGACTCAAGAAATACGACACGCTTCAGGCGGTGGTCACCATCACCGAGACGCTGGCGCTTCAGCAGGCCGCTGCCGCCGATGCTGAGCTGGCGGAGGGGCTTTACAAAGGCCCACTTCATGGCATTCCATACGGCATCAAGGATCTTTTTGCCGTTCCGGGCTATCCAACCACCTGGGGGGCCGAACCCTATGAGAAGCAAGTCATCAACGAGACGGCGACAGTGGTTAAGAAGTTGGAGGAAGCCGGAGCGGTGCTGGTGGCCAAGCTGACCAGCGGGGCGCTGGCACGCGGCGACGTGTGGTTCGGCGGGCAGACGAAAAACCCCTGGGACCTAAAGCAGGGGGCCAGCGGCTCTTCGGCGGGATCAGCTTCGGCCACCGCCGCGGGACTGGTAGCTTTCTCCATCGGTACGGAAACGCTGGGATCCATCCTGGCGCCATCAGCACGGTGCGGGGCCACGGGACTCCGGCCCACCTTTGGCGCGGTGAGTCGCGAGGGCGCCATGAGCCTCTCCTGGTCGATGGATAAGGCAGGGCCGATCTGCCGGACGGCGCAGGACTGCGCGATCGTATTCGAAGCGATCCGGGGCCAGGGGGAGAAGGAAATGGATCGGTCGGTGGTGAACTATTCGTTTGCTTTTCATCCGCCGAAGGATTTGAAAGGATACAAGATTGGCTATTTCAAGCAGTTGTTTGAGCGCGACACCACCCGCACCCGGGCCGCCAACGATGCCATGCTCGAGACGATGAAATCACTGGGAGCGGAGTTGCATGAAATACGGATGCCTGACTCGGTCCACTTCAATGCCTTCGATATCATCCTTCGCGCCGAAGCGGGCGCTTTCTTCGACGAGCTTGTCCGGGAGCACCGCGACCGCCTTTTATCGGAACAGGATGAAAGTTCGCGCGCCAACTCTCTCCGGCAATCGCGCTTTATCTCCGCGGTGGAGTACCTTCAGGCCTACCGGCATCGCAAGCTGCTCATCGAGAAGTTCAACAAGATACTGGCGCCGTACGATTTTGTGGTGGGCCCGGAGAACGGCCGTAATCTCTCGTTGGTTACCAACCTGACCGGTCACCCCGCCATGGCCATTCCCAGCGGCTTCGACAAGCAAGGGCGTCCGACCTCCTTTGCCCTGATCGGCAACCTGTACGACGAGGGGCCAATGCTTGAGGCGGCCTACCTGCTCCAGCAGGCTACGCCACACGAGGAGAAGCATCCTGACTTCTTCCGGAAGTAGACTCCGGCATTTCCTGGAAGGCGGTCTCCGGCCGCTTGTGCACCATCGGCAGCTTTTCCATGCGGGTGACTTCAATGATGGAGACGCCGAAGTCGTCCACCACCTTGCCGCGCAGTTCGTAGAAGCCACGTCCCCGGAAGGGAAATTTCCGCGCGATGTCGGGGAAGTGTACGCTGTCAAAAACTTCCCCGTGGGCATCGTAAAAGGTTCCGAAGTGCATCGGCTCGCCCTTCAGGGTGGCCGTGTCTTTGGTGGTCACCACATAGCCCACGATGCGCACGTGGCGGTTGATCTTCTTCGGCAGCTCGCTGGCCCGGGTGTCGCCGTAGTCGGTGGTCTGCAGGAGCCGGAAGGGGTCGCAGAGCGGGAAGCCCAGCAGTTCGATTTCATCAAAGGCGTCTTCCTGTTCGCCGCGATGGAGGGCAGGCAGGGGATAGTGGGCCGGCTCCGTGTCGAAAAGATCTTCCATGGCCATGCCGCGCTGCTGCACGGGGCGCGACTGTTCGCTGCTGAAAAACAGCATGGCCTCCCAGAGGAGCTTTTGCTTGGACTTTCCCGTAAACCGGAAGGCGCCCACGCGGATGAGCAGGCGCACCTGTTCCAGCCCGATGCCCGGCGTGCGGCGCAGGAAGTGATCGAGGCTGCGGTAAGGGCCCTGGCGCTCGCGGTCCAGCGCGATGTGCTTGGCAATCCTGACCTCCAGGCTCTTCAGGTGGATGAATCCGATATAGATCGTGCGACCGTAGAGGGTGGTCAGGTAGTCGCTGTGGTTGAGGCATGGCGCTTCGATGTGGGCGCCGCTCATGCGCGCTTCATGAAAATAGAACTCGGTGCGGTAGAACCCGCCGAAATTATTAATGACACCCACCATAAACTCCAGCGGGTAGTGAGCCTTGAGAAAAAGACTCTGGTAGCTCTCGACAGCATAACTCGCGGAATGTCCTTTCGAGAACGAGTATCCGGAAAAGCTTTCGATCTCATACCACACGCGGTCGATGACAGTCTGGGGATAGCCTTTCACACGGCAATTCTCGAAGAAGCGTTCTTCCACGCGGCGGAACTCATCCCGCGAACGGTATTTTCCCGACATGCCGCGGCGCAGCACGTCGGCCTCGGTGAGCGTGAGCCCGGCGAAATGATGGGCCACCTTGATCACGTCTTCCTGGTACACCATGACCCCGTAGGTCTCGCGCATGAGCTTGTCCATGGCGGGGTGGATGGAGGTGTATGACTTCCCGTTGCGCACGGCATGGAACCGTTCGATGTAGGCGCGCATCATCCCCGACCGCGCTACGCCGGGACGGATGATCGAGCTGGCGGCGACGAGGGTGAGGTAGTCTTCGCACCGCAGCTTGCCCAGCAGCATGCGCATGGCCGGCGACTCCACGTAGAAGCAGCCCATCGCCCGGCTGCTGCGGAGGAGTTCGCGGATCTTCCCGTCTTTCTTGAAATCGGCAAACCGATGGATGTCTACGTCGATGCCCTGGTTGCGCTTGACGTGGCGCACCGTCTCCTTGAGGTGGCCCAGCCCGCGCTGGCTGAGGATGTCGAACTTGAAGATGCCCAGGTCTTCGGCGTTGTGCATCTCGAACTGCGATACGGGGTATCCCTTGGGCGGCATTTCCGTGGCCGTATAAGCATAGATCGGCTGATCGGTAATGAGCACGCCGCCGGCATGGATGGAGATATTGGCCGGCAGGTCTTTGATCCGGTCGGCGTACCGGAAAATCAGTTCGGTGATCTGGTCGCGTTCGCGGTGCGCAGCCGGTTCTTCCACGATCAGGTCAATCTCCTCCTTGGGCAGGCCGAATACCTTGCCCAGTTCGCGCAGTACCGACCGCCGCTGGTAGGTGACGTGCGTGCCGAGCAGGCAGACGTGATCGCGGCCATAGGTGGAAAAGAAATAGTCGTAGACCTCGTCCCGGTTGTCCCAGGAGAAGTCGATGTCGAAGTCGGGCGGCGACGTGCGCTCGGCGTTGAGGAAGCGTTCAAAGTACAGGTCCAGCTCGATGGGATCGACGTTGGTGATGCCCAGGCAATAGGCCACGACGCTGTTGGCGCCGCTCCCGCGGCCTACGTAGTCGAAGCCCCGCGTTTTGGCAAAGCGGATCAGGTCATAGGCGATGAGGTAGTAGGCGATGAAGCCTTTCTGCCGGATGATGTTTAGCTCCCGCTGGATCCGTTCGCGCAGTTCGGGCTTGCTCACGTCGTAGCGCTGCTGGAAGCCCTCCCACGATTTGGTCACCAGCACGTCCCAGTCGCTCTCTTCGCTGCCGGTGACATGCTTTTTGTTCTTGTCTTCGCCCAGCACAAAATCGATGCGGCAGGCGTCCAGCAGGCGCCGGGAGTTGGCGATGAGCGCGGGATAGTCGCGGTAGAGATGCTCCAGCTCCGGTTCCGGCATCATCCGTTCGTCGGGAAGGGCCTGTTCGTGCGGGGGAAGTTTGCTGAGCAGCGTGTTTTTGTCGATGGCCCTCAACAGACGGTGAGTGTTGAAGTCGATCCCGTTCATAAACGTGACCGGGTGCAGGATGACAAACTTGTGCAGGTGGGTCCGGAACGGGTTGTAAAAGGCAAACGTGGTCAGTTCGCTGATCCGGACGCCGATGAATTCATTATCGCGGAGTTGGTCGGGCTCCAGTCGGCCCATGGGGTAAATGATGAAGGTGTCGCGCAGTTCGGGGGCCCGATGCGGCAGGGGTTTGTTTTCTTCGTGGTGGTGGGAGATAAACCGGTTGATCACCTCGAAGCCGGCATTGTTCTTCGCGAGGGCGATGAAGAGCAGTTCATGCTCGCGCCGGAATTCGATGCCCAGGGCGATCTCAAGATCATAGCCTTCTTTCCCGTAAGCGGTAACCGTGCTGCCGGGCAGGGGCCGGTTCTCCCGGCAGACCCGCAGCATCTCGATGTAGGAAGCCACGTTATTGATCTCCGTAAGCGCCAGCTTCCGCACCCCGCACCGCCGCGCTTCATCAAACAACGCCTTCACCGTCAGGGTGCCGTACTTGAAACTGAATGCGGTGTGGCAGTTGAGATACATTTCTTTATTTAGTTTCTGTTCGTCAGCCTTCGACTTCGCTCAGGCTGACTTTCGACTTCCTTCGGCAGGCTCAGGAAGGTCGCTCAGGCTGACCTGGAGTAGTCATGCTTCGACTTCGCTCAGCATGACTAAGGCTGAGCGCAGCCGAAGCCTACATAGCATATTTTTTCTCCCGGTTATCCTTGTAATCCAGGTGCGCCAGTGCCATCCGGATCTCGCGGTAGCTGTACCCGTCGCCGAGGATCTCCTTGATGGCGCTGATTCCCGGCCGTTCGGCGTTGTCGCGCGCCTGCTGGATAGACGGAATGCGCAGCATGTCGATGAATCGCGAGGCGTCGAGACGGCCGGTCGATACGAAGTAGGCGAGGTGTCCTTCGATGGTGCTCTCGGCCAGGTTGCGGGTGTCGGCTACTTCCTTTACCGATAGACCTTCCTCGAACAGACGCAGGCTCTCGCGCTTGGTGTCGGTTTCCTGTTCGGGGAACCGGCGATCCAGCCTGCGCCGGCGGGCTGGGCGGAGCTGAATGCGGGAGGTGAGGTCGTTGGCCTCGCAATAGGTGCGGATGATCTGGCCGAAGAGCGCCCCGTAGCGGGCCACTTTGACTTCGCCGAAGCCGGAGATCTGCCGCATCTCGTCCAGGTCTTCCGGCAGGTAGGTGGCCAGCTCCACGAGAGTGGCGTCCGACAGCACCTGGTAGGCGGCGACGTTCTCCTTGGTGGCCACCAGCTTGCGCATGGCTTTCAGTTCTCGGAGCAGGTCGGGCTCGTACACCAGTTCGGTTTCGATGGCCAGTCGCTCCTTGGGTTTGGCCATCATGATTTTTTCCTTGCCTTCCAGCACGGCCCTGCCCCGGGGCGTGAGTTTCAGCACCGGATATTGCCCGTCGGTGCGGGTGAGGAAGTTCTGCTGGAGCAGGTCGCGCACGAGCAGCACCCACTCTTCCTTGGAGGTGTCTTTGCCGGCGCCGTAGATGGCCAGCGACTTTTGTGTTTCCGGGATTTTCGCCGAGCGCGATTCACGGATGAAGTCGATGACGTAAACCATGCCGTAGCGTTCGCCGAGGGCATCCACGGCGGTGAGCAGCGTGCGGCACTGTTCGGTGCTGTCGACCGGCTCGAAGCGGGTGAGGCACACGTCGCAGTTGCCGCAATAGATATCAGCCTCTTCGTCGAAGTAGTTCAGGAGGAACTTCCGCCGGCAGGAGAGCAGCTCGCCGTATTGCCCCATCTGTTCCAGCTTGCGCAGGTAGATCTCCGTCTGGTCGGGATTGTCGGGCACGGTGACGAAGGCGCGCAGGCGG
>JAEUUE010000123.1 GCA_016787605.1 Cyclobacteriaceae bacterium
AGCGCTCAGGATGATCGCGCCAAGAAGCCGAATTCAGGATTACTGTCGGGAAACCAATTACAAATGCAAGTTCATTGGCCACCCTCCCGTTCGGGTCAGGGTGGTGCGGGCGGCGTCGCCGGCGCTGTTGATCCACTCGATGGTCAGCTCGGTGCCGTTGGTGGTGACCGAGGTAAGGGTATAGGACTTGGAGCCCTGGTCGCTTCCGCCCAGGAAGATCACTCCGCAATCGACCGTCAACGAAACCCCGGTGGCCGGCGGGAAGAAGTAGACGCAACCGTAAAGCCCAAACGATGCATCGCTGATCGAATAGTCGCCGGAAGATTCCTTTACCAGCTGAACCGAACCGCTGATGGACGGCAGGCACTGGCTAAAGTCGTTTTGCGCCGCCAGCACCGTGGTTGAATATTCGGCGAGTCCCGACAAGGCACCGGTGGTAAACTGGATTTGGTTTCCATACCCGGTGCCGGCGCCAGTGGTGGCAAAAGCGCGTACGTAGTACGGCTGGTCTGTGCACAGGTTGGTGAGTAGACTGGTGAAAACGCCCGTACCCGTTCCGCTCAAGATCTTGTTGTCGTCAAGGGAAGGATTGGGTGACAAACCAAAACAGAATCCGCGTTCGATTACCGGCAACCCTCCGTTGTTGACAATATCACCGCCGGTGGTGGCGCCGCTGTGCGTGACATCAGTGGCTGCCCGGGTAATCACCATGGGAAGTTGCAGGGGAAGCGTGGTGAAGAAGAACTCTTCTCCATAGACCGTTCCTTGGGCAATTGTCGCATAGGCTCTCAGGTAATACTTCGTTCCGGGAAGAAGTCCCGTTAGGTTGGAGACAAATTCTCCCGCGCCAACGCCATCGGTGGTTTTGGGGTCTGCGATGGTCGGGTTGGGAAACTGGCCGAAGCATACGCCCCGGGCGATGATGTCAGCGGACGATGTCTGTACCCCGCTGATGACCTGTCCGCCGGACTGGGCCGTGGTAATGCCCACACCCGTCACTTTGGTCGTGATCACCCGGAAGAGGTCTGTTGGCGACGCCGCCTCCTTCGTGCAGGCAAGCAGAAGGAGGAGCAGCAGCAGACTGGGAAGACCTCGCATGCAGGGGGTGTATTGGGTCAAAGGTAGGAAATTACGAAAGTAATCGAGCCAGGCGATGCAGCTTGGGTTCCAGAAGTTCCTTGGGTTCCTAAGGTTCCATGGGTTACATGTCTAGCCCCGTTAGGGGTGGCATTTTGGTGGCCCCGGGCTTCAGCCCGGGGATCAAATAGAGGGAAAAATTGAGGGCCAAAGGAGAAGTTCTTTTCAACGAGGTAAGCTTACTTGGCCCGCACCTCCGCACAAGGTTCAGGGTACGCACTGCTTCGAAGCATTCCCGCGGATCCCGCAGATAGAATACGCTTTCTTTAGAATCAAGGTCTGCCGGGCCTCGTCGACGAAAGTCTGAACTGTGATTTTCACCTGATTCTTTTGATTTCACTGAGGCTTCAGATAAATCATGTAAATCACAAAAATCAAAGTTCATACAGATGATAAGGAGGAATCTCCCCAACGTGAATGAGCGCCAGGCTGAGGTGGACCAAACAAAAAGCCGGGATCTCTCCCGGCTTTTGTCATTCCTTCTACCCTTCTCCTACTTCTTCCGGATATACAAATCCCCGTTGTAGTTCTTCATGGTGATCTCCGGGCCGCCGCCGTTGATGTCGCCGCGCTTCCATTCGTCGATCTTCAGCTTGAAGGCGCCGCTCTTGGGGTCTTGCTGCTTCACGGGGCCGCTGCTGGTGATGTTCATGTCGAACCCGGTGTAAATGTCGCCCGCCTCGGTCTTCATCTTGAACGTTGCCTTGGTCGCCGCCGGGAACGTCAGGTCAACGTCGCCGTTGTAGGTGGAGTACGACATGGGCTTTCCTTCGGTCACCTTGTCGAACGTCACCCGGATGTCGCCGTTGAAGGTGGTGGCGACCACGGAGCCGGAGATGTTGAGGGCAGTGATTTCACCGTTGTAGTTCGTCAGCTCCACTTCGCCCTGGATATTGGTGATCATCAGGTCGCCGTCGTTGTAGGTGCTCACGTTGAGGTCCATCCCGGAAGGCACTTCGATCTCCAGGTTGGTCTTCACGTTCCAGCTTCCCGAGGAGACTTTCACGAGGTTGCCGTTTTCGCTGGCTTCCAGCTCCAGGCCTCCCCCGCCAATGCGGCGCAACCCGTCCCGGCTCGCCGATGCCTTGTCTTTGTCCTTGTGCTTGTCCTTGCCATGATCATCGTCATCGTCATGATCCCGGTCGCTGTCTTCCTCCTGGTTGTAGCGCACGAGTACATCCTTGCGTGCCGTTCCCTTCACGGTGATCGATCCATAGTTGAGGTGGGCTTTCAGCTTGCCCCGCTTAGCCGGGTCGCTCAGCGGAATGGTGAATTCGTTGCCCGCCTGGCCAAAGGAGGAGAGGATGGTGGCCATTACCAGAAGGGCGATGATAAGTATTTGGTGGGTTATCTTTTTCATAGTGATCAGTTGGTCAGTGATTAGTGGTGGTCAGTTTACTTTTCGCGAACGATGACGTCTCCGTTGAAGGTCTCGAAGTCAAGCAGCGGGCCGCCCTGCCTGATTTTATACCGGTTGCCGTTGACGCGGTACCGGGTGCCTTCTCCGCCGCGGTCGGTTATCTCGAGTTGCACGGGCAGCGCCGTGATCTCTTCGACCGACGAATACAACTCTCCGTTGAAGCTCTTGAACGCCAGCTGCGCGGCAAGTCCTTTCCGGAAGTTGGCGGTGATGTCGCCGTTCAGGGTGTAAAACCTCGAATCGCCGGAAGGGTTACCGGAAAAGTCAAGATTAACATCGCCGTTGACCGTCGCCGCCCGGGTTGCTCCGGAGATTCCGGCACACCGGATGGCCCCGTTGACGTTGTCGGCCACGACGGCGCCCGACACACCGGTCACTTCCACATCACCCTGGTTGACGGTCGAAGCAACGACTTGAGTCCCTGCCGGAACCTTGATGACGAAGTCCATCGTATAATCATACCGATCCTCGCATCCCCGTCCCTCGTTCTTGTTCCATTGATACCCCCATCCGTTGAATTTGCGGTGCCAGTCCTTCCGGCTCTGCTTGCCGAACGGCGCACACGTTCCGGTAACGTACAGGATCAGGGTGTCGGCGCGGTCCGTGACGCCCAGCTGAATTTCTTCTTTTCCCTCCTCCAGTCGCGCCGCGGTCTTGGCGCGGATGGTCTTCTTCACTTCCACCAGGATCTTGTCGCCGGCGTATCCTTCGACCGTCACACTCCCGTTGATGTTGAGCGTCATCAGGGTATTCGATGCTGTCTTTGCTTCAAACGCCAGTTCGCGGGTGATCTTCTCCTCCGACGTCTGGGCCCACGCGCAGGCCGAGGCGGCCGTGCCGATCAGGAACAACCAATTCGTTTTCATATGAGAACTTCGATGCTTTTCTTGATCTTCTCCTTCACTTCTTTGGGCGTCCGGTCGCTATCAGCCAATTTCTGCAGCTCGGTTACCGACTTCTTCTCCTGCAAGGCCACCATCAATTCGGCGAGGCTGACCTGCACGAGGGGCGAATCCTGTTCGGCAATCGACCGCACCAGCCCTTCGCGGACGCGCGGCTGGCTGGCGTAAGGCATCAGTGCTTCGAGGGCGGCGAGCCGCACGTTGACGTTGGGATCCTTGTTGAGCGTGACAAACAGCGCGTCGGTGACCTTGTCGCTGGCGGCCACCAGTTCCTGGCTTAGCGAGACGGCCCGAAGCCGGTCGGAAGCCGACTCTTTCTCCAGCAGCGAGAGCATCATCATTTCCTTGAGCTCCACAACTTCCTGGGTGAGCGTCGCCACGTCACTGTTTCCGGAAGGCGAGCGGAGCCAATAGCCGCCGGCGAAACCCAGGAAGAGGATGACCGCGGCCACGCCCAGCCGGGGCAGCAGGAAACTCCACGACGGCCAGGTGATGGTCAGTCCACGCTGCTTCTTCTTTTCCTTCGCCAGCATGGCGTAGAAGCCGTCGTCGAGCCGCAACGTAGGCGATCCGTCGTCGACCGCCGAAAGCTGCTCGTCGAGGGTCTGCAATTCCCTTAGCTGGGTGAGCGACACGGTGCCTTCTTCAATCAGTTTTTCCAACTCCGTGACCTCCGCCGGGTCGGCGAGGCCTTCGTTGTACTTGGCGATGAGTTCTTCTGGTTTCATGAGACTAGGGTCTAGGGACTAGGGGCCAGGGCAAATTTCTATGATCGTTGTTCGAGCTGCTTGTACAGGACTTTCAGTTCCTGGAGGGCTCGAAACACTTTTACTTTCACTGTTCCTTCCGTGCAGCCGAGCAGTTCGCCGATCTCCTTGTATTTTTTCTCCTGGTATTTACTCAGGAGCAGGATCTCGCGTTTGTCAGCCGGCAGCCGATCCATGGCCCATTCGAGGAGCTGGCGTTCGTCGGCGTTCTGCATCTCCGCGTCGCGGTGGTCGGTATGTCCGAGCCGGTTCTCCCACTTCTCCACCCCTTCCTTCACCTTGATCTTGTTCTTGCGGTAGTGGTCGTGGCTCACGTTACGGGCGATATGAAACATCCACGTCTTGAAGTCGCCGTCGCCGCGGAAGAGATGCCGGTATTTCAGGATACGGAAAAACGTATTCTGAACAAGGTCCTCGCTCAGTTCCTGGTCGCGGTTCAGCCCATAGAAAAAGCCGTACAGCGGGCGTTTATAGCGCTCGAAGAGGAGGCCAAGCTTGTCCACGTCTCCGTCGCGGACCTTGGTCATCAGGGCATTGTCGGCTAAAGCGTCCAATGAGTCGATTTGAAGGGGTAAACTCCCAGTTTCTGAAAAGGTTACCGAAGGTAGGAAAGAACGGGCCTCGTTTCTCGTTACTCGGCGCTCGTTGCTCGTTGCTCGGAGCTGGGAAGCCTGGGGCGGCATTTTGTGGCCCCGGGCTTTAGCCCGGGGATCAGATAGAGGGAAAATTTGAGGGCCACAGGAGAAACTCTATTCAGCGAGACAAGCTGCCTTGGCCCGCACCGGTAAACTTGCTTCAGGGTAGGCACCTCTTCGAAGCATTCACAGTCACTGTTCACCATTCACCGAAATTCGCGTACTTTATTCCATGCTCGCTCGACCAGCCCTTTACCTCCTTTTCTTGGTCAGCCTATACGCTTCCGGGCAGACCGCCTTCCGTCATGACCTTCAATTCAAGGCCTTGCCCAGCCGTTGGGACGAAGCGCTGCCGCTGGGCAACGGGATGGTGGGTGCGCTGATCTGGGAGAAAGACGGGAAACTTCGCCTGTCATTGGACCGGGCCGACCTGTGGGACCTCCGCCCCACGGCAGACCTCGACGAGTTTGATTTCGCCGGGGTGAAGAAAAACCTTGACGCCGGCACCTATGAGGTCATTCAAAAACTGGGCGATGTACCTTATGAACGCGACCCCGCGCCGACTAAGATCCCGGGCGCGGCGCTGGAGTTTGATCTTGGCACGCAGCCCAAAGCCGACAACGTACATCTCTATATTAAACAAGGCCTCGCCTCCATTCTCTCACGCGATCATTGGACCTTCACGTCGTTCATTCATCCCACCTTGCCATTGGGATGGTTTCGCATCAGTCGCGCCGACGCGTTGCCGAACCTCATTCCGCCCCGCTATTCCGATGCCTCGAATGTCAAAGACGGCAACTCCGTGGAAGGCCAGGGTCTCGCCCGGCTCGGCTACCCGCAAGGACAAATCAACAAGCGTCCCAACGAGATTCACTATGTGCAGCCCGGATGGAACGGCTTCGAATATGAAGTAAGTGTCCGCTGGAAAGTGGTAGCCGGAAGCATGGAAGGCGTGTGGGCCATCACCAGCACCTACGGTGGCAACAAAGACGTGCGTGCTTCATCGATCACAGCGGCAGCCCTGGCACGAGGCTACAATGGCGACCGTAAGTCCACGACGGCGTGGTGGAATTCCTACTGGTCGAAATCCTCCATCAGTCTTCCGGATTCGGTGCTTGAACGCCAGTGGTACCTCGAACAGTACAAACTCGGTTGTGTCGCCCGGGCCGATGCGCCGCCCATCACGTTGCAGGCCGTGTGGACCGCCGACAACGGCAACCTTCCCCCGTGGAAGGGAGACATCCATAACGACCTCAATATTCAGCTCAGCTATTGGCCTGCCTACAGCGGCAACCACCTGGAGGAAGCCGCCGGCATGGTCAACTGGTTGCACCGGTCGCGGCCCGTGTTTGAGCGCTGGACGAAGTCCTATTTTAAATCCGAAGGACTTAATGTGCCGGGCGTGACGACACTAGATGGCGAAGCGATGGGTGGCTGGATCCAGTACTCACTCTCTCCTACCACCGCGGGCTGGCTGGGGCATCACTTCTATCTTCACTGGCGCTACACGATGGATCGCAAGTTCCTCGGAGAGAAAGCGTACCCATGGGTCCGTGACTTTGCGCGGTTCATCGCGTCGATCTCCGTAACCCGCAGCGACGGGCTGCGGCAGCTGCCCCTGAGTTCCAGCCCCGAATTTTACGACAATAGTCCGAAGGCCTGGTTCAGGGAGACTACCAACTACGATCTCGCCATCATCCGCTGGACCTATGAGAAGGCTGCGGAGATGGCGGATGAACTTGGCCTGAGCGGGGAGGCGAAGCAATGGCGAAATGCGTTGGCTCAATGGCCGCCACTCTCCATCGGCGCAGATGGCGGATTACAGCTGGCACCCGGACTTCCCTACCCCGAATCGCACCGCCATTTTTCCCATCTCATGGGAATTCACCCGCTGGGTTTGCTTTCCTGGGATAATGCAGACGACCGGCGGATAATCGAAGCTTCGATCAGGTCGCTCGAAGCTCAGGGCACTAAAGCGTGGGTAGGTTACTCTTTTGCCTGGTTGGGGAATCTGTATGCGCGGATGGGCCAGGGCGAAGAGGCCCATCGTGCCCTGGAAACTTTCGCCCGGTGCTTCTGCCTGTCGAACAGCTTTCACGCCAACGGCGATCAGTGCGGCGGAAAATATTCGGGATACACCTACCGGCCCTTTACGCTGGAGGGGAACTTCGCTTTTGCCGCGGGCGTACAGGAAATGCTGCTGCAAAGTCACGATGGAGTGATCCGCTTGTTTCCTGCCGTGCCAGAGTCCTGGAACGAGGTGAGTTTCTTTGGCCTCCGTTCGGAAGGAGCCCATATTGTTTCAGCGAAACGAGCAGGGGGACTAATCACTGAAGTGACAATCACCAGCGGGAAGGACGGCCTTATTACCATCGATGGAGAAGAACAAGATTTCCATGTATCGGGAGCCGATATTAGAAAGAGCGGGTACCGGATTACCCTACATGCGAAGGCAGGTCAGAAAATTCAATTAACAGCAAGACCGTAATACCGGCCCGTTCAGCCTTTGGTCAATCGGTAACCGACAGAAAATTGGATCACCTGGTTGGTCATCTTGATATCGCCCAAGCCAAAGTTGCTCATCGCACTGACCGTGGACGAAGAAAACGTGTTGGAAAGACCTACGACGTAGCGGAATCCAAAACTAAATCCACTGGGGCGATCCACACCAAAACCAAATCCCAGCCCAAAGTCAATGGAGTTCATTTCGCTTTTTACATCCACGCCATTCACCGTTGCACTCATGAGAAAACCCACCTGGGGACCCGCCTGAATGCTGATTCCCGGAGACACGTCATAGCGCATCATCACGGGGATGATAAGGTAGTTCAGGTTGAATTTGGCACTGTCTCCCTCATCAGCGCCCTGGGCGGAATAAAGCAACTCCGGCTGAAACCCGAATTTCTCAGAAGTCATCATCTGCGCATATACCCCTCCGTGGAATGCAGTGAGCGAATTCGAAGTTTCTGAATACCCAGCTACCGAAACCTTGAGCTGAGCAAGGTTGAGCCCGGCTTTGATACCGAATTTGGTGCCCTGGGCATAAAGTCCATTGCCCAGAAGGGTCAAAATCACCAGAATAGCCGCTCTTTTCATGCGCCGAAATTGATCTCTCCCCCACTGAAACTCAATGAGATTGGTCATGCATCAACAAAGATGAACCATCACTCCAGCCTACCGAAACCAAGGTCTATTCATGCTCAGGCCTTGGCTCACTGAAAAAACATAACCCGATCTATCCTAACCAGGGTCGCATCTGCTGGTCACTATTGATTTCGCTTACTTAGAAAGTTTGAAGCCAATACTGAACTGTATTACCTGATTGGTGGTGGTGATACTTGTGCCGGCCGGGGCACCGGTGGTATCTATCTTGGTTATATTGGTTAGTCCCAGTACGTAGCGAAAAGTCAGGTTCGGACCGCCGGTAAAGTCATACCCTGCTCCCAGTGCAAGGCCAAAATCCATGGCATTGAAGTCATTTGAAACCGAGCCGGAGTTGGTACTGAGTATAAAGCCCAGTTGGGGCCCCGCCTGCAAACTGAACTGCTCATTCGCATGATAAAGCAGCATGACCGGCAAATTCAGGTAATCCAGTTTCAAGTCAGACCCCTGGGAAGTTCCACCCTGCCCCGAGTAAATCAGCTCTGGCTGAATGCTGACAGAAGTTCCCAATCGGGCCCTCATATAAAGACCGGCATGAAAGGATGTGAGGTTGTCGCTGGAATTGCTCCCTGACCCAAATCCGGGTATGCTAGCTTCGATGTGAATCTTGGCCAGGTTAAGCCCTCCTTTGATTCCAAAGATTGTCTGGCTAAAGAGAGGGGCAACAGGCAGAAACACCAAGGCGATTAAGAAGAACTTCTTCATACGAGCCGTGTATTTGACTAAATATATGAAACAAAATCTATCGCTTGTTGTCTACCACCCCTTTCAGTTGCTTATTCATCAGCATGGGGTTAAGTCCATCCAGGCCGGTTTTGAGGGTATTGTCAAGTTTCAGCAACTGGTCATCCAGCTCCTTGCTGAGCTCGGCAAAGACCTTGTACGCGCCCGCCGTGGGCTTGGCATCACCGGTCTCCAGGCTTCGGCGCACGGCTGAAATCCGGTTGCCAAGCTTAATCGGAAAGTTCAACGGATCCTGCGAGGAACGGTTGCGCACCTGGTACAGATCTTCTTCGATGGCGGTAATTTTGGCAATCAGGTCCTTGGCGGCCGCAGTGATCTGCGGGTCAGAGGTCTCCTTCAATCCGGCCTCCAACTGCTTGCGAACTTCGCGGATACGAATCACCGCCTCGTTGCCGGCGCTCTCGCGGTCACGGATCTTCATGGCCAGGTCAAAAGTCTCCTTCAGGTCAGCCTCCGTAACGCCTTTCAGGTTGGGATTCATCTTGATCTGGAAGGGGTACGTTTTGGAATACGCTCCCGAGCTGAACCGTACCTGGTACTTGCCGATCGGCGCCTTGGGTCCGTTGCGCGGGTTGGCGCCCCACAGAATCATCCCTTCAAAGACCGTCGCCCCGGGATAGCGAAGATCCCAGGTAAACTGGTTCAGGCCTGCCTTCGTCGTGGGCGGATTCGGTCTACGCTCCCAGCGCGGCACATTGGGGTCGGCTTTGTACTCCGGCTTATCTCCCTTGAAGGATCGCACCAGCTTCCCGTCAGCATCGAGAATATCGATACGAACGGAATCCAGTTGTTTCTCGAGATAGTATTGGAAAATAGCGGGATACACGCCGCGGATCGCGTCACTCGGCTGGAAGAAGGCGATGGGCTGCTTCATCACCTCGGGGGTGAGCTGGCGCAGCGGGCCGATGTCGTCCAGGATCCAGAAGCCGCGGCCGTGTGTACCGAGCACTACGTCATCGTTCTTCACCACGAGATCGCGGATGGGTGTATCGGGAAGGTTGAGCTGCAGTGGCTGCCAGTTGTCGCCGGCGTTGAACGATACATAGGCCCCGTGTTCCGTGCCCAGGAAGAGAAGCCCCGGACGGACATGATCTTCGCGGATCGTACGGGAGAAATGCCCGTCTTTCACGCCGTTGACGATCTTGGTCCACGTCTTGCCGTAGTCGCGCGTACGGAAAATGTAAGGCTGGCGGTCGTCGACCTGGTACCGGAAGGCAGCGACGTAGGCCGTGCCCGGATTATGGCGCGATTCGTCGATGATGGCTACCACAGAATGTTTGGGAAGATCTTTCGGTGTGATGTTCGTCCAGTTCTTGCCGCCGTCGCGCGTGATGTGGATCATACCGTCGTCGGAGCCCGCCCAGATGGTGTTCACATCATGAAAGGAAGGGGCAAGGGCAAACACCGTGGCATAGATCTCGGGACCGTTCATGTCTTTGGTGATCTCGCCGCCAGTAGGTCCGAGGGTTTCCGGGTCCGCGTAAGTCAGGTCAGGGCTGATGGCCGTCCAGCTTTGCCCGTCGTCGGTGGTTTTCCACACGTGCTGGGAACAGGTGAAGAGAATCCTGGAATCCTTCGGAGAGAACACGATGGGATACGTCCACTGCCACCGTTCCGGCAGTGCGCTGGCCGGTTCGCCGGAGAAGAAGCGGGGATACACCTGGATGTCACGAATCTGCCCGGTGGTGCGGTCGAGGCGGGTGAGTAATGCGCCCTGGCTGCCGGCGTAGAAAATGTCGGGGTTGTCGGGGTGAGAGGTGATGTAGCCCGACTCTCCTCCACCGACGTCATAGCCCCATTCGCCGAGCTCGTTCATGTGCCCCCACCCGTCGCTCGGGATGGCGATGGTGGAGTTGTCCTGCTGGGCGCCGGCCACGTGGTAAGGCACGTGATTCGTCGTGGTGACGTGATAAAGCTGGGTGGTACAGTAGTCTTGCTCAGTCCACGACTTGCCGCCGTTGACGGACACCACGCCGCCTCCGTCGTCGGAGAGGATCATGCGTTGCGGGTTGTTGGGATCGATCCACAAATCGTGGTGATCGCCGTGCATGGTATTGATCGAGTTGAAGGTGACCCCGCCGTCGGTGCTCTTGAAGAACTCAACGTTGAGGGCATAGACCGTTTCCCGGTCGAACGGATCGGCGGTGAGGCGCGAATAGTAGAAGGCACGCTGGCGAAGTTTACGCTCGTCGTTGGTCTTCTTCCAGGTGGCGCCGCCGTCGTCGGAGCGGAACACGCCGCCGTCATTGGCCTCCACGATAGCCCACAGTCTGCGGCTGTCGGCGGGAGAAACGGTGATGCCGATTTTCCCCAACGGAGGCGCGGGCATGCCCGGGTTCTTACTGAGCTCGATCCACGTGTCGCCGCCGTTTTCCGATTTCCACAGTTTGCAGTCGGGACCGCCTCCCCACATCTTCCAGGTGCGGCGGTATACCTGCCACGTGCTCGCATAAAGGACTTTGGGGTTGTTGCGATCGATGATCAGGTCGGCCGCACCAGCCTTGGGACTCACGTACAATACTTTCTTCCAGGTATTTCCTCCGTCGGTGGACCGGAAAACGCCGCGCTCCTCGTTGTCGCCGTAGGGATGGCCGAGGGCTGCGACATAAACGATATCCGGGTTAGTGGGGTGAACGCGAATGCGCGAGATCGCCTGCGTCTCTTTCAAGCCGAGGTGCCGCCAGGTTTTGCCGCCGTCGGTGGTTTTGTAGACGCCATCGCCCTGGGTGATACTGCCGCGGAGCTGGGTTTCACCACCGCCGATGTAGACGATATCGGGATTGGTCTCCGCCACGGCCACGGCGCCGATGGAAGAGCTGGAAATCTGGCCGTCGGTTACGGGTGCCCACTCCTGCCCACCGTCGGTGGTCTTCCAGAGTCCGCCGCCGGTGGCCCCGAAGTAATACTCATTGGGGCGTCCCGGGCTGCCCGAAGCGCCAAGGCTTCGGCCACCCCGCTGGGGGCCGATATTACGCCACTTGAAGTTGGAGAAGTACTTGGAGTCTACGGTGCCTTGCGAAGCCGCCGGTTGGCCCTGGGCGGACACGGACAAGAACAGCACAAGAACGATCAGGAAATAGCGCATAGGGAGCAAAACTTGGGTTGTGGGATAAGATAGGGAATTACCGGGGTTCCCGAAATCGATTCCTGTCAAACGTCAAGCCATGCATGGTCAGCGGAAAAAAGAGGCCGGAAGTATTTGACTTATATCGGACTGATTGATCCTCTAATTCCCTATCTTGCACGCCCATAGACGCACGCAACATGCAGTCAGACACCCTCCCCCTGCAAGCCGCCGCCCGCACCGGGTTTACCGAAAAGATGCTTGCCTTTGATGTCCCTGATCGCCTGAAAGAAATGGGGCTGTATCCTTACTTCCGCACCATCGAGTCGGACCAGGATACACAGGTGTCCATCGAAGGCCGCCCCGTACTGATGTTCGGTTCCAACAGTTATCTAGGACTCACTAACCACCCTGAAATCAAACAGGCAGCGCAGGATGCCATCGCCCGTTACGGCACCGGCTGTGCGGGATCGCGCTTTCTGAACGGCACGCTGGACATTCACCTCGAACTCGAAGAACAGCTGGCGGAGTTTACCGGCAAGGAGGCCGCCGTGGTGTTCAGTACCGGCTTCCAGGTCAACATCGGGGTAATTCCCGCGTTGCTTGGCCGGCACGATTACCTGCTGCTCGACGAACTGGATCATGCGTCGATCATCGAGGGCAGCCGCCTGAGCTTCGCCCGCACCATCAAATTCAGGCATAACGACATGGCGTCCTTACAGACAGCCCTGAAGTCCTGCGCCCCGGACCGGATCAAATTGATCGTGGTCGACGGCATCTTCAGCATGGACGGCGATGTAGCCAACCTCCCGGAGATCGCCAGGCTCGCCGAGCAATATGGCGCTATCGTCATGGTCGACGACGCCCATGCCCTGGGGGTCATCGGCGACGGGGGCCGGGGGACAGCCTCTCACTATGGATTAACCGATCGCACCGCCCTCATCATGGGTACGTTCAGCAAGTCGCTGGCCTCCATCGGGGGATTTATCGCTTCCGACCGGGCGACGATCAATTACCTGAAACATCACGCGCGGTCGCTGATGTTCAGCGCGAGCATTTCTCCGGCCGCTACCGCGAGTGCCCTGGCAGCCCTGCAGGTGATCAAACGCGAGCCGGAACGTATCGAGCGGCTGTGGGCCAATACCCGGTACGCGTTGGGCGCGTTCCCTGCGCTGGGTTTTGACATTGGCAATGCCTGTACGCCCATCATCCCGATCTACATCCGCGACAACACCAAGACCTTCCAGATGGCGATGCGGCTCATGGATGAGGGAGTGTTCGTCAACCCGGTTACTTCACCGGCCGTGGCCCCCGAAAGTTCGCTCATCCGCTTCAACCTGATGGCGACGCATACCACCGAACAGATCGACACCGCGATAGAAAAGATCTATACCGTAGCCAAAGACCTCGAGATCGTCTAACTTCGGAGCGATGAGTATCCGGATCCAAGAGGTTTCCAGCCGGAGAGACCTCCAGACCTTTGTGGACTTCCCTTACCGGTTGTACAAGGGCAATCCTTATTTCGTGCCGCCCCTGCGGTTCGATGAAGAGGCTACCCTGCGCAAAGACAAGAATCCCGCTTACGAGTATTGCGATTCCCGCCTTTGGCTCGCGCTCCGCGACAACCAGGTGGTCGGACGTGTGGCCGCCATCCTCAACAAGGCCTACGTCGAAAAGTGGAAGAACAAATACCTCCGCTTCGGATGGCTGGATTTTATCGATGACGAGGAAGTGGCAGCCTCACTCCTGGCCGAGGTGGAAAAATGGGGACGGGAGTTGGGGATGACCGCCGTGCACGGCCCGTTGGGGTTTACCGATCTTGATCATGAAGGCATGCTGGTGGAGGGCTTTGACCAGCTGGGCACGCTCGCCACACTCTATAATTATCCCTACTACCCGCAGCGCATGGAGGCACTGGGCTACCGGAAAGATGTGGACTGGGTGGAGTTCCTGGCCACCGTACCACCCGTCGTGCCGGAAAACCTGGATCGCATTGCCGAGATTGTCCTCCGCCGGCAGCAACTGACGATCCTGAAGGCGAAAAAACCGAAAGACATTCTTCCTTATGCCCCGGCTATATTCGACCTGATCAACGTCGCGTACGGCAATCTCTATGGCGTGGTGCCGCTCACCGAACGGCAGATCGAATATTATGTCAAGCAATACTTCTCCTTTATCCGCGCCGACTTTGTGAGCATTGTGTTGGACAAAGAAGGTAAACTGGCCGCCTTCGGAGTTACCATGCCGTCTTTATCCCGGGCCTTACAGAAAGCCAACGGGCGTCTTTTCCCTTTTGGATTTATCTACCTGCTTCAGGCCATGCGCAAGAACACGCTGGGTGACCTCTACCTCGTGGCGGTGCGCCCCGACTTGCAGGGTAAGGGCGTCAACGCCTTGTTGATGCGTGAGATCAACCGCTCCTACATTCGCAACGGAATCACCCAGGCGGAATCCAACCCGCAGTTGGAGAACAACAACAGGATCCAGGCCATGTGGGAATATTTTGAGGCGAAGCAACACAAGCGGCGCCGGTGCTACATCAAAACGCTGTAGACGATGCCCAAAAAGATTCTCATCACCGGGGCCAGCGGATTCATCGGCAGCTTTCTCGTCGACGAAGCCTTGTCGCGCGGGTACGACGTAGTGGCCGGCGTCCGAAGGAGCAGCTCCCTGGAGTTTCTTAGGGATCCTCGCATTCGCTTCCTGGAACTGGAGTACGCTTCTCCCGATTCCCTGGCGCGCCAGCTGGGCAGCGATTCCTTCGACTACATCATCCACAATGCGGGCACCACCGGCACGAAGGGGAATGGGGATTTTCAAACCATCAATTTCACGTACACCCGCCACCTCGTGAACGCCCTTCGTGAATTATCGCGTCCGCCTGAAAAGTTTCTCTTCATGAGCTCCCTGGCGGTGATGGGGCCAGGCCATGCGGAAACCCTGGAGCCGCTGCGCGTGGGGGATCCGGAGCGGCCGGTCTCCGCCTATGCACAGAGTAAACTGGCTGCCGAGCGCTACCTCGTTTCGGCCTGCCCTATTCCCTTCGTCATTCTTCGCCCCACCGCTGTGTTCGGCCCGCGCGACCGCGACTTTCTCAGCCTGTTTCGCTGGATCCGCCGCGGCATCCAGCCCAGGGTGGGAACGCACCGGCAAAGACTCTCCATGATCTACGTGAAAGATCTTGCCTCGGCCGCCCTGGATCTGGTGGCTCTGCCACAGGCTCGAACCTGCTACCTGGCTTCGGATACCGGGGCCTACGACCAGGAGGATCTCGGACGGATCATCTCCACCTTGATGGGCCGTCGCACCTGGCGTCTCCGGGTACCTATCCCTGTACTTCGCCCGCTGATCACCGCATCGGAAGCAGCCCATCGTCTGCTTGGGCGTCATCCATTTATGGGCATCGACAAGCTCCGGGAGATCGAAGCCGCCAATTGGTTGTGCGACAGCAGCGACCTTTGGAACGACCTGGGCAGGAAGCCTGCCTACTCCCTCGAACTCGGATTGAAAGAGACGTGGGAATGGTATACAAAACACGGATGGGTGTAGGGACGCTTTCCGTTACTCGTTACTCGTTGCTCGGTACTCGCTTCTCGGAATTCGCTATACCGACCCAGCGCATTAAGCAAGCCAAATGACTCCAAGACTGAAATAGGCGAGTGCCGAGCCGCGAGTCTCGTGGCGTTGATTGGGAATCAGCAAGGCGGTAGATTAGCACAGCATCCACATCACTATGAAGAAAGCATCTCCCCCAGCTACGGTGACTGAGTACCTGGCCACCTTCCCTCCCGCCACGCGGACCCTGCTCCGGCAACTGCGATCCATCATCAAGAATGCCGCTCCAAAAGCAGAGGAAAAGATCAGCTACGGGATGCCGGGATATACCTATCGCGGCATGCTCGTCTACTTCGCCGGTTATGCGCAGCACATTGGCTTTTACCCCGGGCCCAAGGCAATTTCTCATTTCCAGGATCGGCTTACCAAGTACAAAACCTCTAAAGGCACCGTCCAGTTTCCTCTCGACGCTCCTTTGCCCGCCAGCCTCATCCGGTCTATCGTGCGGTGGAGAATGAAGGAAAATGAAATAAAGGCCCGGAAGTAAGGTCACGCGTCACGCGTCACTCGGTGCTCGGTACTCGGTGCTCGGACTCGCTTCTCGGAGTTCGCTATACCGACCCAGCGCATTAAGCAAGTCAAATGACTCAAAGACTGAAACAGGGTTTGTGCTTCTCATGAGGCCACGAGTAACGAAGTTCGTTTTTTTCGCACGATAAGCACCGAGAACCGAGTGCCAAGTGCCGAGTACCGAGCAGCGAGTAACGAGCCACGATTTATTATATTGCCCCGTGACCACCGCCATCCTCATCACGCTCTGCACGCTCCTGCTGCTGGCGTACTTCTTTGACCTCACGTCCAAACGAACCCGCATTCCGTCCGTGATCTTACTGCTGCTCATGGGCTGGGGGCTGGGCCAGGTGCTGGACATCCTCGGTTTCGAGTTCCCCGATATGTCGGAGGTCCTACCCGTGCTGGGTACCGTCGGCCTTATTCTTATTGTACTGGAAGGCGCCCTGGAGCTGGAAGTAAACCGGTCGAAGATGCCCCTTATCCGCAAGGCATTTTCGGGGTCAGGCCTCGCCCTGCTCCTGATGGCACTGGCTACCGGCGCCTTGTTTCATTTCCTGGGCAACTATCCGCTCAAGGAGAGCATTGCCAACGCCGTCCCGCTGGCCATCATCAGCAGCGCCATCGCCATTCCGACGGCCCGCAACCTGGTCGACGCCGACCGCGAGTTCGTGGTGTACGAAAGCAGCCTGTCCGACATCCTGGGCGTCGTGTTCTTCAACTTCATGGTGCTCAATGAGGTCATCGATGCATTCGCCTTCCTGGAATTCGGCCTCCAGCTGCTCCTGATGGCCGCCGTTTCCCTCATCGCCTCACTCGGGCTGGCCTACCTGCTCAAGAATATCCACCATCCCGTGAAGTTCGTCCCGATGATCCTGCTCATCGTGCTCATCTACGCGGTCTCCAAGCTCTACCACCTTCCCAGCCTTCTCTTCATTCTTATCTTCGGGCTATTCCTGGGTAACCTGGAAGAGATCGGCAAGTTTCGTTGGGCCAAAAAACTTGTCTGGGAAGGCTGGGATGTCCAGGTCAACCGCTTTCATGAACTCGGTGGAGAGGTAGCCTTCCTGGTGCGTTCGCTTTTCTTCTTGCTGTTCGGATTCACCCTCCAGACCCAGGAAATCCTGGATACCCAGTCTCTGGGGTGGTCGGCCTCCCTTGTAGGGCTCATCTACGGCATCCGCGCCTTGCAGCTTCGTTGGTCCAAACTTCCCCTGATGCCGCTGCTGTTCATCGCCCCCCGCGGGCTGATCACCATCCTGCTGTTCCTGACCATTCCGGCAGGCCAGGTGCTGCCCGTGGTCAACCGGTCGCTGCTGACGCAGGTGATTTTGCTGACGGCCGGGGTGATGATGGTGGGGATGATGGGGCAGAAGAAGGCGACTGTGTCTCAGCCTGATTCACCTCACCCCTAACCCCTCTCCGAAACGGAGAGGGGGATTCTTTTTCCGTGCCGGAAAAAGATAATAAGATTGTCAGGGAAACCAGACAGGCCTGGATTTCACAGGCGCATTAGTCTGTCTCATCTTGCCCGCTTAACGGCGTGCACCATGAAATATCCTTTTCACTTTAAGGCCCGCGGTGTACTCTTCAATCATGCGCGACATAACCGATGCTTCAGCACGGAAGCTGAAAGCGTTCTTTGGCGGCATCTGCGAGGTCGGAAGCAACTGGGTTTCAAATTCAGAAGACAGCACCCGATCGGAAGATATATCGTTGATTTCTATTGCCATGATTACTGCCTGGTCGTAGAGGCCGATGGGTTCGTGCATCAGGAAAATGACAACCCGGCGTATGATGCAGAGCGAACAGAATACCTCAACCACAGGGGACTAACCGTACTCCGCTTCACCAATGACGACATCATTCTCCGAACGGAGAATGTACTTACCGACATACGAAAGATTCTCAGTAACCCTCCCCCTCTCCGCCCCGGAGAGGGGGCCGGGGGGTGAGGTAACCCTCACTTCAACTCAACCAACCACTCCTTCGCCACCCCCCGCGCCGCCTCCACACTTTCCTTCCCACAGCGGTACAACAGCTTCCAGTCAGAAGGCTTGGATTCATACGCCGGGTTGAGGAAGACCATCTTTCCGTTGGGACCTTTGCCCAGTTTGGCGCCAAAGTCAACCGTGGCTGACAACTCCAGGAAGTAGTTGAGCCGGTTGCGGATCAGTTGGTTGGGCGACTCCGGCCATTCCGTTTTCCATGCCTGCAGAGCCTGTTGATAGGCCTGGTTCTCCTGGTCCCACCCCTGCTTGAGCATGTTGTTGACCTCGGCGCTGTACATCGGGTTGTCGGGGTTATTGAGTTCCTTCAGCACATCCTCCATGGCCTTGACTCCCTCCTCCATTCCCTTACGAGCCTCGCCGCTCACCGATTTCATTGCCTCTTTGGCCTCGCGGATACTTTTGGTCAGCTCTTCACGCTGTTGTTTTTTCAAACCCTCCACGCCCACGAAGGGTGCAGGGGCTGAAGGTTTCTGCTGTTCCCGGTACTCGGCGTACCGCTTCTTAAAGTCATCCGAACGGGAGTACGTCCGCGCAAAGGATCCGATTTCCTTCACCATGGTCACGCGTGCCGGTACCGCGAAGTTGTGCCAGGCCGCCGACATGGGTCCGCCATAGGAGCCGTAAGAGAAACTCCTCCAGATGGCGGATTCGGCATCCGCCTTTTCAATCTTCAGCGTCTCAAGGAAGGATGCGGTAAACGTGAAGGCCAGCAAGCCGGCCATTACGGACAGGATCCACCATTTCTTCATAAGCCACTGGATTTGTCCTTGTAATAGAACCGCGAGCCCCTTAGGATCTGGAAGCTCAGGGAGATATAAAATACGTTGGCGTCAAAGTTGGCATAGGGCTGGTTGCCGGCACCGTCGGTGTAGCTCTTATTGAACCAGTTGGTCAGGTAGTACTTGAACTTCAACTGCGTGCCCTCAACGAGTCCCACGCCGACAAACAGCGTGTGGTAGAAGGTGGGAACGCGGCGGCTGAACCACTCGTCGAACTTGTCGACTTTCTCGTCATTGACGAACTTCTTCTGCTTGTAGTTAAACGGAAATTCGATCTCGTAGCCGGCATAGATAAACCGACCGTCGAAGTTGCCCGCTTTGAGTCCGATGGGCAGGCCGACTGTGTAGTTACGGGTCTTGTAGTACGTTCCAGGAGAGGCGGGGTCATCGAAGATGAAACCCACGTTGCGAAGACTGAAGCCCGTGATGATACCGAAATGGTCGGAAAGATCATGGTGCACCATCGTTTGGATGTTGAAGAACGGCGAGAACCGCACGGTGTTGGAGGCGGTCTGCCCGTTGATGGTGGGGTTGGCAAAGGAGAAGATCAGTTCGCCGCCGGTGGTGGAGTAGGTTCTTTTCTGGGCGACAACCGGTAATGAAGCGATCGCCAGCAAAATGACAATGAATTTTTTCATAGGAATATTTCGTGCCAAAATAAGGGGGAGTCAGGACCGCCTCCAATGACTTTTGACAGAAAAACATCTCGGACCTCAGAGATCACACTAACCCACCGGGGATTTCCGGGCTCATGCCCCGTTTGTAAGCAACCAAAAAAGATTACCTTTTGGCCGCCAACTATCGTAACAGGATGACCTTAGTTTAATAAGAATCCAGCCCTATGAGAAAACTCTTCTTCACCCTCCTTTCGCTACTATGCCTGCCCCAGTTTGCCCTACCTCAAACGGCAGGCAATCCAGTGACCGTTATCAAAGCCGACCGCATCCTCACCGGCGACGGTAAGGAAATTCCCGCGGCCGCGGTGGTCATCACGGGCGAGCGGATCACCGCCGTAGGCAAAGCTTCTGAAATCAAGATTCCCTCAGGCGCCCGGGTCATCGACCTCAAGGGACACACCCTCATGCCCGGGTTCATGGATGCGCACACTCACCTCGCCTCCATTGACGATGATGGCGGAGACCTCGCCGCCCTGAAAGAAACGCCGGCACACGGGGGCATCTACGCCTCCATTAACGCACGCAAAACACTCGAAGCAGGATTCACCACGGTACGTGAAGCCGGTTCACTGGGCTATGTCGACGTGGCCATCCGTGACATCATCAACCGCGGCCTCACTCCCGGCCCGCGCATCCATGCCTCCGGTCCGGCACTGGGCACCACTGGTGGTCATGCCGATGTAAACGGCTGGAGCCCGATGCTCGACCTGCCCGGGACAGGCGCTATCGTCAACGGCGCTGATGAGTTCCGGAAACAGGTACGGCTGAATGTGAAATACGGCGTGGACCAGATCAAGATCGTGGCCACGGGCGGAATCCTTTCCGTCGGTGATGCCGTTGGGGCGCCCCAGATGACCGAGGAAGAACTGACGGCGGCCGTCAGCGAGGCCCGGCGACTTGACCGCAAGGTGATGGCCCATGCCCATGCCGGTGAGGGACTGCTCGCCGCGGTGAAAGCCGGCGTGGCCTCCATTGAGCATGGCAGCCTGGTGAGCGATGAAGCCATTGCCGAAATGAAGAAGCGCGGCACTTACCTCGTGCCCACGCTGATCATCCTGGAAGAGATCGTGCGCGACGGTGAAAAGCGCGGCGTACCTGCCTATGCTCTGGCGAAAGCCAAAGCCATCGCCGGTGAGCGACGGGTGCGGTTACGGGCCGCCTACGAGGCCGGAGTCCTCTTTGCGCTGGGTACCGATGCCACGAGCAACATCCACGGCCGGAATGGTGAAGAATTTAAATATATGGTGGAGATCCTCGGCGCCACCCCGATGGACGCCATCACCATCGGCACTTACAATACGGCCAAGCTCCTGGGAGTAGAAAAGGACCTGGGCACCGTGGCGGCCGGCAAATTGGCCGATTTGGTCGCCGTTCCGGGTAATCCCCTCAGCGACATCACCCTGCTGCAACGCCCCGATTTCGTCATGAAGGGCGGAGTGGTAGTCAAGGGGGCCAGGGAATAGCAGCCATGGGGCCCTCCCCGACTGAAATTGCATGGCCTATTTGGTCAATATCCCCTGAATCCTTTAATATTGCACTCCTTTTCAACCAGGAAAGGGGCGGGAAACCGCAGAAACTCCTCCTTAGCTCAGCTGGTTAGAGCATCTGACTGTTAATCAGAGGGTCCTTGGTTCAAGTCCAAGAGGAGGAGCCAGATAATCAGCCAGTTACATTTTAAAGATGTGGCTGGCTTTTTGTTTTTAAAGTGATTTTAAAGTCAGGTCACCGAGTTTGAAATAAAAGTCACTATGCTCAAATTCGAACAGAATGAGGCCTCTCCTATGGATGACTTCACCAGGGAAGCAGAATGTACTTACAAAGACGAGCACTATTCAGTCCGTGACAACGGGGCTGTATTAAGGCATTCTCGTCCGGGCAAGCAACCTCGTCCAACTGATAACCAATGGACCTTTGGCAATCCAAACATCAAGACGGGTTATATGGAAATTGGTTCGGCGCGAGTTCACATAATTGTTGCAACCGCGTTTTACGGAGCAAAATCAACAAAAGTGTATGTAGTGGATCACTTGGATACAAACCGCAGAAACAATCGACTTGAGAATCTTCGCTGGCTAACAAGATTAGAGAATGTGTTGAAGAATGATGTGACGCGAAAGAAGATCGAACTTGCTTGTGGCTGTAGCATAGAAGAGTTCCTAGCTGATCCTGCGAAATTTCGTGACAGAATCCAGGAACCTAATGTAAGTTGGATGCGAACAGTAAGCCCTGAGGAAGCCAAGGCATGTCTGCAGAACATGCAAGCTTGGGCGAAAAGTGATAAACTTCCTTCAGGTGGAAGTTTGGGAGCCTGGGTATTTAAGCCGCTGGGAACAAAGTTACGACATGCTGAGCCTATCTCCGAAGTAGTCGCATCTAAAACTTTCAATGCGGTTCAGAAGAATTGGCGTGTCCCCTCAGAATTTCCTTGTTGTCCTCAGGGAATAACGCAAGAGCCAATCACTGCCTATTATCAAATGTTGAATAAAGGTTCAATATTCTGCAACAATGATGTCTACACATCAATAGTATTAAACAGCGCCATATCAGAAGATGGACTGTATCTCTACGTGATTACTGAATCTACCGCTGGTGAAAAAGCTGTGAAGCCTTGGGGCCTTGCCAAGATTGCTTATGAAAACGGTCGGTTTGTACATATTAGTCTTGGTAGCTTCTTTACAAAGGATGGCGCAGAAAAACGGTTTTGTCTTGCACAAGGTCTTGAGTGGACCGGCGGAGATTCTATTGATGACTACTGCTGACCTAGAGCATCAAGAAAAATGATATAGATGAAAATGGACCTCTCCCTTTTGGCACTTGCAAAAAGAGAAATTCCACACTTAGCCGTAATCCCTCTTACAGAGGCGCAAACAGTCTGGCTAAGTGAGGCATGGCGGTACCTAGTCGAAACTGGCAATCTGCCATCCTATCTACAGATCAGGAAGAGTACCATGGACAGGACGGGACGAGATTTCGATCCATTTCAGATAGACAGAAGGCTTATAGATCAAAAAGCAATTGAAATCACTCTTCTAGGGATTCTGCATATAGAGCAAGTGAGAAACATACTCGATGATATCGATAAGTTGGCCTATGCTATACAACAAATTGTCATCAAGGATTACGAACCAAAAGATTTCAATATTCATGTTATAGCTGATGAATTGGGAATTGAGCGTCACTACGCCAGGTCCCTGTTTATGATGGTGACACACTATGGGCGCTTTTGGCAACGTGCGAGTTCTCAAGCCGACGGCAAACCATATGGATATGAGATATTCGGAATGGACGTCGATAACTTTGATTTTTATCTTAGATACAAGGGTATTCGGTCTTGCTTAGAAGACTATTTCATAAGGCAAGGCGTATCGGAACCCTTTCGGAAAAGATCCCGACCTTTCTTCAGGCGCCCATCGCAGTTCACAACGACAGGTACCTTTCCAACCATCTCTACATCCTTTATCAATGAAAGTAGAATTGCCGCGCTAGAAAACCTCAGTAACGATAGATTTGATATATCCAAATTGATAAGGTTATGTGATGAATTAAATGTTTGCTATGGCAATGATTGCCATTATGCAATGTTGGCATTAGTAAGAACTTTAATTGACCATGTACCTCCAATCTTTGGCAAGACAACCTTTGCACAGGTTACCACCGACTGTGGGAGCAGAAATTTTAAGAGAGCTATGGCGCACCTTGACAATACTTCACGGACAATAGCCAATGAAGCTATGCATTCACCAATTAGTGAAAAAGAAATCCTGGTTAATGAACAGACTGTAAATTTCAGTCAAGACATTGACTATCTGCTCACCGAAATAGTACATACGCTTTCAATCAATTCAACAGAGAAAGCGCCAAACTGACAATAGCCTTTGAGATTAATACAAATTGCCATTGTTGCTATTGATAGCAATATCTATTTGACAATCTCAAGTATCTCAACAAAATTGTCCAGGTTTCCCACTTTCACTATATCTCCAACCCTTCTTCCTAGAATTGAAACTGCAAGTGGTGAGTTGGGACTTATAAACTGCACCCCATCCCTTGATGAGGTCGAGGAAGCTGAAATCGTAACATGAACGTCCTTTCCATTGTTCACATACTTGAGCTTGACTTTGTCATTCACCGCTATGCCTTCTTTTCTCTCTGCTATTTTGTCCGTAAATGATCTTATGGCTGCATTTGTCGCTTTCCTTTGTTCAACTCTAGCTGCGTTTGAAATTGTGCCGACGTTGATAACCTCATCATTAAATGCATCAGCAAGCCTTGTTGGTTCTATGGTTCTCTTTTCTCCGGATTCAATAGTCCTGATAAAATCCAAAAGACGCTTCGTTTCCCTCTTGGGGTTCCTCCACCAGTTTGTACTCCAAATGCGGTGGAACACAAAGCCATGTTGCTCAAGAATTCTTTGTCGGTGCCAGTCATGAAGGTATGCTTCTCTACTTGTGTGATACTTTGCTCCATCGCATTCAATTGCGATTTTTGGTACCCCCGGCGTTTTTGAAGTGTAGACTATGTCAATCTTGAAACCTGCATATGGAAATTGTACCTGAAGTGTACTCTTGTCTAGGTTGCTAGATATTTCTTGAAAAACTTCCTCCTCAAATGGCGACTCTAGGTTTCCCAAGTGATCGAGCACAGAGGATGGTGCTGTTGATGTTGTCTCTGAAAGAGTTTGCAAAACAGCCAATCGAGATTCATTGTCATCACTACTAACAGCCTTGCTATAAGCCAGGTAGGCGTAGAAAATGCCCCTTCGATTGTTCCCATCTGTAGCCAGGTAGTCTTTGTAATTCATAAATACAGGTTCAGGCACTGATGAGCAGACATAAACCTTATACTTTGCTCGAGTGATTATTACATTCAACAATTTATATCCTTTGGAATGATTTATTGGGCCAAAACGCTGGGCAAATTTCCCATCCTTGCCTAATCCGTAAGTTGTTGAAATGATTATTACGTCCCTTTCATCTCCCTGAATATTCTCTAAGTTCTTAATGAAGAGTCCATCTTCTTCGAGCTCCTGTATCTTTTCATTAAATGATTCAAACCTTGAAAACCTCTGGCGCTCCAAAAGTTTGCTCTTTATCAAGTTGCGTTGAGCAATATTAAATGTTGCAACCCCAACTGTAGGATATTTACCATCTGGAAATCTCAGAATATTATTCTCAATTATGGACAGGACCATTTCTGCTTCGGCCTCATTGGTGTGCTCTGAGAAGGTTCCATCAACCTGAACATACTTTATAGGACTGTAGACAAAGTCATTCGGAAGTGGTCTCAATCTCTTCTTATAAAAGGCATGATTTGAAAAATCAATTAGAAATGGATGCCTGGATCTGTAATGAAAGTCCAGAAATCTCTTATTGAAATTCAATTCTGTCCCAAAATCCAGCAGCGACTCACAAGAAAGAAGGAGGTTTTCCTTATCAATATTTACTGGTTCATTCTCTTCCTCCAGTTCATCTTCATCCTCAACCGATCCGTCAAATACTTTACTGAAGTAGTTTGAAGGTGGCATCTGATGTTCGTCCCCCGCGATGACAATTTGTTTCCCTTTAAGCAGGGCTGGCAAATTGTCTTCAAGTCGCAATTGGCTTGCCTCATCGAACATGACGAGGTCAAAATAGTGATTCATTTCACTAAAAAGATTGCAGCAAACGTCGGGAGTAGTTAGTACTATGGGAAAGAACGTAGTGAAGAGGTCCGGATCGTACTGAACTATCTGTCTCAATGAAAGGCGTCTGTAGCGGTGACTGCTTTTTTTGTTGTAGAGGTTTTCGACGGTAAGATTGTTCTTAGCCTCAAATTCTCTTGTTAGATCTATCTGATTCGAGTACCAATACTCATTTATATATCGTAGTTGCTCATTTTGGATTCCCTTGAAGGACTCCTTCAACTGTAAGTGCTCCTTTTCGTCAGTTGGAAGATCCCCGGACGCTACCGATGCAAGGGCCTCGTTTAGATAATAGCACAGAAAGGTCTTTTTCCATTCAGGGTGGCCCTTTAGTTCATCGATAATCTCAGCGTCTCTGTCACCTAAGCCATTATAAAATCGGAACCATCTAAACTCCTTAATAAACATGTCGTTGTCGTCTTCGAAGTATTCCTTCTTCCAATCAATTGCATCATTCAACCCCTTTATAAAGTCTCTGAATCTCTCTCTGTGAAACTCCAAGGTGGTCCACTTTGCTGAATCGACTAGTGCTTTAAGGTTAACAAATTCTGCTTTTAACCGGTTTAGAGAATCAGATTGTAGGCCCGCAGATTCGATCTTTAGCAATTCAAGTTGATCATATTCTTGAGCAATAACCTCTGAGAACGTGGAGCTTTTAACCTTCAAGTCACTCATTAATACGTTCAAAAACAGAACTGACTCTGAAATTGAATTTGGAATTTGTTGGTCTCCAATGTCTCTTGATAAGGCACAAACCTTCTTGAGTTTGTTAAATAGGCCTTTTGTCCGATGCTGGTCCTCTCGAATCAACTTTCTTGACTTAGAAAATAAAGAAAGGATTTTGTAGATAAAGCTGTTTGTCCTTCGTTCGTTTAGGAAATCCGGCTCAGTTTGGTGCTTGACTACAATTTCCAATATTTGCTTTTGGATTTCATCAATTGCCAATATCTGGGCTTTCCATTCAGAGTTTCTGAAATCAAGATAAAAGGACTTGTAGTCGGCTTCTAAAGTCTCCAGCCTCCTTAAAGACTTTTCATAGGCAGCAAAGTCGCTGTGGATTGAAGCTTCAATCTCGAACGCATTTTCACCAACCAGTTTCTCGGAATTCAAGAAGGTTCTGTGCATATAGGGCTCAAAAGCTTCATAGAGAGATTGCGCCTCTTCCAACTGATCTGCAATATCACTTATCTCGTCAATGGAAAACTCAAATAAACCCTTGTTCAGATCAAGAGACGGAACCTTTGACTTCCCACGCATTTCGCGTAGGAACATTCCGACAACATGCGTCCATTCTTTGGACCCTATAACTTTCTGATCAAGTTTGGCATGCCCCTTGTTAATACCCTTTATGATTTTGGATACCTTTTTAAGCAGTATATCCAAAGACTCCTTTGAATATTCATATCTATATCGCCGGTACGATGAGTTGTCGACACGCTCTCGAACAGAATCTACCACTAACTTCCGATCCTTTACAATATCCTTGATTAATACGCAATGAAACCCTAGTCCCTTTTGAATCAGTGCATTGTGCAGAACTTCGAGAGCTGTTCGCTTTTCGCAGACAACTATAGTTTTCTTATGATTCTCAAGAGCATTAATAAGAATGGCGGTTAAAGTTTGGCTTTTGCCTGTTCCTGGTGGTCCTTGTATGAGAATATTGCGCTCCTTTTCCAATCCGTGCAATATGCCTTGCTGGGAAGGATCAGTCTCGATAGATGAAATTGGTTGAAATGAATGGTTCTCGAGGTCGCCAAGGTTGATCGATAGGCCTTTAAGTTTAAGCAAGTGATCATACTCATTGATGATACTTTGCTTCTGAACCTCAAAGATTGAGAAAAGTCCACCAAATTCTATCAAAGCATTTGTTGAACTAATTGGCAACCCCTCATAATGTATTCGATCCCTAATTGGATTTACATTCTCAATCTTGTCTTTGAAGATATCCTCAATATCATCGTCCACCTTAGGATTGATTGACCTTAGCAGATTGGAGCAGATTGTAATCAATTCGGCCTTATCAATGAGACCATCTTCCAACATTTCTGTGGGAATCTGTTGTACTTCTACTTTTGCATCATTTTGCAAATGATTCAACAGCACTTCATTGATGTAGATTGGATCCTCGTCGCTTCGTTGGATTTCCCAGGTATTGAATTCCTTCGTCCTCTTAATTCTAAGAGACCAAATGAGAATTGGCGCGACCGTAAGTTTGTTATCTGCCTGATCGCGTCTAATTAGAACTGGAAACCCAAAGCCAAATGTGTTGATTCCTTTTTCAGACTCTATAGCCTCAGTCTGATTAATCAAATTTTCAAAGCCTTTTGTAATACGGGCTAGTTGGAGCTGTTCCTCTTCAAAGAGAGAGTTAAGGTCGGCTACGTTATCCTTCCAACTGATTTTGAATCTCAGAGGTTGGTCTGTCAATAGTTTTGAAACGAACGCGCTCGGAAGGCCTTTGTCAAGGTGAGACAACCTGGTAATATCAAACTTATATCTTGAATTTGATGGGATCGCATTAAGATGCACCCCCCTTCGGTTTCCAATTTTTAATCTTCTTTGAAGTTCAGTTAGAAGTTTGTCGGTGAGGACCATGCTCAGTGAATTGTTTAAAATTCCTCATTCCGGGCCAAATGTTCCGAACAGTTGCTTTAGGTTCGTTAAAGCCATTCTTGAAGTTATTTGCTACCATCCATTTTTCCAAGGCAGGACAAGCATCGCCAATGCTGAATAACCAAAATAATCAATTAATGCGTCTTCTGCTGGAATTTGCGCGCTATACAACAAGCGACTAAATTGCTGTTGGCTTACATGGCTTCGCCAACCAGCGAAACACTAGAGTTGGCTCCAAGCGCTTAAAGTCGAATTCTGGGTCTGGGAAAAACTCCCAGTATAAATAGGGGAATATTTAAGTAAATGAACAGTTCAACTTTGAAGTTGCGGTCGTCTTTCGCTTAGAAGAACATTACTGATTACTGACCCATGAAAAGAAACATTGCACTTGGACGGGTTATAGGTACAGAGGATTCTACACCCCTAGAGTTTTGGGTTGCAATTTCAAACCATCAATTTGTCCAATTGGATGAAGTTGTTGCACTGGAACGAGAACTACCTGACGGTAGGAAGGTTAGGATCTATGGAATGGTAACGCAGATTCGTGCCCGACATGAAGGCGCTCGATTTGACTCTGATGTCTTTCTAATTGAGAATGGCATCCTTCCCGCTGAAGTCAGTCAGGCTGCGAAAATTACCACAACACGATTTGAACCTGAGATTTTCGTACCACCAATTCCAGGTCAGTTGGTTAATATCGCTCGCGAAAACCAACGTGATGAAGCCCTTTTCTTCGATCAAATGGAAAGGAAGCTTGCTATTGGCCTATCTCGGGATGATGAGGTTTTTTATCTGAACTTTGATTTCTTGAATGGAACCAGAGGAGCCCATGTAAACATAAGTGGTGTATCAGGTGTGGCAACTAAGACTACCTATGCCAGTTTCTTATTGTATAGCCTGTTTCACTCGGGGATTCTCGGTAATGATTCTATTAATACAAAAGCCATTATCTACAATGTCAAAGGAGAAGACTTGCTCTTTCTAGATCACACGAACTCGAATATCAAGAATGAGCAACGCACTAAGTACAGTAAGCTTGGGCTAACTCCAGGAGCATTCGAAAGTGTTGAATTCTGGGCTCCCCCTAGAAGAGATGATCCGAATGTTGTACCTGATGTCACATCAAGACAAAAGGGGGTATCTTCTTTTTTTTGGACAATTGCCGAATTTTGCAAGCGTGACTTCTTGACTTTTTTGTTCGCCGATGCAGAAGATGATCGTCAGCAGTACACAATTGTAATTCAAAATGTAATTGCACGACTACGCGAGGCAACAAGCCTTGGCACTGGTGGTGTAAGATTAGATGGCGTAGAAGTCCGAATGTTCAATGATCTGGTTGAACTAATCGTTTCTCGTCTCAGAGACACTGACACACAAACTGCCTGGGCAGGCCCTGCAATTGGGCAAGGAACAATAAATGCATTTGTTAGAAGGCTGTATTCAGCTGCTCCGCATGTTGGACACCTTATACGTGGCGACGTATCCAAGCCTGAAAAGCATGTAATCAAGAACGAAGCACAAGTATCAGTTGTGGATATTCACAACCTAAATGACAGAGCGAAGCGATTCGTTGTTGGCATCACTCTCAAAAAACTATTTGACGAAAAGGAAAAGAGTGGCCAGGCAAACCCACTACTGTTTGTTGTTCTCGATGAGCTAAACAAGTATGCGCCAAGGGAGGGGTCTAGCCCAATTAAGGAAATCTTAGTTGACGTAGCAGAACGCGGTAGATCATTAGGGATCATTCTCGTCGGCGCCCAGCAAACTGCGAGCGAAATTGAACGGAGAATTGTGGCCAATTCAGCGATAAGAATTGTTGGAAGGCTTGATTCAGCCGAAGCAGGTCACGCAGAGTATGGTTTCTTACCAGTCGCTCATCGTCAAAGAGCGACAATTTTAAAACCTGGAACCATGATTTTAGCTCAACCTGAGCTACCAATTCCCCTGGTTCTCGAATTTCCTTTCCCTTCTTGGGCTACGCGAGCTACTGAGGCCTCTGAAGAAAAATCTAAATCAAGGTCTAAGCTTAAAACAGATCCATTTGCTGGTCTAAAAAATTAAGGTCATGAGATTCCTACATACCGCTGACTGGCACGTGGGCAAAACGCTTAGGGGAAGAAACAGAGCGGACGAGCACGTAGCAGTTCTAGCTGAAATTGTAAGGATTGGGGAAGAGAAGAAAGTTGATGCCGTCTTCATTGTTGGCGATCTCTTTGATTCATCAGCACCTACACCTGAATCTGAACGCATTGTTTACAACGCTCTTCTTGAGTTAGCAAAGGTAACCCCACAGGTTGTCATTATTTCTGGAAATCACGACAATTCAATGCGCTTCGAGGCTATCAAGCCTTTGCTTCGCCTTACAAATATCCATGTTTTGGCCACGCCGTCAAGACCAAGCGAAGGAGGAGTAATTTCATTTAAGAATGACCAAGGTGAAACAGTCAATCTCGCTTTACTTCCCTTTCTATCCCAGCGTTCAATCATAAGGGCCGACCAGTTGATCTCTGGTAGTGCCGCCGATCATGCACTCGAATATGCTGAACGGGCCAAAAGGGTGATAGAGGCACTCTGCCAAGATTTTTCAACCAAGAGCATCAATATCCTACTTAGCCACGCGATGGTCCAGGGCGGTCTTCTTGGAGGTGGTGAGCGATTGGCGCATACAATATTCGAATACAGTATTCCGACAAGTGCATTTCCTCCTATCCTTCATTATGTTGCTCTTGGGCATCTTCATAGGGCACAAAAGCTTGCTGGTGCATGTCCCATCTGGTACTCAGGCTCACCTATCTCCCTTGATTTTAGTGAGACCAAAGATATCAAGTCAGTAAGCATAGTTGATGCTCAAGCTGGGAAACCAGCCAAAGTCGAGCAGATTCCGATCAAATCAGGTAGGCGTCTTAGAGTTATAAGTGGGACAATTGACGACCTAATCGCTATGAAGGACACTTTGGGCGATGACCTACTAAGAGTTGACCTAATAGCATCTGACACAGCAGGCGTTTCGGACCAGGTTAGGGAGATACTCCCTAATGCTCTGGATGTCAGACTTGTTCGCAAAAATCCTACCGCCCAACCCAAGAATACAATCAATACATCAAGGTCACCTCAAGAACTCTTTGCGCAATATCTCAAGGAACAAGATGATGACGACAAGGGGGTTAAGAAACTATTCAACGAGCTACTAGACGAAATTCATGCGACCGATCCGTCTTGAGTTGGAAGGCTTTACAGCATTTAGAGAACCGACAAAAATTGATTTTGACGGTGTCGAGACGTTTGTTCTGTCAGGCCCCACGGGATCAGGAAAATCAAGCGTAATAGATGCAATCACATTTGCATTGTACGGGAGTGTTCCACGGTACAACGATCCAAAACTTGTCCACCCGATTGTGAGTCAAGGCTTAATGGAGGCCAAGGTGAGATTTGATTTCCAAGTCAATGATAAGGACTACACAGTTGTTAGGGTTGTTAGGAAACTGAAACGGAACGACGCTTGGGGGGCAACTACCAAGGAGGCACGGCTTGAGTCAGATGATAAAGTGCTAGCTGGCAATGCGTCCGAGCTTGATGACGAAATTAAGAAGCTGTTTGGACTTGATTTCAATCAATTCATATCGTGTGTGGTTCTTCCTCAAGGGGAATTCGCAAAGTTCCTAAATGAGCAACCAAGCAAGCGACAGGATCTATTAAAGAACCTGCTGCGGCTTCAAGTATATGAGCAAATAGGCAAGCGCGCACGAGCAAGAGCTGCTAATTATACAAGTACAAAGCAGGCCTATGAGGAACAGCTCTTGGAGTATTCCGCTGTGGAACCCTCGGATCGAAAGAACATTTTAGAGAAGATTGCTACACTCGAGAGTCTTTTGAAAGAAGCAATTGCAATTCAGAAGAGCGTCTCCAAACTTGAGGTTCAATCTTCTTCAATTGATGAATCTTTGACAAAGATGCGAGAGCAGGTCGAGCTATTAGAGGGATTGAAGCCACCAAAGGATTATACCACAGTTGACGATAGGTACAAGAAATTGGAAGCAGCTTACGCTATAAGCGCGAAGAAAGTAGCTGAAGCAGAGGCCGTTTTGGAAAAGGTTGAGAAAAAGCTTGAACGCATTCCTGACATATCCACCCAGAAGCAAATCTTGAAAGAGTACAACGACATGTCAAGTGAGAAAGAAGTCCTTGTGCGTCTGCAACGTGATATTGACAAAAGAAACAAACAGGAAAGTGAACTGGCAAAGCAAGTGGAAAAGTTGATGGTTGAACTTGACGATGTTCAGAGCAAAATTGATCAATTCAAGGATGAGCATTCGGCATACCATCTTTCAAAAAAACTGTCTAAAGGAGATAAGTGCCCTATTTGTGATAGAGAACTGACTGCCAAGCCTCAACTTCAGCTGCCTAGAGGCACTAAAGAAATCGAGGCTATAAAATTGAAAATTGAAACTGCCATCAGGGATGCTCAAGAGAATCACCAGGATGCCAAAAATGGTGTTGCGACGATTTCTGGGAGCATAGCTAGCACCAAAACACGGTTAGCACTCCTTGAAAAAGCATTACGAAATGTGCCATCGGTCTCGGAAATCAAAGCTGCAATGAAGATTTATGAGGACCTTCAATCTGAATTATTAAAAGCAAAGGAGAATGTAAAGGCGTCCAGGAGGGCCGAGAAAGAAGCGCTCCAGGCAAAGGAAGTAGTATTGAAAGACCTCAAACTAAGGTGGAAACACTTTGATAGCGTCCGCGATACCGTTGCCGAATTGAAGCCACCCGCTTCTGACAAGGAGAAGTATGATGATTCCTGGAATGAGCTCACAACCTGGGCTAACAAATTGGGAAAAAAAATGCTTGGGCAAATTGATGGGCTTCTGAAAGAGGAATCATCAATTCAAAAAAAGATCCAAAATGCCTATGAGCCTCTCATTAAGGATATGCGGAAACAGGACATAAACGTAGACGAGAATAAGGAAATCAAAGAAGAATTGGTTGAACTACTTTCAGATGCAAAATCTGAATTGAAAAGGGTTGATCAAAGTGCAAAAAAAGCAAGAGAATTGAAAGACAAGATTTCCTTGCTTACCAGCGAAATCGAAGTGGGAAGAAGACTCGCGCAGCACATGAGTGCAAATTACTTTGAGAGATGGATTTTGCAGGAGGCATTTGAAAACCTGGTATTTGAAGGCAGCAAAAAGTTGGAGGAATTGACATCTGGTAACTTTTCGTTTGCGATTGATGAAAGACTAAATTTTGATATCATAGATCATCGAAATGCGGATGAAAGGCGATCCTCAAAAACCCTATCTGGAGGAGAAACATTCCTTGCGTCATTGGCATTGGCCCTGACGCTTTCTGAGCAGATTGCTCAGTTGGCATCTGAAGGATCGGCTCCGCTTGAATCAATTTTCTTGGATGAGGGATTTGGGACTCTTGACCCTGAAACTCTTGAAACGGTTGCAAGCGCTATCGAGGAACTCGCTTCAAAAGGGCGTGTCATTGGTCTTGTAACCCATGTTAAAGAACTGGCAGACAGAATTCCGGTCCAATTTCAGGTAACAAAAGGCTCGTCAACGTCAACTGTGAAAAAAATAGTTTTGTGAGCATCAAAATATCAGTTGAGTCCTGGATGCCAGACTATGCTTCCGCTATTGGAGAAGTCGATTTTGATCCCTCTGAGGTCAAAGTAAACTTAGAGATAGAACGAAAGGCAACAGATTGGGCTCCAATTTCGCCTGATGGCACTACTGGTCGCGAAGGTACCGTCTATTTTGTCGACGGGGTTAGGCGAATCGAAGCAATGGTATGGCTTGAAAAGGAGGGTTCACCACCCACACGAGGTGTTTGTGCCTCGATAGCGGCTGGAGTTGTGAAGGCTAGTGATCATGCTCATGTAGTCGATGTGCAACTAAGACGGGGCATCTATTCATCGGTGAACCCGCCGGATTTATCGACGCGCGCAGGTGTCTTTAAGCCAATTGCTGTTACAAGTGGAGATTTCAAAGACCTCAATGTCGCAATTCAAGAAAGTCTTGGAAGCCTCGAAATTGAAGTTGCAGCAGAGTTAAATATTGAAGAGGATGCAATTGTTATTGTAGATGGGCCACTTTCTGGTCATAAGAATGTGCCAGGCGGACTGGGGTTTATAAAGACGCATCGAGTTGCCTATTTGCCTGAACCACAATCCAAAATTCTTGCAAAGTTGACGGAAGGTCAGCGTACTCCAATTTTTCTTACTAGTTCAACCTGGACTCGCTTTTCATGGTATTTGAGACTACCAGGTCCAGTTGTTCACCCATACTCAGGATTGGTTAGGCTCGAGGCAACGGGGGAACTCCCATCCGTTCAACAACTAGCCAATCGAAGCTCCAAAATGCTTCCCTTCTATGCCTCTTTACCACATAAAGACCCTAGGGCGCCACAGAACCTCTTTCCGATTGGAGGATTAGAGAGGGAATTAAGGAGAAGACTTGGGGACAGGGAGATAGTTCATCGAGCATTAAAGGTTGCAACAATGAATTGAAAAGAGATCCATGCATGTTTCAAAAGTACATATTCAAAATTTCAAGGGTTTCAAGGGATCATTTAAAGTCTTGCTAAATGAAAGGATCAACATTTTTGTCGGTGACAATGAAGCTGGCAAATCGACAATAATTGAGGGCATTCATCTAGTGTTATCTGGTCTATTCAATGGCAGATATCTCCGCAATGAGTTGAGTCAGTATGTGTTCAACGTTCATGTGGTTGAAGAATACATCAAGAAACTAGAAAGTGGGGATACGCCGTTACCGCCTCATATACTTATAGAGTTGTTTCTCGAGGGAGCTGACCTGGCAGAATTCGAAGGAATAAACAACAGCGAAAGAGTTAAAGCGCAGGGCTTAAGTCTAAGGATTGCATTTGATGAGAAATTTCAAGCTGAATATGAAAAACTAGTTCTGGCCGGGAACATCAAGACAATTCCAATTGAATACTATGGTATGGTCCTGTCAACGTTTGCCCAGGATGAGGGTATTACTCCTAGGACAATTCCGTTGAAGTCTGCACTAATTGACTCGACAAGTAGTCGCTATCAAAATGGCTCTGACATCTACATTTCAAGGATCGTGAGAGAACTTCTAGATGAAGAAGAAGTAGTTAACATTTCGCAAGCTCATCGTAAAATGAAAGAGGGCTTCATGAACGAGGCTTCCATAAAGCTAATAAATGAGAAGATTCAGCGTTCAACGCAAATTTCCAATAAGAAAGTAGAACTCTCTGTCGATCTCTCGTCCAAAAATGCCTGGGAGAGCAGTCTAATGACGTATCTTGAAAATGTACCCTTCCACTATATTGGAAAAGGTGAACAGAGTATTATTAAAACTAAACTAGCGCTTGCGCACAAGAAGTCGAAGGAAGCAAATTTCATTTTACTTGAGGAACCCGAGAATCATCTTAGTCACTCAAAGCTTAGCGAGCTGATTGGCTATCTAAAAGCCGATAGTCAGGGTAAGCAAATTGTAATCACGACTCACAATAGCTTTGTAGCAAACAAACTTGGCTTAGATAGTTTAATTCTTCTCCACGATCAAAGAACCATTCGCTTAAATGATCTAAGCTCAGACACAAAGGAATTCTTCAGGAAACTTTCCGGATATGATACGCTGAGACTAGTCTTATGCTCTAAAGCCATACTTGTTGAGGGCGATTCCGACGAGCTGGTAATACAAAAGGCTTACTTAATAGCCAAGGGTCACCTGCCCATTGAGGATGGAATTGATGTGATTTCAGTAGGAACTTCATTCATGAGATTTCTTGAAATAGCCGTCAAACTTTGTAAGAAAGTTGCTGTGGCAACGGACAATGACGGAAATCTCTCAGCAGTTGAGAAGAAATATAGAGACTTCATCGGTTCGAACACCAAACCATCAATCAAGATTTGTTACGATGAGACTGTAGATACGGGCTCCAACGAGAAAATCAATTATAATACACTTGAACCAAAACTGTTAAAGGCGAATGGTTTGACATTAATGAACGAAGTTCTAGGTAAGACATTCAAATCAGATGAGGAGCTTTTACTCTATGCCCGTTCCAATAAGACAGAATGTGCACTGAAGATTTTCGATTTTGGGAAGGAATTGAAATTCCCACAATACCTTCTTGACGCGATCAATTTCTAATGGGAGCCAGGGTAATTCTCGCAACAGCAGGATCAGGCAAGACAAGACACCTTGTCTATGAGTCGATCAAGCAAACTAAAAATAGGATCTTAATTACTACTTACACGCAGGCTAATGAGCTTGAAATAAGGAAGAAGTTTATTGAAGTCAATAAGTGCATACCATCAAATGTAACTGTGCTTTCATGGTTTTCCTTTCTGCTTAAGCATGGTGTTCGACCCTTTCAACCATTGCTATCTGAAAAGAGAATAAATGGACTTCTTCTGGTCAATAGTCAACGAGAATCTGGAGTCAAGTTCATTGACAAAAGAGGTATAGCAATTCCATATAGTGAAACCAAAGAATTTGAAAGACACTATTTTACAATTCACAACCGCAAGATATTTTCAGACAAGTTGTCAAAGTTTGTATGCAGGTGTAACGCAAAATCTTCCGGCGCCGTCTTTAGTAGGATAATTCGAGTTTTCCCTACAATTTATATAGATGAGGTTCAGGACTTAGCTGGTTTTGATCTTGATTTCATTGAGGGTCTGTATAAAAATGGAGCCAACATCGTTATGGTTGGCGACCCGCGACAAGCAACGTATTCTACAAACACAACATCTAAGAACAAGCAATTTAGAAAGTCAGACATTGTTAGGTTTTTCGAAGAGCGTGCTGAACACATTTCAATAGATGACTCGTCCTTAATAACAAACTACAGGTGCACTAAGCTAATTTGTGATCTATCCAACAAGCTATTCCCAGACTACCCACAAGCCATTTCTGGTAACCATCACGTTGTAGATCACCTTGGCGTTTTTTTTCTAAAAACCGACGATGTTGAGGAATACCTCAACACTTTTCACCCAGTCCAATTGAGGGATTCAGTCAAGACAAAGGTAAACGCAGCATATCAGGTGATGAATTTTGGCGAATCAAAGGGTCTTTCATTTGACAGGGCACTGATTTACCCAACTAGTCCAATAATTCAATGGCTATTCGATCACTCGACTGATTTAGCACCAATTAGCAGGGCTAAATTTTACGTAGCATTGACCCGCGCTCGATTCAGTGTTGCAATTATCTACGATTTTCAAGAGTCCACCAGGGTCGATGGCATATCTAATTTCAGTTTTTAAACTTTGAGGATGAACCTTGTTAAGTTCTGTGCTTGTGAATTCGGTATTGAGAATCTTGAAAAAGGTCAACTCTATTTTAACAGTTTAAGCAATTTGAATGACCCTTTTGAAGGAATCTTCCGGTACAGACCCTCAACAAATCAGGATGAATTTGAAAGGTTCTATCGGATGTACTTTGGTGATAACGAAAAATTAGATTACTATTTCCAAAACAAACACGAATTCTATAGAAAAATAAATGAAACCCTTGAATGGAGATACTCCAATAATGGTATCTGCTGCTTTAGCGATGAGACCTGTATTAATGACATTCGCATGTGGTCTCATTACGCTGATAAGCAGAAGGGGTTTTGCTTAAGGTTTAATGAGACCTTAAACTTTTCAACGCCACGTGAACTCAACGAACCCGACAAACTGGTTGGCCATCCAAGCGGGCCTTTTAAAGTCGAGTATACTGATGAGTACATAAATGAAGATCCGACGGCTAAGAAATTAAATCAGCGAACATTCCTGACGACAAAATTCGTCGATTGGTCGCATGAAAAGGAGTATAGATTTATCTCGCCAATACCAGGTCCCTATCTGTTCGAAAAGCAATCGCTTATAGAAGTCGTTTTCGGACTAAATTTTGACTACACACAACTCGCAACAATTAAAGCAACAATTCAAAGCACTTATCCTGCCTTAAGGTTTCGATGCCAGGTTCGGGTAGGTGGTCGCTTCGAGCTCACTAGCATTGGTCTAGATTGAACCTACGTTAAAATGAGATACCCATTTGAGGGGGCCGAAAAATCCATTTTGGAGTTTGAAGAGGTCCTCAATGCGAACGGAATTTCAATTGAGTCCAATTCCGACCTAGAAAGAGTCTCGCTTCTAGTCCTGGAAGCTAACGGCAAAGGCAAGAAAGAAATACCTCATGATAACAAACAAGACATTAGGCCCTTTTTTGCTGATGTTGCAGGAATACATGACTTTACTAGGAAGGTTGTTAAGCACAAGAACCATTCCGATTTTTCACAATTAATTCCACATCTAAGAATCCTAAACAAAGCAAACACAACAGTAATGACTTCAAGAAGTCTAGTATCGGATGACGGGAATAACAAATTAATGGAGTTGTATATCGCATTGCTATGCATGGATTTCGCAACAAATATCAAGCTCGACGACCCGAATAATTCCAAGGGTGACAATGCAGATATAATGTTCAGATTTCGCAATATTACCTATGCAATAGCTTGTAAGGCTATGCACTCAAGGAACCCCAAGACACTGCATGATGCACTGTTGAAAGGTACAAGTCAAATCATGTCGTGTGCTTCTGAGAGAGGCTTGGTTGCGGTTAACTTTAAGAACCTCATCGATTGGGACGAGATTTGGCCTATAACTAATAAGGCTGAAGTTGAGAACCATAATGCAGAGCCACTATTCGGTTGTTTCCCCGACGTTAGCGTTCCAAATAAAATACTTGAACAGTTTGGGACTAAGGCGAGAACCGACCTTATTGAAACTCTGGGGTTGGACAATCTTAGGAATCTTGAGACTGAAAAGTCTCCTGCTGCTTTTCTTATTTTTCTACAGGCACTGACTTCTATACAAGATGGAATGGATTGTCCACCAACTATTCTGAAGACCATGCATTTTGTCAGTTTTAATGGAGTCGCAAAATTGGATCTTGAAGTCGCCGAAAAACTCAACGAGGCAATGCATGATCAACTTTAGGTGGGCCTATTCAGAGGCCAATTTCATCCCCATGGTATTCTTGCCAATTGAAACTAGTCTCGTGAATTCCAAAATCCTTGCAGTATCGACGAAGGGTAACCATGTTATCATTATTTCTTCCGACAAATTTGAATTCACCAACCGTTTCGAGCCGGAGATAACCATCTACTGCAGCAGGGAGTAGCGCCACGTTTTGGCCTTTGTATTCAGTTGGTACACTTGGATATGTTATTCCCATTAATCCCGTTCTATTCCATAGATAATTTGCATAAGCAGCCGAAATCTTGTACTTGTAGTCTTGCCCCTTACCAATGTCGGTTCTGGCAAATTCATTGCTAAAAAGGGTGCCTTGCGCAATACAGTGATCTCTCTGCGGGTGAGCAGTGATATTCTTTAGTTGATTATTGAGGGACATCTGTACGTACTCATTTACCTTCAATGCGGCCTCACTAAAAATCATCTCGACAACTTCTAAATCTTGCAGAACTCTCCATCTACTTAGAGTGAAGGTTTCCTCTACTGTATCATGGTCATTCAATGATTTGACCAAATCTGAGGTTTCAAAGTAGGCCGCAACTCTTGGTTGTGGAATGTGCTTTGTAATTAGAGATCCATAGAAAACACCTTGACCAGGAACATTAGCCCTTCCAAAAGCCCTTATCCCTGCTAGTATTTTGGGATCGCTGATATAGCTAATCTGATCCTTTTGTGTAAAAGGCACTGCATGGCTATTTATGCGAACCCTATCAATGAATGACCCCTTTTTAAGGATTGCAGTAGGAATGAACTTATCACGCAGGTCTTCCACACTTCTATAAATAATTTCATAGTCAACATGTTCGAGGCCATCTCTTACGTCCGAAAGAAACTTCAAAGTTGGATTCATTTAAACGAAGTTAAATCAACTCATTGGATAAATTGGGATTCTCAATTACAAAAATGAGGATCTAGTCAATTGCGAGTAGGTGGCGAGAGCTGCTATTCTCTCGCCACACTATCATCCAATCATCCCCTCGTCTGCAAACGAGTAGTATCCATCCGTTGTGCATATCAGATGGTCAAGGAACTGAATCTCAAGGCATTTTGCTCCTTCCTTTAGCTTCCTAGTGAGGTCAATATCCGATTGAGAGGGCTTAAGGTTTCCAGATGGATGATTATGAGCCACAATTATCCCGCTTGCAGCACTTTTCAGAGCTACTGCAAAGATGATCTTCGGATCGGCCACCGTGCCCGATACGCCTCCCTGGGAAACCTTCATGAATCCGATGGCCTTGTTAGCTCGATTCAGAAGAAGCAACATGAAAGTCTCGTAGAGCTCAAATCCGTCTTTATCCCAATTTTTCATCAGAAGATCATATGCGTCTCTGGAGCTGCTCACTTGCGGCCTGTCTTTCGGAGACACTTTGGTCTTGAACGAGAGCTGAACCTCAGCAACGTTCATAAGTTTAATTGATTCCATGTCTTTTGGTTTTGTTGAGAAAAAAGAAGGGGATTGCTCCCCTTCCTAACTGCTACTGCTCGACCGCTTCTTCCTCAGGATCGGCAACCCGTTCACGAGTCTTCGGAACAAACGTGTCCACCTCGATGTAGTGGGTCTTGCCGTATTCCGTTGCTTTCTTTCTCTTTACCACTTTCACATTGAGGTACTTGCGGCCTTGATACTCATAGGTCAGCAGTTTTATCCGCTTGTCACTGAGTACATCCAGGCAGATTGCTCCTGACACGAGGTTGTCAGGAAACTTTTCTGAGTTTTTGAGATTCCCAAGAATGAGTCTCTCGGCTGGTTTGTTTTCCATAATTGTTGGTTTTAGTTGGAAATGATTACACTCCAGCTAAAGGAAAAGTTAGCACTTTACGCTTGTTGAAGCAGAAGCGAACTCCTGCGAACGGAGGCCGAAGCCTTTCAGAAAAAGCCCGAAGGGCGTCTGAAAGTGCAGCTTGCTGCGACGAAGGAGCTGAGGCCGACCGCAGGTTCGCACAACAAGGGCGGCGGTTGGCTGTTGCTCCGCTGCTAAAACAATAAAAACAAGGCAACAGACAAAGGAGCCGCCGTGAGGGAATGGCCGAAGTGTGCGTACGAGGACAAAGATGCAAGGCTGGCGAAGTTGGGGCAGGATAAGGAAACACAGCCATTCATCTTGGCCTTGCAGCCTTTGCCGCAGGGAGCAAAACGAGGACATGACCGAACTCCTTATTGCCTGCGACCGTTCAGCCAGCACGATCCCTAATGCCGGGAGGCAACTACCCACGATCAGACCAGCTTGTTAGAGTGTTCGGGATTAATGCCAGAAAGAAGCTTGCACATGAGGTGATGCGCAGCGATCTGGCGACCTGGATTCAAACCTCAAACAGATTTTAGGTTTTACCAGGAAAAGAATCAAAGAAAAGAGCCACCCAGAAAATCAAACCAGCGGGAATTTTTCCAGCGAGATCGACCCTCCGGGGGGCTGCTTTCCTCAAATGTCGGGTGGGGGTTAGCGTTGATCGGGGTGATCGCTCAAAGCACACGGGGTACCTTTAAAGCCTCCTTCCTTGACGGGTGCTTTCATCCTGATTTCGGCTTAAGATGGGTAGAAACAGAATATTTCAGGACTGAAATGGGTAATTCTTGGACCCTTTTTGATACTTGATTAAGAATAGAAAGGAAGGGTGGAGTTCAGGAAGCTGAATAGTTATTTAAGTACTTGATTGCCTCAGATTAAAGCGAATTAATAACGCCAAGGAATTGACTGGGCAGTTCATGCAAAACATGCAATTCCTTCAAAACCTGCAAAGTCTTGTCTTGTTTTCCAGATTTTGCAAGTTTTGAAGGTTTTGCACCGGCCGCTTAGCTTCCCTTCACTTTTCTATAACGACCGTTCTTCAGCTTTTCGACGTATTTTGGCTGGAGGGCCGCTAAGTCTAAATACATCGTTCGCGAATCTATTTCAAGTCGCTTGGCAGCTTCAACCAAATCCAGACTTGTAAATTCATTAGGAAACTTCTGGATTTCCTGAAGTAGCCTTTGTCCTTTGCCGACTGTAATGCAATCTGCTTGAATTGGCAAGTCACTAATATGCTTCAATGCCACTTTCGCAAATACATCGGTTAGATGTAGGGCCAATTCAAAGTCCCAATCATCACATTCTACAGTTGATGATTGATCCTTCCTCTCGGCTCGTCTCAGTGCAGTTAAAACCATACACACCTTAAATGCTCCAAGGCCCAGTCTCTTGACACTGCTATGGAGTTCAGGATGTATCGGTACCAAGTTTTTCATCATCTCACTGAAATGGCAATTCAAAACATCCCATTGACCCTCAGAGAGCATCATCTCGAAAGGATTTTGGGCATCGAATATCAGATTCTCCTTTACGCAATCTTGAATTGGAGCAAGCCTGTCGTCTATCGCTCCGTTGCTTCCCTTCGGGGAGACATCTCTCCACATGTAGTTAGGCTTGAGCTCAAAGAAGAAGAACCTACTGAACAAGCCTCCTGCCACCGACTCAATCAGTGGCCAAAGCTGTGTGGGCGTTCCTGAAAGCACTAAGGAAATCCTAGGGGTCTCGATCTCGATAAATGTCGAAGGACCTCCAGAACCTTTCCTCATTAAGGAAATTGGCTCCTGTTGAAATGCTTTCAATAATAAGTCAGTAAAACTTCCCCAATCCTGTCCCAAGGCATTCGTCAATGTAACTGCTTCAGTTTCGAAGATTACACCCGCACCCTGGGTTTCCACTAAAGCTGCGTGCAGCGCTGCCGAGCTAGTGTTAGCCGGAAGGAAGACTCTGCTTTTTCCAAAGGGTTCTGGCAACTTCTTTACCATTTCACCAAATGGATTAAACAGTTTCCGTGCATACTTCATAACTCCCTTTCCAGATGCCGGAGGTGCAGTTACAATCACAAACAGGTTAGGATAGAAACGCTGCTTGTCATACACGCCCGTAACAGAAATACATCCGCTCAATACGCCAAGGGTACTTATGAAGAGTAAATCTCGTTCTTCATCATTGGACGCAAGTTCACAAATACCCTTAAGAGGCTGCGGAAGTTCTTTTAAATCACTTGATGTTACTAAATTGTTTCTTGTGGTTCCCGCGCTTTCAGTTTCACGGGTTGTTTCATTGTTGGCCGGCACTACTGTAGAGCCGCTTTCCAACTTGTCGTTTTCACTCATCTCCTTGTTGATCAAAACAAAGGATGACCGGCGGCGGCTCCGCCAACTAGCGGAGCGCACCGGTCTTCGTTCTAAATGGTTGTTTGCTGAAGCATCTCTAGCGAAACTACCCTGCTGTTCTGGACATATTTGTCCAAATCATCAAGTTTGAAAAGCAGCTGCTTCTTTGTTGGCTTGAAAAATGGAATCTTTTTCAAGCTCGTGAGTTTGTACAATTTGGACTTGCTGATTTGCAAGTATTGAGCTGCCATATCCGAAGATATGGGTGCCCCATTGCTGGGATGCGGAGCCGGTACCTGGTACCGACTTTGCTCCGTTGTACTTACTTTTTGACCCCTTTCGTTGTTGCTTGCAGTCTGGGCGGGTGGTTGTGCCCCTTCGGAGGGCAACCCAGTCTGGGCCTTGTGTCGAGTTTTAGGGGACGATTCCCCTTGTCTCGTAAACATAAAAATACTGCCAAGCCTTCTGCTCGGCGCACAAATGTAACTCCTATTTATTTGATTTGGTTCACGCTACCTCAAGAAAATATTTCGTCACTATTGGTTCATTTGCCAATGGTTGCTTTTGATCACTTTTGGCTTCCTGACTATCGTAATCCTTTATTCTTGCGAGCAATTTGGTGTCAACTGCGGCGATCCGTGTGGAATCGAACCTCCGAAGGTATGCCGATGTTGTTCTGGTACTTGCATGACCAAGCATTTCGCTAATGAATTCTATTGATACATCATTCCATTTCAGCATTGACGCATAAGTGTGTCTGGCCCAATAAGTTGTAACTTTTGGAAGCCCAATTCTACTGCAAATACGCTTCAGAGCCTTATTTGTCCTTTTAATCACATCTGCAATCCTTTTATCGATTTCAACAGGGGTCATCCCTGTACGAAGTATATTAAGAAGATAGTCTTCTGGAAGTATTCCTGTGGTTAACTCCGTCAAAACCAGGCGTAACTCGTTCGAGACAGGGACAACCAGCAATTCCTCATTGGTTTGAGTATTTCTGGTCTTGTGTCGGATGTAGGTTATCAAACCATTATGGACATTACTGACCTTAAGCATTGATATGTCTCTGAAATTCATCCCGTGGCAATACAAGGAGAAAATCCACAAGTTTTTCGCCTTCTTTTCGGCTTCGGACCTTACTTCAGCATTTAGCAAACGCCTCAATTGATCAAGATTAAGTGCCTCACCTTTATGGCCAGATGCCATTCTTATCGAATAGGTACCCCTTTCATTTTTCCTCTTCGAAAACGGGTAAAACTCTGCTAAGGACTTATCCTCCTGAGCGGCGATATTCCATATAACCTTGAGAGATCGCATGTATATGGCCACAGTATTCTTATTTACGTGTCGGACATCCAATAGCCAATTCTCAAACTTTTGCAGGACTGGAACGGTCAAATCATGAACTTCAATGTCCTTCTTGAGGAAAGAAGCAAGAGCGACTTTGGCACATTTATAGGTCCTAGCCGTACCAATCCTCCCCTGGCTCTCAAGATCTTGTAAGTATTTGTCGAAAAGGCCCAAAAAAGTGCTTCGGTTCTTTTTACCAAACTCTCTTTTGAACCGTTCCCAGCTGAATGGGACCTTACCGTTGCTAGTACAACGGTTAGCTGCTTCCCTTGCCATAACCTCGGTGGCTCTGATCACATCTCGAATCTTTCTGAGGTCCCTGGAAATACCGGGGTCGGTTTGAATCTTTTCCCAATCGGCTTCGCTAAGCATCAATTTATGACCTTCGAATTTGACAGGCACATACTTGGAAAGTGTCTGCCATGCAATCCTCACCTTTATGGCCCTTCTACCGCTCTTGTCGGGATAATACCTCCATTGAACAATGGAAACTGTAACTGACATTTTTTTAAAGTGTTTTTAAAGTACAAATGTATAAGGAGAAGAAATTGTCAACCAACAAAAGGCGCTGTAATATTTTGTAAATCAGGTAGATGCAACAAAAAGAAACTAGATGAAAATATCTGCAAATGAAATTTTCTGACTGTTAATCAGAGGGTCGTTGGTTCAAGTCCAACAGGAGGAGCTTAAAATACCCAGGCTGTTTCAATGTTCTGAAACTGGTTCAAGCCTGCCCCGACGGAGGTCTCCGTAGTCGGGGTCCAACAGGAGGAGCCACAATAGACAAGCCACCGGAGTCGGCGGCTTTTTTATTGATCTTCGATTTAAAGTCATTTGATTTTGAGTGCTTCGTTGGGTCCGGATGCCCGCCAGTCCGATTACCGCCTTGCTCTATCACCTATCCAGCCCAAGTCAGAGCCGGCAGGAATGTCTGGACCAACAGGATCGTTGTCCTTTAGGCGATAATCAGTCAGGGAAACCGTCAAGAAAGTGGCGCCCTTTTGGAATGCCGGAGCCTGGGTTTCAGGAAGAACCACTTATTGCCTGCTGTAGCTGGTCGTGACTGTACAGCCACTTCCGATGTGGGTAAAGACTGTCGACAAGGTGGTTGCATTCAGCGTGTAGGTACCGGTTGTAGGCGGACCTCCGGTAAGGGTCATGGTCAAATTGTTTCCACTGGTAGAGTAGGTGCCACCAATGCTGGTGCCCCCATATGAAAAGGTAAACGTAGTGGCCGTGAAGGACAAGATATAGCAGTCGGTGCAGGGATAGGTGCCATTGTCACCAGGGTCCGTACAATTGGTTGTGGTTTCGGAGACCAACTTCCATGACCCAATAAGAGACGGCGCAGGGTCCTCTTTCTTGCTGCAGCCAAGGATTACTGCAACACAAACCAGGACCACGACAGACAGTTTGGCAAACTTTATCATAAAGGATGAATTTTGGCCTAAAGTTTACCGTCCCGGCTCTGGACCACAATGACCGTGGTCATCGAGGCGAAGCACTCCAGGTTACTTCCACTTGTATTACCTCTCCAGACATGTCAGGCAGGCACTCACCGTGCACAACTACTGAATCTCTTGCGCTACTCTGTGGGTTATTATTTGCATTTATCGCAACTAAGTCGAAATGCAGTGAATGCTGATGGGGTCCGCAGCCTGCTCCTCAAAACCAATAGGTTGCTCAGGGTGAAAGGTCTACATTCCAAAAAACTAATCCCTAACCCTAACCCCCAACTCATGAGGAACATTTCAGTATTGCTGCTATTAGCAGCAAGTGCATCTGCCTTTGCCCAAAAGGCCGACATCGTAACGGTAAGTACCGTGAAACCCAAGAACGGACAACGGATGGCCTGGGAAGCCGCCTACAAAACACACATTGCCAAATTTCATGGCACTACGGACAAGACCAATGTGTATGAAATCATGAGTGGACCCTCCACAGGCTATTACCACCTGGTGGGGCCCGCGGGAACGTTCGCTGACTTTGATACCCAACGAAGCGACGAGACCGCACATAACCTCGATCTCGACAAAACCTTCTTTCCTATGCTGGGTGATTCGTACGAGGGTGTCTACCAGACCATCGACAGTTGCGGCATACGCCCCGGAACGCCAGCCGACGCCTTTGTCGTTTCCGTCAGGCATTTGAAGGAAGGTCTCAATATGCAGGACTATCGCCGTGAATTGGCACGAGCGTCCAAAATCAGGACTGCTCAAAAGTCAGCGTTTTGGACAAACTTCTCCACCAGCTACTATGAACAACAGTGGGATGGCTCCGACCAGGTGACCATTACGGTACGCGCCCTTAAAGATGGCTTTAAGTCACTGGCCAATGGCTTCTACCCTGCAGAGCCGACAGCCACACCTTCCTTCCGCGACGATTATGTGCGACTCTATGGCCATGCTGCCTGGGATGCGCGCGTGAAATTGATGGATGAGGCGGTGGTCAAGACCACGCAATACATTATGAAGCTGAGGAGAGACCTCAGTTCGAAATAAGCAGGGACCAACTCATGTGAAGGCCATCCGTAGGGGTGGCCTTTTCTTTTTCCCGCTCATCGCGGGGCGCTTTGAGGCCTTGCCAAATGCTAACCAAAGGGATAGGTGCACTCGCCGTTACCGGAGAACCGTGATTTCCACCCTCCTGTTCATGGCACGCTCAGCATCATTCTGGTTACCGTTCAGCGGCTCGGTCATGCCCCTGCCTTCGCTACGGATGCGACTCCCGGGTATGCCCCGTTTGATGAGATACTGACGCACCACATTGGCTCGCTTTTGCGATAGACGAAGGTTGAACGACCCTGAGCCGATATTGTCCGTATGGCCCGTAATCTGAACACGCCATTGTTCATTCACCACCAGCTCAGACGCGAGCTCATCCAGAAATTTCTCGGTCGCATCGTCAAGGTCAGACGAATTGAAATCAAACGAGAAATGCAGTGTCACCTTTTCTATCAACACAGGCTCCTGGTACAGGCGGCCGGCGCTGGCATCGGGGTAGCTTGAAAGCGGAGGCTGCTTTTCGACGACCACGGGTTCAATGATCGCAGCGGTGTCTCTCGTCATGTCCTTTGTATTCTGTGCCACCATCGGCTTTAATGCGTTCCGCTTCGCAATAACAGCCTTCTTTTCGTCCGCAGCCTTTTTCCGGCGCGCTGCCTGCTTTTGTACGCGGGTCAACACCAGCTTACGAATGGCTACACCTACTTCTAGTGCACCCATATTGCCGGCATTGGTACCCAAAACCGGAAAATCGTAGGATATCCCCACAGAGAAATTCTCGCGATGCAACTGAATGCCCAGAATGCCCGACCGACCCACGGCATATTTCGCCAATAGCTCCAGGCGGTCAGACATACCTCGTGCGGTGATATTAAATTCCTTTTGTATCCTCACGCCGGTGTTTATAAAGGTGTTGGAAGCACTGAACGTCACGAGTGCCTCGGGTAAGATATTAATCCCGCTACGTGAATACGCCTGGAATCCCCCTTCAGCGACAAAGGTCGACGACAGGCGACCACCGGTGTTCAAAAACGAATCTTCCGGACGATTGAAATCAAACAGGGAGATACCTAAATGATGAAGCCTTCTCCCCTTCCTGTCCGTTTGTTCCCAAAAGACACCCGTGCTGAAGGTCGTGAATGCATTCCGATACCCGTAGAATTCCTCCCCGCTGGCGATGGTCGCATCAAACCCTCTATCGGGAACATATTGCGAACCGGTATAATATCCTGCGTAGCTTATCTCTCGTGAAGCAACAAGAACTTTCATACCCATCGACAACGATTGCGTGCGGCTCAACCGAAGATGCACCGCATAACTCAACGCTGCCTCCTGCATATGAAATATTCCACCCGAACGATCGTCGTGAACTGAAATGCCAAGCCCAGCCCACGGTCGCCCGGTGCTGGCATTCAGCAAGGGATAGGATAGCTCCAAGAAATTGCTGCGGATGCTAAAATCACCCCCTGTCTTTTGGTCACGGAACACCAAGGATGCCTCTGCGTAGCGCGTCCCGCCAACGGCTGCCGGGTTGACACGTTGCTCGGTGAAGTTGTACTGCGAGTACATAAAATACTGGGCATGGGAAAAGGTCAGACAGCTGACGTTGATCAGCAAAACCCCCACGCTGATTCTGAGAACCTCATTCATCTTAATGGACCAGCAACACCGAACCCATAGTTACGCCATTGAAAAGAAGCGGGTCTCCATTGGGCGTTCTGCCTTCCACTTTCCAATAGTACACCCCACTGGGCTGAAGCAATCCCCGGGTCACGCCATTCCATCCTGTAGTGCGCAACTGGTCTAAATCGAAAGTCTCATAAACGGTTGCTCCTTCCCGATTGTAGATACGGAATGAGAACCCGATGGCATCGGTAATGCCGTACACCAGGAGGTTGTCATTGCTGCCGTCGCCGTTGGGTGTAAATAAATTAGGCACAACCGCTGCCTCATCCACCCAAACCTCTATTGCGCCCGTTATCGTGCAACCGGCAGAGTCTGTAGCCGTAACGACATAATTGATATTCCGGCGCGGCGTGGCAATGGGATTGGCAATCTCAGCATTACTCAATCCCTCAGAAGGTGCCCAGCGAAAATGTGTCGCCGAACTGATAGCCTCAAGCGAAACAGAATTACCTACCTTGATCCTGAAGGCGTCACCATTCAATGCCAGCGTAGGCGTGCTTATCCTGATATCAAAGACATGCTGGTACGTGCATCCGCCGGGAGCCACTGCATTAACAACAAGTGTCGACTCCTCATCGACTGTCCAACGGATGGAACCTTGATTTACGATGGCCGGTAAGGTATCCCATCTATTGCTTTCCCAGCCTGGATCGATACTCAAGTTCACTGTCTGATCGAGGCAGGTGTAGACTATCTCCCGTTTGGAAGATGGTCCATCGACGGCCTGTATGGTCCAGATTTTGTTCTTTGAGCAGTCTCCCTGCTGCGGAACGAAAGCAAAAATTGTATCATTTTCAGAAGCCGTGAACGTGTAGGTCGAATCCATTGCGAGGAACCCCCGTGATGATGAGAACCAGTAAGCCTTGGAGGAAGCCTGCATAGTAAGAAGGCTGTTACGGCATGCCGTTAGCTCTTCGTGTACCAAATCAAAGCATGGGAGCACACCACCGGTACAGAGTCCGCCCTGGCCAGATCGATAGCTGCCGCTATAGGCGTTGTCAACGGTCTGAATCAAGTAGAAGTAGCGATCATCGGTCAAGCCCCTGACCATCTTCGACTGCCGCATACCCGCATTGCCGTGCGTCACGCTCATTCGTTGACCTGTGCCAAGGTCAAAGTCGGCGGTCACCAGCGTCCCCTCTGCCGTCCCCAGCCAGACGTCGTATGTCAAAGAGGCCTTTTTCGTGTGGTCATCCGTTGATGCCTCCCAGAAGAGGAACGTCCTGTTGTACGTGGAGATGGCGAAGGCCATGGATGGCTTTAACGGGTGCGCATTTTTCACGGGTGCCTCGTTGATCAGGATCGTCATCCAGGTCCGGTTGGCTGAATCCATAACCTGAAGCACATCGAGATCGCCATCGAAGTCAGCGTCACCGGCGCACTGCAACAACAGGCCTGCTGTGGCCAACGGGATATGAACGGTATCGAAGGTTTCAACATAGCCAATGTGCCTTCCCATGGAATCGGTACCGCTCACCAATTTATCCGGTACCCCATCGCTGTTCATGTCCCCCGTGAATAGGCTTGCCCTCAGGGGCGCCGGAGAAGACCGCAATGGCCGAAAGCCCACACCATCATTTCTCCATTCCGAAAGAAGATCTTTGCCTTCTGATGAAGTACCCGCAGCAAGAAGATCCACCCTGCCGTCTGCATTACGATCAATGGCGGAAAGTCGTCCAGCCAGTGGGCTCTCTATAGCCTTTGCTCTAAAGCGAAATTTGCCCTCCTGAACAAACTGAAGCATGACCGGCACCGTGTTGCTATTTCCGCTTACGACGAAGTCAGGAAGACCATCGCCATCGAGATCTCCAATAACCAAATCACGGATCTGCATCTGGAGTGAATCATAGACGAGCAACAGGCGGTCGCGTTGGTTCGCATAAACCCTGATATTGCCCAAGGTATCCGCAGCTCCGGCCGTCAGGAGATCCATGAAACCATCCCCATCAAAATCAACCATCCGAAACTGCCCGGCATGCTCCACTATCAGCGCACCGCGCTGGAAGGTAAAGTCACCCTTGTTTTCAAACACATAAAGTGCCCAGGCAGATTGCAGGGTTTTCCCTGAAATCAGAATGTCCATCCGGTTATCCCTATTCCAGTCAGCCAGCTGAACGGTCCCTGATTCAAAACCCGTAGCCAAAGAACTTCGCTCGGTAAGTGAGGAAGGCGTATTTTGATAGGCATGGATATACAACTCACCCGCAAGGGTTCTTCCGACAAGAACAATATCCAGCAAGGTATCCTGGTCAAGTCTTACCCAATGGACTTCCGGGGAGGTCAAGGGTGTAGAGAGACTCTCGGTCCAGACACGCGAGAAGTGCTGACCGACTCCTGGCAAAGCCACGCATGTAAGCAAAAAGGCGCAGACGATCCTGGATCTCATCACCGCAGTGTTCTTATTCCTGTTTGTCAGGAGTACCCTTAGTCAGCCGGAACGTCAGCGGAAGCGAAATTCTTGTCGGCACTGGCATGCCATTCCTCGTGGCTGGCTTCCATGCTGGCATGTGCTCTATTAGCCGAACGGCCTCCTTGTCGAACAAAGGGCCAAGCGAAGCGTTGATGTGTATATTGATTATTTTGCCCTGGCGATCAATGACAAACGAAACGGTTTGGGTTCCCTGGATAGAATCCGGAATAGCCTCAACCGGGTAACGGAGTTCGGCGTTAAAATAATCGTAGAGATGCGGGTACCCTTCGACAGGCTCCGCTTCGGTGACGGGATATGCCGCCTCCGGCAGTTGTTCCTGGCCTTCTGACTCTTCTTGCATAGCAACCTGGGTGGGCTGCGGATGCGCAGGGGTAGCCATCGCCGCTTTCGTTGCCGTAGTCAATTGCTTAACCGGCTCCTCAGTCACCAGTTGCTCGATCGTTGCCGAGTCGGTGACCGTGACTACGGCAGGCTCGGGGCTGGTGGTACTTGGAGAAGGCGCTGTTGCATCAGGAAGCAACGAGTAGACTCCTGCGGACACGATGGCAGCGCCCACGAGCACGTTAAGCCCCAGTTTCCAAAAATGGATCATCGACATCTGTGTCTGATACTTCAGCGCCACAGAATTAAAATCCATATAGCGGCGTATCTCATTATCGGTTGCCACCGGTCGTGTTTTCAGAATGTTGATTTTGTGTTTCATATGGTGGTCAGCATTTTCTTCATCCGGTCAAGGACCCGGTAGGTCCTTACTTTGGCCAGGTTTTCAGAGATCCCGAGTATCTCTCCGACCTCTCTGAAAGGCCTGCCATCCAGGAAGCGCAGCTCAATGATCTGGAGATCGGCGGCCTTCAATTCGCCCAGAACACGCGGCAGGCTTTGCTTCCATTCGTCCATAGACTCCGTGTCAATAAGTTCTTCCACCAGGTCCTCCATGTGCTTTTCTTCGAGCACGATGGTCCGCTCCCGCTTGGCCTTTCTATAATAGGCATTACACTGGTTCAGCGCGATGCGATACAACCAGGAAGAAAACGGCACACCGCGCATCTCATAATTTTGAATGTTCAACATGGCGTTCAGAAACGTTTGCTGTGCAAGGTCCCCGGCCGTGTCCTTGTCGGCTACGCGGTATAAGATGAACATGTAAATACGGCTGAAATAGGCCTCATAGAGCGGCTGAAAATTAGCAGGCCCCTGCTTGGCATGACGAACCAACGCATCGTCTGGCAGGATGACCTCCTTACTTGCCGCTGTCTTCTGAAACATGGGGGCAGTTTTCGGGTATAGAATGGCGCAACTCCCTAAAAGATACACCTTACCCAAGCGAAATATTTCGCAGATGGAGTCCCTTCGACCCAATAGTGCCCCGCGCACCCGCGAAATCGTTGATCGGAACCCTTACCGAGGAGGCCGTTATAGGTACTTCAAACCAATAAGAATGGCAATTGTTGAGGTATTCAAATAGCATCCGGTTACCCTGCTGATGGTCCCAAGTTAGTCGGGAGTTTCCCCAAATCTATCGAAGGAGTACTCGTGATGCGAGAAGTACATTCGTCCAAACCGGAAATGAACCCTTGGACGGATTGGAAGCGTAACAAAAGATTAAGGTGCGGGGTAAGCACTTCACAGTACATCATGAAGTTAAGAAGGGACCTGCGCTCCAAATAGGAAAACATTCAATCCTGAAAAGGCCATCCGCTTGGGTGGCCTTTTCCTTTTCCCGCAGATCACCGACGATGGAATACATGACGCAGATCAGTCAACCACATAGACCATGAAACCGAAGGAACCCAAGAAACTCAAGGAACCCAAGGAACTCCTGTCCCTCTCAGGAACGGTGATCACAGTTTCTTCTTCCTCCAAATGAGATGCCGGAGTCCCACCTCCACCGTCCAGCTATAGCGCGCAGGGTGATCGCCGAAAAGCCCGGCGCCGCCTTTCAGCCAAACGGCAAAGCGGTCCGACATCCGGTAGTATCCCGTGGCTTCCAGGTTCATGGAGAACCCGCCGCCGGAGTGATCGTAATACAACTCAGGAAGCAACAACGTCCAGACCCGCCGTGACCAGGGGCGGATATGATACAACTGCATGCGCGACCACCGAATGTGTGCCCGCGATTCATCACCGCCAAATGAAAAATAATCCTGGTACGTCAATGCCAGGACCGTTTTCCGCTTGGGCAGGTAACGAGTGTAGGCAATAACCGGCGTGATGATGTTCCTGCCCATTCCCAGCAAGGGTGACTGGGCCGTTGGAAAACTCAACTCCACCGAGGCCAGCATGGCCGCTCGTCGCGACTGCAGGATCTTGTATCCCAGCAACCGCGCCGATACATCGCCGATGCCCGAGGTGGCTTCTGCGGACGATGTGCGCGGAAGGGAAATGTAGGGGATATCCACGCGCGTGGTGAACCGCTTTCCGATGGCCATGATGCCCCTCGCGGTGGTCACGTTCGCCACCGTACCGTCGGTCAACGTCTGGCGTTCATTAAACAACTCGATCCGGGTGAAGATGTTCGACGGGTCATCCTGCAGAATTCCGTTGTGCCGGCTGAGGGAATCGCTCTGACCAAAGGCCGCCCGGACGAACAGCAGAAAAAACAGAAGAGACCGAAGGGTTGCGAAAAGTATTTTTCCCGATGGGTCACCGTTTATCACAGGACGAACATAGGCCAGGCCGAAATCAAAAACCATGACTTTTGACACGACATCAGACTGAGTGAAACAGCCTGGATACCCCTCACCGGCAGGCGGCCGTCAATTCCCGTTCCCCTGCACCTGTGCCGGCTTGCTCTGGTGGAGGAAGTGCTTGACCCGGAAACGAAACAGGTTGTCGGTGGTCTCGAAGTCCCCGGCGATGGTGTTGCGCGACGCTTGCAGGGTGTACAAAAACTCAAAACGCCAGGTGTAGTTCAGCCGGAAGCCCGGGCCAAGCCGGATGCGGAAGCGGTTGGCAAAGCGTTCATCAACTTGCTCGATCGGCAAAAAGGCTTCCACGTCGGCCACCAGGTACCACAGCTTGTCGCCGTCAAACATGGTCTTCCGGTTCAACGGAGTTACCGTCTCCAGGCGGATTCGCCCGCGATAACTCTGCTCACGGGTGTCGGTTTCCGTGTAGTACATGTTACGCTGCTCCAGGCGCAGCAACAGGCGCGTCAGTACGCGGCTGAAGGGCGTCAGGTGGATCCGCGTGCCGAGCATGAGGCGAACCTCCGTACTCGATAACGACTGGTATTGGTTGGTCCGATTGTAAAGCAATGCACCCTGGAGGTCGACGTGAGGCGACAAGGCATACTCCGGGGTAATCTGGATGTCGAGCGCCTGCCACCGGGGCGATTCCAGCAAGGTGCTATAGGTACCCGCCAACTCCACGTTCCAGGAATTGGCAAACGGATAGTTGAGCATGTACTCTGCCCACAACTGGCTATTGACCGACTGCGCACCCGCAGGAGAGCCGGCTGCCAGGAAAATGAACACAAGAAGGCAGCGGCCAATCATCGACAAGAAGAAAACGGGATTCCTCTCAGTTGACCCGCTGACTGTAGTCCTGGTTCACGGCGTTGATCTTCATCTTTTGCGCCGGCATATTCAGCACGGTGGTCGAACCATGGTTGACCCCGCTGCTGAATTTTTCGTAATTGATCTCGCCATCGATGGCGTCCTTACCCAACAGGCTGGAGAATGTCTTCTTCAGGTACAGGTTGGTTTTGGCGTCGATGAGAATCGTGAGTTTGTCGCCTTTCACATAGACATCCTGCCCGGTGGCTTCGATCACGTCGCCCTTGTTGGTGACGGTGGCTTTCGTGAAGAAGTCCATCAGCTGGCCTTTGGTCATGTATGTGTAGGCCAGGGAAAGTTCAAGGGCTTTTTGCACATAATCGGCCTTGTCTTCCATGGCACTCTTCTGGGCCCTCCCGCGGAGGCCGCGCTTCTGCTCAACAGAACTCTCCGCGTCCACGAGTTTAGCCTGAATTTTCCCTTGGGCGTCGAAACTGAACTCCGTGAGCGTGGTGAGCTTTACCTGGCCGTCGACGGATACGTCGGACTTTCTTTTCCAGATATACGACTTGAGCTTGGTGGTGTTTTCCTCGTCGGCCTTGCTGATGGTCAGCGCGAGCTTCTCATTGTCGGATTGAGCGAAGGCACCCGTAGTCAGGAGGAATAAGGCAATGGCCAGGAAATTGAGTTTCATAAGTATTGAAGTCTGTTTGTGAGTCTCAAAAATAGAAAAAGGGCCGGATGTGCCGGCCCACTTCGCCTATTTCTTTTGCTCGATAGTAATCGAATTTACTTTACCGTTGAACTTCGATGACGGACCATAGTCGGCCACCGGCGTCCCTTCGTCTAGCCCCACGTCGGCGAGGTCATCGACGGAAAAGATTCCCGCTTGTGTGCGCTCGATCCGGCCCGTGGCTACCTGCGCTTCGTTGACGTACATCGTGCCTACGCCACCCTTGCCGGGCCCGCCGCCGTCATACTTGAAATCGTATACCACCTTGTACTTACCGGGCTTCAGCGCCTGGCTGGACGCAATGGTCGTAGTTTGCATACCCAGGAAGTTGTACGAGAACGAAGGTTTACCGTTACGGACATACAAAGTCAGGCCGCCGAAGCGACCACCCTGGCATACGATCACGCCGTTACCATTGGCTCCTACTTCCACGTCCGCGGTCATGGTGTAGGATGTGTTGCGGAGATCGATGAAGATATCCACACCCAACCCTTTCATACCCTCGCCAAGCGTCACGGAAGTCCGGCCTTCCATCACCGTCGGGCGGCCCATATCAGAGGCAACCATTCTTTCAAATGTCCGGTCGTCGAGCGGGAGCGCATGGTACTTCTCTGCCTCACGCATGAACAGGTCCTGCATAGACTTGAGCCGATCGGGCTGCTGCTGCGCCAGGTCATTGGACAAGCTAAAATCTTCCTGGGTGTTGTACAGGTTCCAGGTGTCTTCCTGCAGGGTACGATAGGGTTTAGGGAGATAGGGAGCCTTGTGCACGGTTCTGGCAAACCAGCCATCCTGGTAGATGGCCCGGTTGCCGAACATTTCAAAGTATTGCACCGTGTGGCGCTCCGCGGCCTTGGCGTCGTTGAAGGAATACGCCAGGCTGGTGCCTTCGATGGGATCCTGGGCAATTCCATTGACCATTTTGGGAGCCGGAATGCCAGCCACTTCATACACCGTGGGGGCAATATCGATGACATGGCCGAACTGAGAACGGATCTCTCCTTTCGACTGGATTCCTTTCGGCCAATGGATGACCGTGCCGTTGCGTGTACCTCCAAAGTCGGAAGCCATTTGCTTGGTCCAGGTAAAGGGCGCATCGGTGGCGACAGCCCAACCCGCCGCGAAGTGCGGATAGGTTGCTTCGGAGCCCCATTCGTCATAGTGCTTAAGCATGTCTTCTACTTTCTCCGGTACGCCGTTGAAGTAAGACATCTCGCTGAACATACCATTCATCTGGCCCTCCGCGCTGGAACCATTGTCGCCGGCGATGACCACAATGAGGGTGTTGTCGAGCTCACCCATATCCTCAATCGCCTTCACGAGTCTCCCCATTTCATAGTCGGTATGCTCAGCAAACCCTGCATACACCTCCATCTGGCGGGCGAAGAGGCGCTTCTCCTCGGCGGATAGAGCCTCCCAGTCTTTGATTTCCTGTGGCTTGGGCGCCAGCTGAGTGGATTCCGGGATAATGCCCAGCTTTTTCTGACGAGCCACAATTTCTTCACGAAGCTTGTCCCAGCCCTGGTCAAATTTTCCTCTATAGCGATCGATGTACTCTTTCGGTGCATGATGCGGGGCATGCGTGGCTCCGGGGGCATAATAGATAAAGAACGGTTTGTCCGGTTGGAGTGCCTGCTGCATGCGTACCCACGATACAGCCTGGTTGGTCATGTCGGTAGTGAAGTGATAGTTGGGATCATCCGGCGTCTCCACCATGGTTACGCCATCGTAGATGAGGGGTGCCCATTGATTGGTCTCTCCGCCCAGGAATCCATAAAACTTCTCAAACCCGGAGCGGGTCGGCCAACGGTCTTGCGGTCCGTTGTTGGAGATTTCCCACGGGGGCACTTCATGACATTTTCCGAATTGAGCCGTATTGTAACCATTCTGCCGGAGCACTTCGGCCATCGGGGTGATGGTTTGCGGCCGCACCGCGGTATATCCAGGGTAGCTACTCGCCAATTCCGTAATCACACCCATATTGTTGGAGTGATGATTGTACCCGGTGAGCAGCGCTGTTCGTGTTGGTGCACAAAGTGCCGTGGTATGAAAACGGTTGTACCGGAGGCCGTTCTGTGCCAGCCGGTCCATGGTCGGCATCTTCACAGGTCCCCCAAACGCCTCGGAGACACCGAAGCCCATGTCGTCGATGAGGATAACCACCACGTTGGGAGCCTGGGACGGCGCCTTCACCTCGAACCTCTTGGGTGGAGTGGCGTTACGGACATCCAGTTCTTTGGACGTCGGACGAGGCGGTTCTTTGATGGGCAGAACAGTCCGGTCGATCGTTTCCGTCGTGGCCTGCTTCTGGTCGGTCTGAGGTGCCTGGCACGATATGCCGAGCATGGCAACCAGGAATAGGGAATTGGAATAGTTCATAGGATTCTAGAATAGTGATTCGAAAACTATCAGAAATTTGCAATTCCTGGGCTGACTTTCGTCATACCCCGTACGGTCACGGCGGTTCACACGATTGCAGGCAAAATCAAGGCTGATTTTGGGCGACTAAATCATCTTCATGATGAGCCTCGCCACCACAACCTCGTAGAACGCAATTGTGATGATGATCTGAGCCAGGATGCGAATCAATTGCAGGGCCGGGGGCCTGCCGTCCACCGCATAGAGCTGCTTTCGTACCACCACCAGGTAAACAAACACGCCCAGCTTCAGCAACTGCCGGACGTCGAGCCAGCTGTTTGCCGGCGGGAAGTAGTGATCCTGAAGGTAAATGATCGGGAACAGCATCACCGTAATCACCAGTAATTGACCAGCCTGAAACGCGCTGGCCACGGTGATCTCCGCCACGTTGAACCCCGCCCGGCGGTGCAGCAACAGGTCGCCCCCCGTGAGCATGCCCATGACCACCAGTCCGACCAAAATGAAGTATTTCTGGGCCACCAGGGGGCTCATTTTCTCAATATGCTCCAGGCTGATGCTTCGCACCGGGAGCGGCACATCAAAACTGAGGAAGAGCAGGGAGGTAAACCCGGCCATCAGCAACACATAGAAGAACGGGTTCGAGTAGTTGACGCGCTTTCCTTCCAGGTATTCCCTTATCATGACTCCCGGCTGACGAAACAATTGTTGAACCGTAAAGAAGAATCCCCGGTCAACATCCACGGTAGCATGACGCAACTGCCGGACCACTTCGCTCCAGGTAATCCGGGTCGTCGTCGCTTCCTGCCTGCATTGATTGCAGTACTTCCCTTCAAAAGTATGGCCGCAGTTTTTGCAGGTGGTCATGTTGCAAGATAGAGGTTAACGATGAAATCTGTAAGGTGTTGAGGTGTTGAGGTGCTGAAGTGTTGAGGCGCTAAGGTATATGCGACAGAACTCCACCCTTTTCCCCTGCTTACTCCCACCTTAACACCTTAACACCTTAACACTTTAGCACTTTAGTACCTTAACACCTTAACGTTTAGCCCAGATTGGACAGGAAGATCATCGCGACAGCAGCGGGGGCGATGAACCGGATGAGAAATCTCCAGACAGTAAAATGGAGAGGCAAGGGTTGCAGCAACTCACTGTGCGCCACTGATCCGGGCAGCAGCCAGCCCGCAATCACCGCCATCAGGATTCCCCCTACCGGCATTAGCAGGTTGGAACCAAAATAGTCCAGCAGCCCGAAGAACGTCTTGCCTTCGAGCGGACCCAGGGCCAGGGGGTGCCATCCCTTCCAGAGGTTAAAGGAAAATACTGTGCCTAACCCAATCACAAACAGCAGGACACCCGACACTGCCGAGATGCGTGCCCGGCTGAAACGCGTGTTGGCGACCAGGTGCGCCACAATGGATTCCAACAGCGAGATGGACGACGTCAAAGCGGCCACAAACAGGAGCAGAAAGAATAAGGCGCCCACCACCCCGCCGCCCGGCATTTCGCCGAACGCGATGGGCAATGTCATGAAGATCAAACCTGGACCTTCTCCCGGTGAAAGGCCATACTGGAACACGATGGGAAAAATGGCGAGGCCGGCGAGCATGGAAACGAAGCCATCCGAAAAGGAAATGATCGCGGCGGATTTCAGCACGTGCGTCGTCTTCGGCATGTAGGCGCCGTAAGTGAGCATCACGCCCACCCCAATCCCCAACGAAAAGAAAGCCTGGCCGAAAGCAGCGAGCACAGTGCCGGGCGTAAAGTGACTGAAGTCGGGCGCGAACAGGAACCGCAGCGCCTGCAGGAATTCGCCGGTCACCATCGCGTAGCCGAAGAGCAACACCAGCAGCCCGAACAGCGCCGGCATCATCCAGGAAATGGAACGCTCCAGTCCCTCCTGCACGCCCTTGCCGACAATCCACGCCGTCGCCAGCACGAAAATCCCCTGCCCGATCATCATGCGTGCGGGGTCGTCCAGCAGCCGCTGGTAGAAGTCCACGGCACCTTTTGCGTCCAGGTCATTGAGAAGGCCGGCGAAGGAAGTAACCGTATAGTCGAGCGTCCAGCCGGCGATGACGCTGTAGAAACTGAGGATGAGGAAGACGCCGATCATCGACACCCAGCCGAACCACGTCCAACGCGGGCTGAGGCCGTCGCGCCGGGCGAGTACTTCCAGGGTGCCGACCATGCTCTTGCCTCCGCGGCGGCCGATCATCAGTTCGGCGCCGAGAATGGGGATGCCCATCACGAGCAAAGACAGAAGATAGACCAGCACAAACACACCGCCCCCGTTTTCGCCGGCGAGGTACGTGAACTTCCAGATATTGGAGAGACCCACCGTACTGCCGATGGAGGCCAGGAGGAAGAGGTAGTTGGAAGACCAGGTGGGTGCGTTCTTTTCGGGCATGGGCTAAAGATAGAATACACAGCTCGATAAACAGACTGGGATCCGATTGAAGAGGGTGTTACCACCGCAACGGCGCAAAGTCGCGAAGTGCCGCAGAGGGGTTGAGAGGTGAGTACTCATTGCGAACCTTTGCGTCATAGCGTCTTCGCGGTGGTCACCCGCACTCCATTCAACGAACTAAAGTCAGCTCAACCCGATTTTCCATGAATTACTTGCCAGTCAAGTAGAGATCTGATTTAAATTATACCGCATGATCGACCCATGGGGCCCGTCTTTCACGCGTTCGAGGTCGAAGACATCGCCATAGGGTCCGCGTCGGCGGGCCAGTACGGCGCGGATGTCATCGTGATCTTCCTCGCTAAGGGCGAAATCAAACACCCCGAGATTCTCGTTCAAATGCACCGCCGTGCGGGCACCAATGATGGCGGCACCTACCTGCGGCTGCTCGAGGATATAGCGGCTGGCCACATTAGCCACACTGGTACGGTGCTTGTCGGCGATTGACTTGATCGTACGCAGCAATTCCTGGAACAGCATCCAGGATCCGAACTCGTCAATCATGAGCCGGTACTTCACTTGTGATCGGTTCTCAAACGGTGGCAGCGGCTCGGCCTCGCCCATCCAGGGCTCACTGAGAAAACCTCCGGCTACCGTACCATAACAAAGGAGATGAATACCGTGGTCACGGCAGAGATCCAGCAATCCCTTCTCCGGCCGGTTGTCGATCAGGGAATATTGCACCTGAAGCGTTGACAACTTCACTCCCGCATCGATGATCTGCCGAGTGGCCTCGGTATTGAAGTTCGTGCCGGAAATCAGCCGGATCTTCCCGGCCTGCTGCAGCTCTTTCAGCCACTGGGCCGCTTCTACCCACCCGGGAACGTCATAGGTCCACCAGCTGAACTGCACCATGTCGAGTCGCTCTACGCCCAGCCGTTGAAGCGACCGGTCGACGACCCGCTCGGCGTATCGTTTGGTGAGCGTGGGCAGCGCATCGTAGTCAGGAACGAACTTGGTCAGCACCTGGATGTCGTCATAGGTGCCGCGGCGCTTTTTGCGCTCGGCCAGGAATCTTCCGATCAACTCCTCCACGCCGGTGTAGATGTCGGCGCAGTCGAAGGTGGTCACGCCGGCGTCGGCGAAGGCCATCATGTCTTCCACCGGGTCGGCGCCGACGGCCTGGCTGTGGCCGGCCGACAACTGCCATCCGCCCTTGATGATCCGGGAGATGGAAAAGCCGGGTTCGAGTTCAATGCGTTCTGCACTCATGACGGCTCCTTCCAGTCGTTTTGGTCGGGCAGCGGCACCACGGTGGTTTCCGAGCGTTCCACCGTGCGGCGGCCGATGCGGCTGATGCGGAATTTCGCTCCGCAGTGGGGATCCGGGCAGGCGATGATGTGGTCGGTGGCCATCCAGTCGAATTCGTTCAGCGGCCGTTGCTTGGCTGGCAGTAGTGGAAGCAACGCAGCAAGGGCATAAAGGGAAAACGGTTTGTCGGTTTTGAAGTGGAGATTCTCGCCGTGCACTTCAAACGACTCCCCTACCTGGTGGCTGCAGACGAAGGGTTTGTCGCCCTGGATAGTCTCTACTCGGAGGTCGTAAAGATGAAATTGAGGCATAGACTTCAACAGTTCAATAGTTCAACAGTTCAATAGTTCAAAAGTTTAACGGCCCACGTCCAACCGTTGTACTGTTCAACCATTGAACCGTGGAACACCCCAGATGGAGGCAGAACAAAAAAGAGAGGTCGATCCGGCCTCTCTTTCTGTGTGTTTTCGGGGGACGTCAAAGTTTACGGGAGCCGGTCCAGGTGCCGGTGTCACCACTGCTCTCCCAGGTGCCCGAGCAGGCGCTGGCCTCTCCGGTAAACGTACCGACAGCCGTCACGCTGCTCCCTGAACCCGTAATGGCAATATTGCTTCCGGTGATAACCCCTTCAAAGTACCCGCTGCTGCTGCCGGTGTAAACCCCTTGCAACTGATTGGCAATCGTAAAGAAATTCCATTTCCCCGATGCGGCACCGGCGTAGGTGCCTTCATAGACGCGTACCTGGGCTGTCGAAAGCTCCTTCATGATCACTCCCTCAAAGTCTACGGTTCCCGCCAGGTTCAACCCAAAGGCGAAACTGGAACCATCCGCATCAGCCATGAAGAGCAGCTGCCAGTCGGTGGAGGTAAACGTAGCCCCGGTTATCGCATCGCCGGAAACCCAACTGCTGAGATCGGTGGTGGTAAGCGTACGGGTGGTGCCGTTGTAGGTGACCACCGCCTCCGTCTTCCCATCCTGCAGCACAATCTTGACAGTACCCGAAGAACTGGAATTGGCGAACGTTCCTTTGTAGATGCCTCCGCTCTTGGTGTTATGCTCCGCCTTGGCCTCGGGCGCCGTGGGGAGGGTCGGCCCTGCAGGAGCAGGATCATCTTTTTTACAGGACACCGGGCCCAGCATGACGATGCCGGCCAGGATGAGGTAGATTAATCTTTTCATGGTTGATTTTGGTATGGTTTGGTTTGTTTGTGAAGACAGGGGGAGTGATCGGTTTATAGCAGGCAGGCCAGTTAGTCGATCCGTTATCCTATAAAGTTAAAATAAATTCCGGATGCGTAAAGGAGGTAAGCGGGTAACCTACCCACAACCCACGACGTTTAAACCAGTTCCACTGGAAAATACTCCATATTTATAGCATGAATCCGTCCTGGAAGGTATTCGCAGCGACATTTCTCATGTGGGGCGTTGCTGCTTCTGCGCAGCCTGACATGCCTGCCGACCCCCGGATGCAGTTCGACGCCAGCAACTATGACTTCGATTCCCGGGGTGCCCTGAGGGTTGACCAGGGATGGGGATTCTATTGGAAAGAACTTTACACGCCGATTACACTCCGGCGTGCGGCACCACCCACGCTATTTCCCCCGGGCCCGAACTGGAGTTCCGAGGAAGGCGTGGAACCACTCGGTTATGGCACCTACCGCATCCGGCTGCTGTTGCCCCACAACCATCACGGGCTGTCCCTCTACTTTCCGACCATCAATGCGTCGAGCCGCATCTGGTTGAACGGCAAGTGGGCTGCGTCATCAGGGGTGGTCTCCGACGACCCGGAAAAATACCGCCCGGAATTAACCACTTTGCTGGTGCCGCTGCCTGACAAGGAAGAGACCGTTGACGTAGTCATCCAGGTGGCCAACTTCAATCACCCCAACGGGGGCTTCTCCAACTATCCGCGCATTGACCGCACGCCCGACGTTGTGGAAGGTCTTGCGCGCTCCAACGGCGTTCAGAACTTCTTTGCGGGCTGCCTCATCGCCATGGCGCTCTACCAGCTCATTCTCTTCTTCCTGTACCGCAAGGGAAGGCCGTTCCTGTGGCTTGCGTTGATTTGTCTTGGTGTGGCCGCACGGGCACTCGTCATCCACGGCGGCTCGCTGCTCCTCCCCAATCTCTTTCCCGACGTGTCGTGGGATATCTGGAAGAAGCTCGAATTTGGTTCCGTGTACGCCATCGTCGCGTTCTTCCCGCTCTATGTATACGACTTGTTCCCCAAGTATGCCAACCGCAAGCCCGTAATTGTGTTTGTCGTCCTGGGCATTCTGGCCACGAGCCTCGTGATCATCACCACCCAGGTTACATTCGGCGTAGTCCTTGAACTCGTGCACCTGTCTTACCTCCTCACCTTCGTCTATGCCTTTCATACCATCGCCCGGGCCTGGAAAGGCGGTGAGTGGGACGCGAAGATTATCCTGCTCGGCATCGCGGTGAGCTTTCCCTTCATCCTGCTGGAGATCATGAAGAACTCGGCGCTGATCGCTCTCAACATCCCGAGCATGTACTATGTTGAGCTCGGCGTGTTGGTCTTCCTGCTCTTCCAGGTCTACCTGCTGGCCAATCACCAGGCCCTGTCGCACAAGGCCCTGGAGATCATGAACGTCAACCTGGAAGGCATCGTGCACGAACGCACCCGGGAGCTGCGCACCGCCAACGATGTGCGCGACCGCCTCCTGTCGGTCCTTTCCCACGACGTGCGGAGCCCGCTGAATACGCTGCAGGGCATGCTGGACCTGTACAACCAGGGGCATATCAAACCGGAGGAGTTCTCCCAATTCTCTCGCCAGATCCAGGGACAGCTCGGCAGCACCAACCTGCTCGTTGAAAACATCCTGGTCTGGACCGCCTCGCAGCTGAAAGGCCACCAGACCAAGCGCGAGGATTTCGATCTCAAGGAAATCGTCGATCACAACCTGGAACTCTTCCGTACGGCGGCTACCTCGAAAAACATCGCGCTGGTCTCCGGCATCCGCGAAGCCACGCCGATCCGTTGGGATAAGAATATTTTACACCTGGCCCTCCGCAACCTGATCGTCAATGCCATCAAATTCTCCCACGAAGGAGGAACGGTCACCATCACGATGGAAGGCACCCCCGGGGAATTCCGCCTGCACGTCGCCGACACCGGGATCGGCATGGATCGCGCCACGCTGGACTCCATTCTCGCCTCCGGCCAGGCGGCCAGCCGGGAAGGAACGCAGCATGAACGCGGCGCCGGTATTGGACTGTCACTCGTTCAGGAATACCTTCTCAACGCTGGGGGAAAAATGATGGCTGAAAGTGAAGAAGGCAAAGGAAGCCGCTTCACGATCGTCATCCCGAAGAATTAATTTGCCTGTCCGAATAAACTACACTTGATTAGTTGGGAGCCGTTTGGTGCTTCGGCAAGACATCCTCGGACGTAACCAAAAAAATGTAAAATGTAAAATTCAGAACTCTTTATACCCACGGTGGTACTTCTACATTTTACATTGGCTATTTTACATTTTGCGGTTCAGCGCTCCATGGCATCAGGACCACTGGCCGACATAGCAGTATTCCAAATGCTGTAATTCTGGATTCCGCCGGCTTCTCTCCTACCGCCCAAACAGTTTGCTGAAGAACCCCCGCTTACTCTCCTTCTCCTTGATATTGTCCAACGCCGTCCGAAGTCGTACGAGGGACGCCGAGTCCTTGATGATGTACATCTCCGCCCCGAGATCCATCACCTGCATGCGCACCTTCTCATCGTCGAGCGTGGTATGGTAAATGACGGGGAGGTTTTTGTAGCGACGGCGAATGTCGGCAATATAGTCGAGGCCCGTCTTGGTCTGCCCCTCGAAGAAATGATCGAGCACAACGGCGTAGGGTTTTTCCTCCAGGCTGTTCATAAGCGCCTGGGGTGTAGGAAAGATCTTTACCTCGAAGTCGCCGAGTGTTTGTTCAAAATGTACCTGCAGCTGTTTCTGCTGCACCGGGTTGTCTTCCACGACGAAGACCAGTTTCTTTTCATTTCCCATGCTCTGAAGTTACCACAGGCGCGGGCAAATGGAAAGGAAAAACTGAATTTACATGACCCGCTTGCCGGTCCAGGTGCCTGAGTCGGCGCTGCCGCTCAGCGACCAGGTGCCCGACACGTTGTCGCCGGAGAACGTTCCCGTGCCTTCCACCACGTCGAGGGTGAGCGAGTTTTCGTTGACGAAGCCGTAGAACGTCAGGCTGGAATTGCCATCCTGTGACCGGCTCACGCCGGTGAGCGCCGGTCCCTGGGTGAGGAAATTCCAGGTTCCCGACGACGTGCCCGTGTAGGAACCTTCGTAGAGGCGGACCTGGCCGTTGGAATACTCCTTTAATAAGGCCACCCTGGGGTCGGTGTGCCCGGGGATGCTGAACGAGATGCTGGGCGTGTTTCCTGCGGCCCCCACGCTGAACGTGGCCTGCCAGTCGCCCGAGGCAAAGACCACATTCTTGATCGGTTCGCCCGACACCCAGGAAGCGAGCCCGGTGGTCGTCAGTGTCCGCGATTCGCCATCCATGGTTACTTTGATGTGGGTGAGGCCGCTTTGGAGGACCACGGCGAAATAACCGCTTGACCCGGCGATGACTCCTTTATAGATGCCCCCGCTTTTAGCGTCTTCAGAGGCCTTGGCGTCGGGGCTGCCGGAAAAGGAACTGGCCGGGCTGGTCGAATCACTGCTGCAAGACGCCCAAAGGGTCAGGCTAAGAATCGCCAAAACAAGGTAGGAAGCGCGCATAAATGAAAAGCCGTTGGAATGAAATCCAAAGTTCGAAAAAAGGAGCAAAATCGCCCCTCCGATGGTACCTTTATTCCGTCAAATCACCCATGAACAATGAAAACCCGGATACTTCTCATCGCATTCTTTGCCGTGGCCAGCGCATGCAGCCAGGGCCAAAATAAAAACGCCCTCGCCCCGAAAGCCTTTGACGACAAATTGAAAGCCACCGCCGACGCCACCCTCGTCGACGTGCGCACACCGGAAGAATTCGCCGAAGGACATCTCGCCGGCGCCAAGAACTTCGACTGGAACGGCGGACACTTCGAACACCAGGTGATGGGTCTCGACAAAACAAAGCCTGTCTTCGTGTATTGCCTGAAAGGCAGCCGCAGCGCTTCCGCCGCGGAAAAACTGCGGAGCCTGGGCTTCAAGCAGGTTTATGAGCTGGAAGGCGGTACCTCGGCCTGGACTGCCGCCAATATGCCGCTCACCAAAGAATAAACATATCCAATGCAACCCTGGCACGCCAATATGCATCTTGTCTACTGATGCGGCTGGCGTGCCTACTTATCTTGTTTCTCCTGGGCGAATCCGCCCGGGCACAACCGATCATTGAGGGCAAGGTGACCGATGCGGAAACCGGCATCCCCGTCGTCGGCGCACACATTATCGGGTTAGGCAAGCAGCAGTCCGGAACTTCCGCCAACCAGGAAGGGGCTTTTGTGCTGCACGGGGAGGGCCTGGACTCTATCCGTATCTCCTGCATCGGGTACCGGACACTGGTCATCAGGGAACTCAGGCCCGGCACTTTACAAGAAGTCCGCCTGCAACCGCACGTGATTTCCCTCGATGCCCTCACCGTAAAGCCTCCTTCCCCGCATCAGCTTATTCGCAACGCCGTAGGCGCGCTGTCGCGGAACTACACCTCACCGCCCCTGCAACTAAGAGGGTTCTACCGGGAAATAATCCGCAAAGAGAAAACCTATTACTCCGTGGCCGAAGCCGTCTTTGAAAGCCAGGTTCCCCGCCGCGGCGATGATGAAGCACTTCTCAAGCTCGTGCAGGGCCGGCGGAGCGAATCGGTAACGGCCACGCGCATCTTTGAAGACTACCACCCGGGCGGAGGGCCCAACTACCTGGTCAACCACCTGCTGGAAGCCCAGGTGCCGGAATTCCTTCTCGACGAGGAATTCGACGACTACGTCTACGCCATCGATTCAATCACTTCGTATGAAGGCAACGATGTCTACGTCATCACCTTCGACCAGCGCGACGGGCTGAAGAAGAATCTCTGGAAAGGAAAGATCGGCATTGACGCCGAGTCCATGGCCATCGTCGACCTAACCTATGCGCTGAGCGAGAAAGGCGCCGCCTACCGAAAGCACCTTTCCACCTCCGACAAGGTCATGGCCAACCTGCTGGGGATTGACTATACGGTACTGGACCGCCGCCATCATTACAGCTACCGTCGCGAAAACGGCCGCTGGCGTCTGCATGAAGCCTCCCTGCAGATGGACATCCACTTCAAACAGCCGCGGAAAAATATCGATGAAACGTTCACCCTCCAGGCACAACTGCTTTCGCTGGGACAAAAGGCCGGTTCGCTGGTGCCCTTCGACAAGGAAGAGGTCTGGCGCAAAAACAAGCTCGTCAAGAACCTGCCCGGCGAGTTCGATGAACAATTCTGGGGCAGCGACAATATCCTTCGTCCCGAGTCGTCGCTGACGGCTGCCGTGGCCCGTATGGACATACTCCGTAACTCCACGCTTCCGACCGGAATACCCGAAGGCTGGAACTTGTTTCACAGCCAGGAGGCCAAAGCCTATCAGCAGGGAAGTGCACTTCTCCTGAAGCCCTATGTCATTTCACGCTGGAAGGATGACGAGCAAGGGCCCTTCCTTTGGAAGACGGTGACGGGCGACTTTGAATGGACGGCCCGTCTCCGCGTTACCAAATCGCAGGACACCACGGCCGCCCCGGATGCAGGCTTTCAGGTGGGAGGATTGATGATCCGCAACGGGAATGAAGGCTCCGGGAACCACATCCTGTTTGCCCTTGGCTGCATGGGCAACCCGCAACTGAAACTGGTGAGCCAGCAAACAATGGCCGGCAAATCAAGCACCCGCGTGACGAAGGTCGACTTCAACACCTGCCTGATGCGCCTGCGCCGTAAGGGCTCGTCTGTAGAACTTCACTATGAAATCAACGGGCAGTGGATCGAGATGGCACGGTTTGATCAGGCTAACCTTCCGGCTACCGTTCAGGTAGGTATTGCCGGCTACGCCTACGTTCCCGGCAACGGACCCAAGCGCCAGCCCAACCTTCTCATTAAGGCAGACGAACCCCGCCTCGAACTCCATAAACCTTAGCCCCTGAATTCAATCCAGCCTCTTAACTGCTAGATTCTAGCTTCTGAATTCCGTATTCTGCTATCTTACCGGGGCAATCGCCCTCCATGAAAGCCCTCCTCTGTACCGAACACGGCCTTCCCTCCGCCCTTCGCCTCACCGATGTTCCCGAACCACAGGCCGGCCCCGGCGACGTGGTCATCCGCGTGCGTGCCTGCGGCGTCAACTTTCCCGACGTACTGATTATCCAGAACAAGTACCAGTTTAAACCCACACTGCCCTTTTCCCCCGGCGGCGAAGTATCGGGTGACGTCATCGCCGTGGGCGAAAAAGTAAAGCATGTCAAAGCCGGCGACCGTGTCGTTGCCCTTTGCGGCTGGGGAGGATTCGCTGAGCAGGTCGTTGTGCAGGCGTCGCGCGTGTTTCCCATGCCCAAGGGAATGGACTACCTCACCGGCGCTTCCACGCTGTACACGTACGGCACTTCTTACCACGCCCTCAAGGACAGGGCGCAGCTGAAGAAAGGTGAGACCGTACTCGTACTCGGCGCCGGCGGCGGCGTAGGGCTTGGAGCGGTCGAACTCGCCGGACTGATGGGAGCCACCGTCATCGCCGCGGCATCTACCGATGAAAAGCTGAAGGCGTGCGCGGAGAAAGGTGCCGTCCACCTGATCAATTATTCCACCGAAGATCTTCGTGCCCGGATCAAGGAAATCACCTCCGACAAAGGTGTCGATGTCGTGTACGATCCCATCGGCGGGACGCTGGCCACCGAGGCCCTTCGGTCGATGGCGTGGAAAGGCCGCTACCTCGTGGTGGGCTTTGCCTCGGGCACCATCCCCCAGTTTCCGGCGAACCTGCCGTTGCTGAAAGGGTGTTCCATCGTGGGCGTATTCTGGGGGAGCTTCGCGGAGCGGGAACCCCAGCAGAGCCTGCAGAACTTCGGCGACTTGCTGGGCTTTATCAAATCCGGCCTGATCAAACAAAAGATATATAAAGAGTACCGCCTCGAAGACGCCGCCTCGGCCCTGGATGACTTGCTCAACCGCAAAGTCACCGGCAAGGCCATCGTGAAAGTGGGTGAGTGGAAAGAAGAGCCTGCACAGGAAGAGAAAGCGGTATCGAAACCCAAGCCCGCTCCTTCATCAGGAAACCCCCTGGTATTGTCGCTGGCCGATCTCAGGAACCACGTGGGTACCTCCCTGGGCGTGACCGAGTGGTTTACCGTGACGCAGGAGATGATCAACGACTTTGCCCGGGCCACGCACGACTACCAATGGGTGCACGTCGACATCGAGCGGGCCAAGAACCAGATGCCCGGCGGCAAGACCATCGCCCACGGCTACCTCACTTTGTCGCTGGCGTCGAAGTTCTTTTTTGAACTGCTGAAAATCGAGGGCGTTACCACCTCCATCAACTATGGACTCAACAAGGCGCGCTTTCCTGCGTCGGTCAAGTCGGGGAGCCGCATCCGAATGACCGGCAAGATTACCGGCGTGGAGGAAATGGCCGGAGGCGGCACCAAGATGCTCCTCGAGTGCATCATAGAAGTTGAAGGAGAAGAAAAGCCCGCCTACGTCGGCGAACTCATCACCGCCTTGTACTGAAGGCACCCCCAATTACGAATCACCATTAACGAACAACCCATATCGATCCCATGAGACTCAAGGATAAAGTCGCCATCATCACCGGGGGAGCCGCCGGCATCGGGCTCGCCACCGTCCAGGCCTTTGTGCGCGCAGGCGCTGCCGTCGCCTTTTGGGACGTGTCGGACAAAGGCGCCGAGGTGGCCGAGGAACTCACCCGGGCCGGGCACCGCGTCACGTTTACGAAAGTGACGGTGACCGACAGTGACGAAGTGCTCCGCGCCACTGCGGCTGCCCACAAGCACTTCGGGCGCATTGACATCCTCATCAACAACGCCGGCATCACCCGCGACCGCACCCTGATGAAGATGACACAAGAAGAGTGGAACGACGTCATCAGCGTCAACCTCACCGGGGTGTTCAACTGCACGCAGGCCGTCGTGCCGATCATGAAAGAACAAAACTACGGGCGCATCGTGTCGGCGTCGTCGAACGTGGCCATCCGCGGCAACTACGGGCAGACCAACTATGTAGCCACCAAGTCGGCGATCATTGGCATGACCAAGGTGTGGGCGCTGGAGCTAGGCCGTTACGGCATCACCGCCAATTGCATCGCGCCGGGGTTCATCAGGACCGCCATGACCGACGCCATGCCCGAGGAAGTTCGCAAGGCTTCCCTGGCCCACATCCCTGTCGGCCACTGGGGTGAGCCTCACGACATCGCCATGGGCTACGTCTACCTCTCCTCCGACGAAGCCCGCTTCGTAAGCGGCATCTGCCTCACCATCGACGGCGGCGCCGCTCGTTAATTTGCATCGCCCGCAGAAGCTTTTGCGGAGGCGGTAAAATTTGAAAATTGTGAGGCTCCCCATGTTGGGCATTGCAGCCTGACATGCAACATAAATCAAGACGTTGGCACGTTGACACCTGGCTCGTTGCAACATTGCCCTTCCAATTTCTTTGTAATCGACCTGTTTTTGTTTGCCAACAGTCAGCCTGCCGGGCAGGATTAGCCTATCTTTGATTGCATGGATACGCTGCGCATCACCATCGTCGAAGACGAATTGATCGTTGCGGAAGACCTTCGGTTGACCCTGGAAGGAGAAGGTTATGTCGTGACCGGCACGTTTGACACCGCCGAAGCCGCCTACGAACACATCCTAAGGGAGTCGCCCGACCTGGTGATGGTCGATATCCGGCTACAAGGACCCATGACAGGCATAGACTTGACCGGGAAATTACGGTTGTTGCGTCCTATTCCGGTCATCTACCTGACGGCCAACTCAGACGAAGAGACTTACCAGCAGGCCCGCCGCACGAAGCCCCAGGCCTTCCTGGTGAAGCCCTTCAATGTACGGACGCTGCTCGCGGCCGTCGACCTGGCTTTCTACAACTTCTCAGAAAACCGGGAAGCCGAAGGAATCCTGGACCCGGTTCCTTTCGAAAGCAAGCCCATCGCCCTTCCTGTCAGCGACGGTTTCTTCATACGCACCGGGGGCAAGCACAAGAAAATCAGGGGCGAGGAACTTCTCTTCATCGAAGCCGATGGCAGCTATGCCAAGGTGGTGACAGAAAACGGGCAGTATATGATTTCCCAGAACCTCAGCGCCTTTCAGCGCAAAAGCAACCTGCCCACCCTTCTCCGCGTCCACCGGTCGTACCTGGTCAACGTCAACCACGTAGATTCATTTGACGAGACATTCCTCTATATCGGAAAGCACCACATCCCCATCAGCAAGTCTTACCGCGCCGACTTCCTCTCCGTGCTCAACGCCCTTTGATTATTTCACCGCCGCTTCCATACGGATGGCCACCGTATTGGGATCGGGTTGCTGAAGCGTGCCCTTGAGTTTGCGGAGAAGCAAGCCGATGAGTTTCGTCCCAAACCCATCCGTCGAGGCGCCATACCGGTAGCCCGGCCCATTGTCGACCACTTTCAAAAGAAGTCCGTCCTGGTCCGTCTTCAACGTGAGAGTGAACAGCGGTGAGGGATGATTGACCAGGGCATGTTTCATGGCGTTGGTGACCAATTCATTAACCAGGAGGCCCAGGGCGATGGCGGTGTCCACGTCAACGAGCAGAGAAGTGATCTCTACATTCTTGGTCAGCGGGGCACGGGTGGGAAAGGTACTGAGAAGGTTAGCCACGAGCTCCTGCACAAAGGTGGCCACATCCACCTGGTACACATCCTGGCCCTGGTAGAGGCGTTGGTGGATTACGCCCATGGTCATGATGCGGTTCCTGATTTCCTCGATCTGTGCCGTGAGTTCAGCATTGCGCTGCGTCTGCGCCTGCAGGTTCAGCAGGCTCACAATATACTGGAGATTGTTTTTCACCCGGTGATGAATTTCCTGCACCATCGCCCGCTGCTCCTGGTTGCGGGCGTTCAGCTGGGCATTCTGCCGCCGAATTCTCCGTTGCTGAACATAAAATACCACCATGAACGACACCGAAAGTGTGGCCACCACGATAAAGGAAGCCAGCGTAATGGTGCGATTACGGAGGAGGAGACGGGTGGCTTCCAGCTCGCGCTCCTTTTTGGAGGTGGCGAGCTGAGCCTGGAAGCGCATAAGTTCCATGGCGCTCTCATTGCGATTGATACTATCCAGCAACTTCTCAAACAGCCGGGAAAAAATCAGCGCCTTGACGGTTTCTCCCCGCTTTTCATAGTAATCACGTCCGAATTCATAAAGTGCGGAGGTGTGTTTTACCGACACCTCCCGGGCCAGTTGAACGCCCTCTTCCAGGTAGCGCTCGACCGCGGGCCAGTTGCCTAATCGGTCATATACCTTGGCCAGGTCGCCGTGAAGCGCGGCCACGGTCAACCGGTTGTTCATGGCGCGGTTGAGGGTAAAAGCCATCCGGAAGTACCGCAAGGCCGAGTCAGGTTCATCAAACTGCCGGTACGACTGCCCGATTTGTTCATAGGTAATGGCCACCTTGATACGGGTAGCCCGATGGAGCTCACCGAGGGCCAGCCGATGGTAGTAGAAACACGAGTCCTTCATGCCGGCGAGCCCGTACTCTTTGGCGGCGAGATACCAAAAGGGGTAATAGCCGATTTTACTCATCACCTTCGAACCAAGCGCCGCATAATAACCGGCTTTCCGGTGCTCACCCAATTCCCGAAGGGCGATGCTTATGTTGATCAGGCTCTGGTATACACCGACCTGGTTGTTCTCGCGCTTGAATTTCTGCAACAAGCGCGATTCGTCGCGAACGACATCGCGGTAGTACAAGGTATCGATGAAGTAGTTGTTAATTCCGGTGAAGTCGCCCACGTAGTGGATGAAGTCGGGTTCGGCCTCCTTGAGGCGTTCGAGTTCGAGCAGGTAGCGGAGCGACCGCGCAAAATCGCCTCGCCGATGATACATCAGCGCAAGGTCGTGTAGCACTTCAATCTGGCCCGTCCGATGGCGCATGCCGACAAATCGGGAGAGTGCCCGCAGAAAGTTGGCTTCGGCCGAATCGTAATAGCCCTGGTAATAGTAGTTATTGGCCTTAACATGGTTGATACGGGCCATCGACTCCACGTCTTTCACCGACCGGGCATCTGCCATGGCTGCCTCCAGGGTGGCTAGTGAAGCGGCATAGTCCCCGTTGGTCCACTGCGTCTTTCCCAAGGCCAACCGGGCACGCGCCAGGCACCATCCCGTTGTGCCGGTGTACTTCCCCACGAGCGACTCCGCCTGGGCGACCGCCTTCGGGTAGTCCGACCAGATCAGCGCCTCCATGGTCTTCACTTCATCCGCCACGATTGCGGTGTCGCACTGGCCTGGAGACTTTCCGGCCGCCACCACCAGCCACATGCCGGCCAACAGGATGATCTTACCCCAACTCGCCATGGACTCAAGATACGGCTTTACCGGTGTATCGGCTTGCACCATTGGATTGCCGGACACCGAGGAAAAAAGCAGTCGCCAACCGCCATGCTGCCGGTAACCGCATCCGACCTACCGTCCTTACGGCATCTTCGACATTTTCAGGAATTTCTGGAAGTACAGGAAGCAGTCACAATCTACCTTGTACGAATAGTCGTCGTCGATCGGGTCGCGCTGATCCCAATCCATCGACGTCCCGGCCACAAAATTCTTGATGGTGAAGAAACCAAGCCCATTGCTGCCATCGGTACCGATGAGGATGGTACCCGAGGCATCGTCTAGGTTCCAGGTACTCGGCCCGAATACCACATTACCCATGATGTCCTTCACAGACATCATGTTATCTTCAAAGACCAGTTTGTAGCCGACGAGGCTCGGATCGTTGGCACGGGGAGTAATGATGCCGTCTCCCTTTCGCCACTCCGTCCCCTCTCCCGAAGTGATCGCCCAGGAACCCTGGATGGTGGTCGAAGACAACCCGGCAGGCGCCGCCTCTTCTTTCTTGCATGCGGCGGTCAACAGCGTCAGGCCGACAACCACCATGAAAATTTGTCTTTTCATTGGATTTGAGGTTTGTTTAAGTGAATGTAATGGGGCGGAATTGGGGCGCCTTGCCTTCCCTTGCGGGTAGCCAATTTGGTTTGCAGAACACCCCATTCGCTTTGTGAATTCCGCGCTACCCCTGTATTTTCAAACCACAGAGTACCTTGCAACCTCTCATCCCCGCACTTTATCACCTAACCCGATCATGTACACCAACCTCGACCATCTCAAATTCCTCCTCCGCGACGTTCATCCGATCTCTTCGCTGCTCAAACTCCCCCGCTTCGCGCACCTCGACTGGGAACAATGCTGGATGATGGTCGAATCGGCCAAGGCACTCGCCGACCGGCACATGGCGCCGTACTTCAAGGAGATGGACACCCTGGGCGTTACCTACGACGGCAAGGGCGGGGTGAAGTCGCACCCGCAGCTGAAAACCATTATCCGCCAGGCCGCTGAGGGCGGGTGGATCAACGGCGCCGCCTCGTTTGAAGTCGGTGGGATGCAGATGCCGCTGATGATCTTCAACTCCGGCCACCATATCTTCCAGGCCGCCAACAACGGATGCCAGGGTTACTTCAGCCTCACGAGCGGCGCGGCGGCACTGATCACCAGTTTCGGGTCGAAGGAACAGATCGAGACATTCGTCCCGAAGATGTTTGACGGGCTCTGGCAGGGTACCATGGCCCTCACCGAACCCCAGGCAGGAAGTTCACTGACCGACATCACCACTTCGGCAAAGCCACTGGGCGGCGACAGGTACAAGATCAAAGGGCAAAAGATATTTATCTCCGGCGGGCAGCATGAAGCCTGCGACAACTTCGTGCACCTCACCCTGGCCCGCATCGAAGGAGCGCCTCCCGGCACCAAAGGCATATCCTTGTTTATCATCCCAAAATTCCGGCCCGAACCCGACGGCTCGCTGAAGTACAACGATGTGTTCTGCGCCGGCGACTTCCAGAAGATGGGACAGCGAGGCTACGTCACCACGCACCTGGTGTTTGGCGACAACGACGACTGCGTGGGATACCTGGTCGGCGAAGCCCACAAAGGGCTCCCTTACATGTTCCAGATGATGAACGAAGCGCGCATCGGCGTGGGGCAGACGGCCGCCTCGGTGGCCATGGCCGCCTACTACGCCTCGCTGGAATACGCGAAGGAACGGTCGCAGGGACGACTCGCCAGCGAGAAAGATCCACTCAAGCCGCCGACACTCATCATCCGGCACCCCGACGTGCAGCGTATGCTTTTGACCCAAAAGGCCATCGCCGAAGGTTCCATCTCATTGGCGATGGAATGCAACCGGCTCTACGACCTGAGTCACGCCACCGAAGGTGAAGAGCAGCGAAATCATTGGTTGCTCCTGGAAATTCTCACGCCCATCGTGAAGACCTATTCTTCCGAGCAGGGCAGCCGCGCCGCCGCCCTCGCCGTGCAGACGCTGGGGGGCTACGGCTTCACCATGGACTTCCCCGTGCAGCAGCACTACCGCGACCTGAAAATCATGTCGATCTACGAAGGCACGACGGGGATTCAGTCGCTCGACCTGCTGGGTCGCAAGGTGACAATGGAGAAAGGCAAGGCCCTGGCGCTCCTGCTGGCGGAGATGAAAAAGACCGCCGACACCGCCCGCCCGATGAACGGGTTGAAGTCCTATGCCGACCAGCTGTCGGAAGAGGCTGATCGGGTGCAGTCAGTCCTGGGTCACCTGCTCAAGTACGCGCCTACCGACGTCGACCGGTATCTTTCCGACGCCACTGTCTTTATGGAACAGGTGAGCTACGTCGTCATCGCCTGGCAGTGGCTGAAGATGGCCGCTTGCGCGCAGGAGATATTGTCAAAAGGAGACTTAGGCACCACGCCAAGGGCGTTCTATGAAGGCAAAATCCACACGATGAAATTCTTCTTCCGCTACGAACTCCCTCATGCCGAAGCGTGCGCGGCAACGTTGACCGACCCCGAGTACCTAACAGGCTTATCCAACCACGACCTGTTGGGGTAATTCAAGATTTGAGAGCTTTTCCTCAGCGATCCTTCGCGCCTTTGCGACTTTGCGGTGGTCACCCAAACGCTCCGCAAAGTCACTGATCTTAGAATAAGAACTCGTCTTAGCTTCCATTTCGCGTCACTTTGACAGTTTTCAGCTATCAAAGGACACCAACTTCTGCCAACCTGTCTTTTTTCTGGTGCCGGCACAGATTTTCCTGAGGGTAGATCAAAAGATTGTTCAACCACTAAAAACTATACTGTATGAGTCTCATCCGCTATAACACCAACGAGTATGTGCCTGCTACGTTCAGCAGTCTCATCGACCGCTTCTTCAACGACACGCTGACCCGTTCGGGCGGCAGTTCCTTCCAGCCGCGTGTAGACATCGTGGAAACCGACAAGGCCTTTGAACTTCACGTGGCCGTGCCGGGGATGAACAAGGAAGATTTCCAGATCGAGATGAAGGACAACTTCCTTACCGTAAGTGGCGAGCGCAAGTTCACCAGCGAGCAGAAGGACACCAACTGGCACAGCATTGAAACCCAGTACGGCAACTTCTCGCGCTCCTTCTCCCTCCCGGAGAACGTCGACGCCGCCAAGATCTCGGCCAAGTACGTCAACGGCATCCTGGAAGTATCGATCCCGAAGGACGAGAAGAAAGCGCTGAAGACGACCATCAAGGTAAATTAATTCGCGCCGGGCGAAACATCCTGTAATCCATACTTGTTATTAAGTCAGATTTAGGTTGAGGGGTTGGTTTGAGGAGTCCCATCGAACGGTGGGGCTCCTCTTTTTTTTAACAAGGGGGTAACTTAGATGGGCAACAGGAACGACGCCACGGCGCGCCAGGCGGGAGTGCCGGGCAGGATGAGGTAGGCCAGCTGTAGGGCCAGGTAGATAATCAAGGAAACCACGAGGGGTTTAACCGGACGACCGTTGCGGTAGTCAACCCAGGCCAATGCAGCCAGAATCCCATCGATGAGGGTGAAGGCCACAAACGAAGCCGGGATACTGTAAATATTCTCGATGCCGAGGCGGATGAAAAACAAGCGATCAACAATAGGTCCCGTGACGGTGACGATCGCTGCCAACATATACCGGCTGTGGAAGATCATGTTGCGCCGATGCCACATGGCCAGTGTAAAGAAGATGGCAGGCCACACGATGTAGACCACCCCCAACAAGGATCCGTCCAGTACCCGTTGCACAACTTGGTCGTCCGATAATGCGGCAGCGCCTGAGGCCACTTCTCCCTGAAGTCTCGCCACCTCGTACTTCGCCCCCTGCCGCAACATCGCAAACCCCGTAAGTACCACCATCGGCAGAACGATGTAGCTGAACTTTCCAATGGTCCGATGCCAACCGGTCTGCCTGTACCGGATCAGCAAGGGCTGCGTGATGGATAGTCCGAGCCAAAGGGCCATGACGACGAAGTGCACATGCGTCACCGGGGTCTGGCCTTCGATCACCGAAAAATAAGTAGTGTGAAAAGCCACGGCGGCCAACGGCAGGTACAGCAGGATGTAATAGCCCAGGTTCCGGAAAGCCGTGTCGCGACCAGCCATGGTTAAGTCGATCGGGTAAACGCCCAAAGCACGATGGAGAATACGAGCAGGACAACCCCGACGATGGCGAGGTTCCGGGTGGACTTCTGAAGGATAGGCTTCGCGATGGGCAGCCGCGTGTCTTCGGGGTTCTCAGGGTTGACCAGCATATCCAACCGCTGGCCCTCGCGAAGGCCGAAAGATTTCCAGAGTTCGCTGACGTCGGTGATGGAATAGGCTTTGCCTTGGTACTCATAGACAAACGTCACCGACGGGGTACCGTCCGGTTGTGTACTCATGGCCTTGATGGTACAGGGAACATGGGCCCATTCCATTTCTGGCGTAGAAAAAGAAAAGTAGCCCACCGCGCCGACGCCCGTTATGATCAATCCAAGCACCGTCAGCGCACCACCCACATACCGGGCTATTTTCCCCGGCTCCAGCTGCAGGCGGGGCAAATCATTCTGCAAGGCGATGACCAAATCCTCGGCCTGCTCGTCAGATACCCGATAGGTGGATTGCAGGAACTTCCTGGCGGCTTCCCGGTTACCAAGAATAAGGTAGATGGCGGGCCTGATCTTCTCAAAGGGAAACATAAACCGGATGTATTGAAGCGCTAGATAGGAAATAACGCGGCAAAACGAAATTAGGGACCAGTCCGCGTCCTAATGATCACCCGGCCTGCAACAAATGATCTGGGCAACTTTTTGTCGTACCTTGAGTGTCGTTCTTGTCCACTCGCCAATGACCCCCTGGGAAATCTTCTTCACCGGCCTGGCCGTAGTGCTCAGCCTGCTCACCGTGCTTTGGCTTATCAGCATACCGATCAGGAACGTGAGCATCGTGGATATCTTCTGGGGCGCCGGCTTTGCGGCGATCGGCTACACCTACCACAACCTGGGCGAAAATCATTCGTGGCGCGGCAACCTCGTGCTACTGCTGGTCATCCTCTGGGGATTGCGACTTTCTATTCACCTGGCCGTTCGCAACCTGGGCAAAGGCGAGGACTACCGCTACCAGGAATTCAGGCAGCGCTTCGGTCCGCGGCGGTACTGGTGGTTCAGTTTCTTCCAGGTCTTCCTTCTGCAGGGTGTGTTGCTCTGGTTGATCTCCACTCCCCTGCTGGCCGTGCAGGTTCTTGAAAACACGGCCGTTACGTTCCTCGACGAAGTCGCTCTCGTACTCTGGGTCACAGGCTTTGTGTTTGAAGCCGGTGGCGATTACCAGCTGATGAAATTCCGTTCCAACCCGGCCAACAAGGGCAAAGTACTACGGACCGGCTTCTGGAAGTACACCCGCCACCCCAACTACTTCGGTGACGCTGCCGTGTGGTGGGGCTTCGCCTTGTTCGGCGTGGCCGCCGGGGCCTGGTGGCCGTTGCTGAGCGCGGCGCTCATGAACTTGCTGCTGCTGAAAGTTTCCGGCGTAGCGTTGCTGGAAAAATCATTGAAACAAACCAAGCCGGAATACCAGGAGTACGTGAGGCAAACACCCGCGTTCTTTCCCTGGTTTCCCAAATCGGGCAGCAGCGCCTCAACGCCTCCGGGACAATAACTTCCGGTTCACCCACAGGGTGGCAATCAGGCTCAGGGCGAAAACAGTGGCCGTTGCCGTATCCACCCACTGCGGGTTGAAATCCATTCCCGTCAGCTTCAACAGCAAAAAGTGGATGTACGAAGTCGAGTGGTCGTGGTAGCCCAGCGCTTCACGGACCTGCCAGTGCCAGTCGGTGCAGAAGCAATACCCCCAGCCGTACCAAATGCCGAGCACAAACCAGGAAAACGCCGTCAGGGTCATGGTAATCAAATGAAGCTTGCGCGTGCGGGCAAACATCCAGCCGACTACGTTGAACACCGTAAATACCGTGTGGAACAAGATGAAAAATATGTCCAGGAAGACGAGCATGGCTGCGGCTAGTGGCTAGAAATTTAAGGCGACTCACTTCAACATTCATTATTTAATAGTTAATATTCAATATTAACTCCCCCTCCATGACTACCGAACTCCTCCTTCGCTACCTCCACTTCGTCAGCATCCTCACCATGGCCGGCACGTTGACGGCTGAATTGGTGCTGCTGCGGCCCAGCCTCACGCGACGGGAACTTGGCCGCATCGCCCTGGTCGACGGCATCTACGGCATTGCCGCCGTCGTCCTGCTCGTCGCCGGTCTCACCCTCTGGCTCGGGAGCTACACCAAGCCTTCCGTGTACTATTCGCAAAACTGGATCTTCCTCACCAAGCTCGCCCTGGTCGGCGCCGTCGGCATCCTCTCCATCTACCCCACCATCTTCTTCCTCCGCCAGCGCAAGGGCAACCCCGACGACCTCGTGACCATCCCCGCCGGATTACTCTGGAGCGTCCGCGCGGAAGTGATGTTGCTCGCGGTCATTCCTTTTCTCGCGGGACTGATGTCGCGGGGAATAGGGTTCATGGGCTAGGGGCCGGGGGCTAGTGGCTAGTGGCTAGAATTAAAACCGTTCACTTCAACATTCAATATTTAATATTCAATATTTAGTATTAACGCCGGATTTCCTGTCCGCAGTCGGTCACCGCGAACAAGCAGGAAGCCAACTGACAGATATCATTGGCTATTTCAAGAGACATTCCATCTTTTGTGCTTTCCGGACGGACCTCGAATTTTCCTGACCCGGGCTCCTATGCTGACCAATTACCTGCTGATCACCTGGAGAAGCATGATGAAGAACAAACTCTTCATCCTGATCAATATGTTGGGCATGGGGGTGGCCATTGCCCAGTGTATCGTGGGCTTCTTCGCCTATGAATATGACGCCCTGTTCGACAGCCAGCATGCCCATCGCGAGCACATCTACCGGGTAAGTTCCATACGAAACTTTGAAGGCCAACTGACACGTCACGGCCGGGCTCCCCTTCCGCTGGGTGATATCGTGGACAAGACATTTCCGGATGTGCATCAGTCCAGCCGCTATTTCGGTTCGTATTCCAACTTCAAGCTGGATGACAATCTTTTCCCGGCCAACTTGACTTACGTTGACCCTGAGTTTTTTCAGATTTTCTCCTTCGACTTCATTTCCGGAAGACCCGAAGCCCTGGCCGATAAAACCAGCGTGTTCATCAGCGAATCAATGGCCATACGCCTCTTTGGCAGCGTTGACTCCTCCGAGGGAAAAACCATTACGCAGGTATACGGAACAGAGGTAAAAGAGATAAATGTGGCCGGTGTGTTCAAAGACCCCCCGATGAACACCAGTTTCTACGGATGGAATGGCTCGGCCTACCTGAATTTTGAAAACTACAAAGACGAGCACAAGAGTACCCGGGAAGATGACTGGGCGGCTATGAACACCTTGTTTGTTCATATTCCGGAAGACAACCGGGTGAGCCAGGTATACCGGCAGCTTCAGCCTTTTACCGCCAACATCAACAAGGTCAGGGAAGATTTCCAGGTCAGCGAATTTGTGCTGGATCCTTTCTCCACGATGGCTCACCGCGACCGGGCCGACCAAACACCCATGTCCACATGGGGGGCCCCGCCCATTTCTGCCGTCATTGGCAGCAACGTGATGGCGGTCATGGTGCTCCTCCTCGCGTGTTTCAATCTCACCAATACCTCCATTGCCCTCTCCTCGCGAAGGCTCAAGGAAATCGGCATCCGGAAAGTGATGGGAAGCCTGCGCAAACAACTGATCGGTCAATATATTGGTGAATCCTTGCTGACGTGTGTGCTGGCCGCCGGGTTGGGCCTGCTGCTGGCAGACTTCATGATCATGGGCTGGAACTTCATGTGGGGATATTTCCGGTTAACGCCTCATTACTTCGACAACCCGGCCTTCCTCATTTTTCTCACCGGCGTCGTGCTCTTCGCCGGACTTGTCGCCGGGGGCTACCCGGCCTTCTACATCAGCAAATTTGAACCGGTGACGATCCTGAAAGGGACCCAGAAATTCGGCGGAACGAATTACTTCACCCGAACCCTGCTGGGCCTGCAGTTCAGTATTTCCGTAACCGCCATCGTGAGTGCCGTTGGCTTTCTTCAAAATGCCCGCTACCAACGCGCCTATGACCTGGGCTTTGATGCCCGCGGATCACTTATTGCCTGGGTAAACAACCAGGGTGAGTTTGACACCTATCGCAATGCGCTGCAAGCTAACCCTGACGTGAAGTCGATCGCCGGCGCCCGAAGCGGCATATTCTCCAACCGGGTCAATGACCCGATCAAGCATGAATCGAGACAACTGGAGGTGGATATCATCGAAGTCGGGGACCAATACCTGTCTACCCTGGATTTGAAACTGGTCAGCGGGCGCGACTTCCACCGGGATTCCGAAACCGATCGAAAGGAATCAGTGATTATCACGGAGAAGGTTGCCCGCGAGTTTGGATGGGACAATGCCCTCGGCAAGGAGATCATCTGGAAGGACAGCACCAAGCTCTTCGTGGTCGGCGTGGTCAAAGACGTCTACACCCAGGGCGTGTGGCGTGAGTTAGACCCGATGATCATCCGCTTTGTCTGGCCTGAGCAATACACCCAGCTGGCCGTGAGCACAGACGCCGCGAAGGTGAAAGAGGTAAATACATTTATGGAGGAGACCTGGAGAAAGGTATTCCCGAACCGGCTGTACAACGGACAGATGCTCAGTCAAAATACGGCACAGGCCGACGAAGTCAACATCAATATTGTCTACATGTTCAGTTTCATGGCGGCCATAACCCTGTTGTTGTCGGCAACGGGCTTGTTCACGCTGGTATCTCTCAATATCATCAAGCGCACGAAGGAAATCGGTGTGCGCAAGGTGATGGGCGCCTCGATATCCCACATTTTCCGGATCGTGAATACGGAATTCGCCATCATCCTCGTCCTGGCCGCTGCCCTGGGGGCCTGGGGCGGGTTTGCCCAAAGCACCCTAATCATGGGGAGCATCTGGAAATACTACCAGGAGCCGAATACGATGACGTTCGTCATTTCAGTCAGTGCACTTTTTGCTCTTTCAGCCGCCGCCATCTCCTATAAGGTTTACAAGGCTGCCACGATGAACCCGGTAGATTCCCTGAAGCAGGAATGACGCCTGGCTAGTGGCTAGAAAATACAACCCACTTCAACATTCGTTATTTAATATTCAATATTTGATATTTAGGCCCTGCGTCTAAATAGTCCCAAGTTCCGAGTATCCAGCACCTAGAACTCCGACTTCTGAGCGAAGAGCACCCACCTGCATTTTGTCGCGCAAATCCGTGGCAGGAAGCTCAAATTTTTTCAACTTAGAGTCATCCATCCATCGCAAAGACCCTATGATCATCCCGCTCCTCCTCTTTCTCACCCTCCTCGCCTACAGCATGGTGGTGAGCCAGTCGTTCATGTACCTTCTTTCCCTGCGTCATGCCTCGCTCGGGCTCGACGCCAACGGCTACCTCGCGCTGCGGAAGCTGGTTGACGGGGCCATGCGGGCAAACTTCAAGTACGTGGTCTACGGTTCCCTGCTCTCCAGCCTGGCGCTGACCGTCACCACAGCCGGCGACCCGGGCAGCCTGCTGTTCCTCACCTCCGCCATCGCGTTCGCCGCCCTCATCATCGACCTGGTCATCACGATGAAAGGCAACATGCCCATCAACGATGCCATCAACACGTGGAAGACCGACGCCTACCCCGCCGACTGGGCTGACTACCGCGCGAAATGGCTGACCTACTATGGCTACCGACAAGTGGTGAACATCACCGGATTCCTCTGCCTGCTGATCGGGACAGTGTTTAAATAGGGGCCGGGGGCCAGGGACTAGCCACTTCAATATTCAATATTTGATAGTTAGGCCTTGCGTCTAAATAGTTCCGCGTACCTAGCGCCGAGTCCCGAGCACCGAGCACCGTCCGTCAAATTAGCTCCCACCCGATGGCAAAAGTTCACCAAAATGCCCAACTTTGGTTACCCCCATGCGCCTCTTCGGATTTTCGCTGCTCCTGCTCGCCGTGTCGCCACTGTTCGTGTCTTCCTGCCGGCAGAACAACCAGCTCGCGCTCACCAGCGACTCCGTAGATTTCAACCTCCACATCCGCCCCATCCTCTCCGACCGCTGCTTCAAATGCCACGGCCCCGATGCCGGCCAGCGTAAAGCCAACCTGCGACTCGATATCCGAGAACGTGCCCTCGCTGCACTGAAGGACAACCCGAACGCGCGCGTAATCGTGCCGGGCGACGCTTCCAAGTCAGAACTGTTTCGCCGCATCACCGCCCACGACACCGCCGAGCTGATGCCGCCGCCGAAATCCAACCTCAAGCTCAACGAAAACGAAATCGACCTCCTCGGCAAGTGGATTGACCAGGGCGCGGTCTACAAGAAACACTGGGCCTTCATCCCCCCGCGCCAGCCAGCCATTCCCGATGTGGAAGCGAAAGAGTGGCCGCGGAACGAACTGGATCACTTCACGCTCGCCCGCATGGAAGCCAGCGGTCTAGCCCCCAACGGGGAAGCCGACAAGGAACGCCTGCTAAAACGGGTGAGTCTCGACCTCACTGGCCTCCCTCCGTCGCCGGAGTTGCAGGAGAAATTTCTCAAAGACGCATCCCCCAATGCCTATGAAGCGGTAGTCGACCAGCTCCTGGCCCAGCCGCAGTACGGCGAGCGGATGGCGGTCTACTGGATGGACGTCGCGCGCTATGCCGATTCCCACGGCTACCAGGACGACGGCCTGCGTACGATGTGGCCGTGGCGCGACTGGGTGATCCACGCCTTCAACCAGAATTATCCTTACGACCAGTTCGTCACCTGGCAACTCGCCGGCGACCTGCTGCCCAACGCCACCAAGGAACAAGTGCTGGCCACCGGTTTCAACCGCAACCACAAGATTACGCAGGAAGGCGGCGTCATCCAGGAAGAGTACCGGATCGAATATGTCACCGACCGCACCAACACGTTTGGAAAAGCTTTCCTCGCGCTCACCTTCGAATGTGCCCACTGCCACGATCATAAGTACGATCCCATCTCCCAGAAAGATTACTACAACACCTTCGCCTTCTTCAACCAGGTGCCCGAGAAAGGCCTTGTGGGCGACATCACGCTGGCCTCGCTCGCTGATCCGCCCAAGATCAAGTTCACCACGGATGAGATCGAAAAACTCTACACCTACATCAACAAGAAAGACACCGCTGCTGTCGAGGTGATGGTCATGCAGGATTCTTCCGCCCGCCGCCCCACCTACATTCTCAAGCGCGGCGTCTACGATGCCCCGGGCGACCCGGTTTCCTTTGGCGTGCCCAACGACATTCTTCCCTTCGACACCCTGACCTACGGCCCCAACCGTCTGGGTCTTGCCAAGTGGCTCTTCGACAAGAAGAATCCGCTCACCTCCCGCGTCTTTGTCAACCGGATGTGGCAGGAGTTCTTCGGCCGCGGACTGGTGAAGACGTCGGGCGACTTCGGCATGCAGGGAGAGATGCCGTCGCACCCCGAGCTGCTCGACTGGCTGGCCCTCGACTTCATGAACCACGGCTGGAACATCAAGCGGCTCGTCAAGCAGATCGTCACTTCGGCCACGTACCGCCAGTCGTCGGTGGTCGATAAAGACAAGCTGGCGGCAGACCCTGAAAATATTCTTCTTTCCCGCTCCTCCCGCCAGCGTCTTTCCGCCGAAGCTGTGCGCGACCTCGCCCTGGCCAGCAGCGGATTGCTGGTAAAAGAAATTGGCGGACCGAGTATGAAAGTCTACCAACCTAAAGGCATTTGGGAGTCGGCCACCTCCGGCCGTGGCGTGCTCGCCCGATACGTCCAGGATCACGGCGACGATCTCTACCGCCGCGGGCTGTACAGTTTCATCAAACGTACCGTACCTCCGCCTGGCATGCTCATGTTCGATGCCAGCAACCGCGACCAATGTGAAGTGAAGCGCATGCGCACCAACACACCCCTCCAGGCGCTCATGCTGATGAACGATCCCACCATCCTGGAGGCGTCGCGAGTGTTTGCCCAACGGTTGATGGCCGGCAAGGCGGCTCCCAAAGAGAAGATCGCGCAGGCCTTCCGCACGATCGTCTGCCGGCAGGCCAGGCCCGAGGAGCTGGACGTGCTGGTCACCTACTTTGAAGAAGAAAAGATGAAGTTCAAAAAATCACCCGCTCAGGCCCGGCAGCTGATCAAGGCGGGGGAATTCCCGCAGGCGGCGGTGAGCGATGTGGAAACACTGGCGGCAATGATGCAGGTGGTGCACACGATATATAATATGGAGGAGGCGATCACGAAAACGTGAGTTAGTGGTTAGTGGATGGTGGCTAGTGAGTAGCCAAGGCCATTTGCCCCGGCACAATAGCCCCGGCCAATTGCCCCGGCCAATTGCCCCGGCCAATTGCCCCGGCCTTTAGGCCGGGGGGATCGGAGGACAAAAGATAGGATGGGCTTTAGCCCATAGGAATTGCCCCGGCACAATAGCCCCGGCCTTTAGGCCGGGGGGATCGGAGGAAAAAAGATAGAATGGGCTTTAGCCCATAGGAATTGCCCCGGCATTTATGCCGGGGTTCGGAAAAAGACAAAAGATAGAATGGGCTTTAGCCCAATGGAGATATGGAAAATGAATTCATGAAGAACAGGCTGCACGTCACGCGGCGCCATTTCCTGGGCAAGACGGCCCTGGGGCTGGGGTCGGTGGCGCTGGGCTCGCTCCTCATCCCCGACCTGTTCTCCGGGAAGGAGGATGAGTCCTTCCCCGTCGGCCTGCCCCACTTCGCCCCGAAAGCCAAGCGCATCATCTACCTCTTCCAGAACGGCGCGCCGTCGCAGCTGGAGAGCTTTGACTACAAGCCGTTGCTCACCACGATGCGCGGACAGGAGCTCCCCGCCTCTATCCGCATGGGCCAGCGTCTCACCGGCATGACGTCGGGGCAAAAGAATTTTCCCCTCGTCGGCTCGCACTTCAAGTTCCAGCAACACGGGAAGTCCGGCGCGTGGGTGAGCGAACTGTTTCCCAACACCGCCAAGATCGTCGACGAGTTGTGCTTCATCAAGTCGATGCATACCGAAGCCATCAACCACGACCCGGCGCTCACCTTCATGCAGACCGGCGCGCAGCAGGGCAACCGTCCCAGCATGGGCGCCTGGCTCAGCTATGGCCTCGGCAGCGAAAACAAAAACCTGCCGGCCTTCTGCGTGCTGCTGTCGCGCGGCCGCGGCAACGGGCAGGGCGTATACTCGAAACTCTGGACCAACGGCTTCCTCGACAGCATCCACCAGGGCGTGCAGTTCAGCAGCAGCGAAGAGCGTGTGCTCTACCTCAAAGACCCCGATGGCCGCAGCCGCGAAGACAGCCGCAAGATGCTCGACCACCTCGCGAAGCTCAACGACATGAACTACCAGGAGTTCGGCGACCCCGAAATCCAGACGCGCATCCAGCAATACGAGATGGCCTACCGGATGCAGACCGCCGTGCCTGAGCTCACCGACCTCACCCAGGAGCCCGACCACATCATCAAGATGTACGGCGCCGACTGCCTGGTGCCGGGCACGTATGCCGCCAACTGTCTTCTCGCCCGCAAGCTATCCGAAGCCGGCGTCCGCTTTGTGCAGCTGTACCACCAGGGCTGGGACCAGCATGGCAACATGGTGGGCGAGATGCCGCTGCAGGCGCAGGACGTGGACCGCGCGACGGCGGGGCTGATCATGGACCTGAAGCAACGCGGGCTCCTCGACGAGACCCTCGTCATCTGGGGTGGCGAGTTCGGCCGCACCAACTACTGCCAGGGCGACATGTCGAACAACAACTACGGCCGCGACCATCACCCGCGGTGCTACACCATCTGGATGGCCGGCGGCGGCGTGAAACCGGGCATCACCTACGGCGAGTCGGATGAATTTGGCTACAACATCATCCGCGACCCGGTGCACGTCAACGATTTTCATGCGACGGTCCTTCACCTCATGGGTTTGAACCACGAGCAACTCAACTACAAACACCTGGGACGCAGGTACCGGCTCACCGACGTGGCCGGTAAAGTCGTGACGGGAATACTGGCCTAGCCCCCATGCGACGCTCCTCTGCCTTTATATTGAACGTCATCTTCTTCTTCCAGGTCCTGCTCCTGTTCCTGTTCTACTTTGAAGACCGATTGTCGCTTCCCCCCTGGCTGCAGGTGGCCGGACGGCTGCACCCGGCGATGATGCACCTCCCCATTGCGGGCCTGATCTTCGCCTTCGTGCTCCCGTGGGTCGGCAGCCGGTTCAAGAAGAAAGCCTACAACAAGATCACCCTCACGGTCTTGTCGCTCACGTCGCTGACCGCCGCATTCACCGCCCTGATGGGAATTTTTCTCGCCGCGCAGGGCGACTATGGAACGGAAGCCCTTGCGCAGCACAAGAACAGCGGCATCATACTGAGCATTCTCAGTTACCTCCTGGTCCTCGCGTTCGTCTACGGCCGCAAGAGCAGAGTCGTTTACAACAGTGTAATGCTCTTCACCGTCGGCACCCTGCTTTTCACCGGCCACACCGGCAGCGTGCTCACCCATGGAGAGAACTTTGTGCTGGCGCCGCTGAAGAAGTCGGTGGCCACTCCTCCGGCGGACGCTTCCGCTTATGACCAGGTGATCTATCCCATCCTGGAGAAAAAATGCACCTCGTGCCACAACTCTTCTAAAGCCAAAGGGAAACTCGTGATGACTTCGCTGGCGGAATTCACGAAAGGGGGAAAGCAAGGAAAGGAATGGGTGGCCGGAAAGCCGTCGGAGAGCCGGATGATCCAGTACATCCATCTCCCGCTGTCGGACGACGACCACATGCCCCCCGACGGGAAGCCCCAGCTGACGAGACCAGAAATCAAATTGCTGGAATATTGGATTGCCTCCGGCGCTGATGTGGAGAAAAAGCTCACCGACTTCGCCGAGACCGACTCCTTCCGGATCCTGGGCGCGGCAGCGCTGGCCATGACGAAGACCACTGTACGCGAAGAGAAGACCTATTCATTTTCCGCCGCTTCCGAAGAGACCATCCGGAAGATGAACACCCCCTTCCGCTCCGTCTTCCCGCTCTACCAGGGCAGCCCGGCACTGCAGGCCGACTTCTTTGTGCGCGGGTCCTTTCAAGCCTCGGCACTCGAAGAGTTGCTGGAAGTCAAAGAGCAGCTGGTCATCCTTAATCTTTCGAAAATGCCGGTTACCGACAACGACCTGAAGGTGATCGGCAACTTCGTCAACCTGGAGAACATCAACCTGAACTTTTCAGCCCTTGATGGCAGCGGACTTGCCTCGCTGCAGTCGTTGAAGAACCTGTCCTCCTTGTCGCTGGCAGGAACCTCGGTGACCGGGCAACGGCTCGCTCCCGTGCTGGCCATGCCCTCCATGCGTGAACTCTATGTGTGGAACACCAAGATCACCGAAGACGAAAAAGCAAAACTGGCCGCCGCCCATCCGGGCATCCGGATCTTCACCACCCCGTTCACCGACGACCAGATGCTGAAGCTGGGCAAGCCTATCCTGGTGAACGAAGGCGTGCTGAAGAAAGGTGATGCGGTGGCTCTTCGTCATCCCATGCCCGGCGTCACCATCCGCTACACCCTCGACGGCACCGCGCCCGACAGCGTTTCTTCCAATCGCTACGACAAGCCCATCCCCCTCACGGCCACAGCCACCCTACGAGCCATCGCCTGCCGCGACGGTTGGTATTGCAGTGAAGTGCTCGAGACCATCTGCTTTGTCGAAGGGCACCAGCCCCTCCGCGCCCAGCTGCTCACCAAACCCGACAAGCAGTACCCCGGCGAAGGCGACAAAAGCCTGGCCGACGGGAGAAAAGGATTTATCGAAGATTTTAAAGAACCCTCTTGGCTGGGCTACAAAGACGGTCCCTTCTCAGCCGCCTTTGAATTTGCCGGCGACTCCCCTGCCGTGCAGTCCATCGTGATCAGTTACGGCAAGAACATCGGCTCCTACATCTTCCCGCCCGAGACGGTGGAAGTGTGGGCCGGAAAGAACAGTCGCGATGCCCGGCTGATCCAGACTGTAAAAATCAGCCAGCCCACCACCTACGAGTCACCGCAGATGTCGGCGCTGGTGATCCCCTTGAAATCAACGCCGCCCTACACCTACTACAAAGTCATCGCCAAGCCCGTCGCAAAGCTCCCCGCCTGGCACAGCGGGAAAGGACAGAAGGGGTGGGTGTTTGTGGATGAGGTGTTCTTTTACTGATGCCCAATAGAAGACTGATGGCCACGGGTTCCCCCGCCCCTGGCCCCTAAAGGGGAAGAACTAACTCA
>JAEUUE010000121.1 GCA_016787605.1 Cyclobacteriaceae bacterium
CTCATTCATTATCGCTACCTCCACCATTGCATCGATGTACTTCGCGGAAAGTATCACAACCCCAACGACCCGGGACAGATTTCTCCGTACGAAGCCCTCTCCACTGCCTTGGCTTCCACGGTCGGCATGGGCAACATCGCCGGGGTTGCTGCCGCCATTGCCCTCGGTGGACCGGGGGCCTTGTTCTGGATGTGGGTGACGGCGTTCATCGGCATGTCTACCAATTTCTTCACCAGCACGCTGTCGGTGATGTACCGCGGCAAAGATTCCGAAGGCGTTATCCAGGGAGGCCCGATGTACGTCATCCGCGAAGCCCTGGGTAAACGGTGGATGCCGCTCGCCGTACTCTTCAGCGTCTGTTGCATGATCGGTTGCCTGCCCATCTTCCAGGCGAACCAGTTGACGCAGGCCATCATCGACATTGGCATCGACTCTCCCGAAGCCAGGGCGTGGTCGTTCGGTTTTCTCGGCTACGATGTCAACACGCTGAAGTTCAGCATTGGTTTCGTACTGACGGTAATCTCGGGTATTGTCATCCTGGGGGGCATTCAACGTATCGGCAGCTGGGCCGGCAAGATGGTCCCGTTGATGATTGTCATTTATTTTGGCTGTGTGATTACCATCCTATTCATTCACATCCAGCAGGTGCCCGACATCCTTTGGATGATTGTCACCGACGCGTTTAAAGGCGAGTACTCTACAGCGCCTCCTGCCTTAGGAGGTGTCGTGGGAGGACTTATTGTAGCCGGCGTGCGTCGCGCCTCGTTCTCCAATGAGGCCGGCATCGGCACGGCCCCGATGGCGTTGGGCGCTTCGCAGAGCAAGGAGCCCATCCGTGAAGGTTTGGTTTCCATGATGAGCCCCGCCATTGACACCCTGGTCGTCTGCACGCTTACGGCGCTTGCCATCCTGGCGACAGGCGTTTGGCGCAACGATGCCACCGGGGTCACCGTCACGGCCATGGCCTTCGAAACCTCTCTTGGAGTAGCTGGCAAATATCTACTCCTGTTGTGTGCCTTCTTCTTTGCCGTGACTTCGCTCTTCTCCTACTCGTATTATGGCAGCAAGGCGCTATCGTTTCTCATCGGCGTGAAATACAGCAGATACTACGACTACTTCTACCTCTCGACGATTGTGATTGGTGCCGTGTCTTCCATGGGGGACGTCATCAATGTGATTGATATTGCCTATGCCCTCATGGCGATTCCTACCATGCTGTCCGGGCTTGTCCTCGCTCCCCGTGTGATGGCGGAAGCCAAGGGTTATTTTGCGCGCCTGCGGCAGGAGCGCTGATTACTTGGGCTGATTGACCACCGTACGGTCGCTGACGTACGGGTAGTCGAATAATCCGTGCTCCTTGATGGCGGACTCCACTTTGTGGGGAACAAATTTTTCCCACCCGATCTCCCCCTTGCGGATCATCGCGAGCACGTTATCCGAGATGATGTGCAGATGGCTGGTGTTGGCATCGCGAATATCCTCGAGCTTCCCGTTCTTCATCAGGAATCGGAAGAGGTCACGGGTATTTTCCGGGAGCTCGGCCTCGAAATCCTTCAGGGTGAAGAGTTCCTTCGTGTCCTTTTTCCACGCCGGGTAGATGTAGAGCTTGATGTTGGTACCGAACAATGTGCCAAAACTCTCCAGCAATCCGCCGCGCAGGTTCTCATAGGTTTTCTCCTCGAAGATCTTCTGCAGCGCATAGATGCCCAGGATGATCGCGATCTTCTTTCCTTTCGTGGTCCGGGAGAGGTAATCGGTCAGGCGGTAGTACTCGTAGTAGTTGGAGATGAGCACTGTCTGCCCGAGAGAGCAGATGATATCGGCGCGGTGCAGGAAGTCTTTCTCGTCGATGTTCCCGTCGGCCCCCAGGTCATTGAGGGTGAGCTCGGTCAGGACGACAATCTTCGACCGATCGACATCTGGCTCATTTTTGAAGTGACGCCGGGCCGTCAGCAGCATGTCCACGTTGACATGGGTGACCGGGCGGAAGCGGCCCCGCAGCACCAGTACATTCTTCTTGTAAAGCGCTTCCGACGGCTGAAGTACCGTGCCGTCGGGTCCAAACATGGCGGCTTTCGTCAGGCCGTTCTTCACAAGCTTCATCGCCATGAGGCGGTTGTCGACATGCTTGAAGTCCGGGCCGCTGATCCGGAGCATGTCAATTTCAATGCGCCGGGTAGTCAGCCCGTCGAGGAGCGACATCATGATCTTTTCGGGATCACTGAAGAACATGCACGCGTACAGCATGTTTACACCCACGGTACCGACCGCAAACTGCTGCTGGAGCTGGTCGTTGTCGTGCATCTTGATGTGGGCGACGCAGTCGTTGTACGGACCGAGTGGCTGCGTTTGGAAGCGAAGGCCCACCCAGCCATGGCCCTGGTTGGTGCGGTTATAGTTGAGGATTTCGATGGTGTCGGCAAAGGCGAAGAAGCGTACTTTGTCGGCACGATGCGGTAGTCGCTCATGAAGCAGCGCATACTCCTTCTCGAGCATGCTCAGCAGCCGGTCTTCCGATACATAGCGGTCGCAGACGCCGTAGATGGCATCGGAGAACTGCATGTCGTAGGCGGAGATGGTTTTGGCCACGGTGCCCGAGGCTCCGCCCACCTTAAAGAAACTGGCGGCAACCTCCTGCCCTGCGCCGATCTCGGCGAAAGAACCATAGATGGACTTGCTGAGATTGATCTGTAGGGCCTTTTCCTGGGTAGTGAGTTTCTTCTCCTCCGTCATAGCCAGATGAAAAAATGGGGTTTTACAAAGGTAGCTTTTCTTTTCGATCAATTTCTGTACCATCCCCATCCGGCAAGCCTACCCCCCTTTTGATTATTGACGACATTCCGTCTATTTTGCGCCCTTTGTTTTAATGAATAACCTATGAGCAGCAGGGGTAACTTCTCCGGAAGAATCGGATTCATTCTGGCTGCCGCCGGTTCGGCCGTCGGCTTGGGCAACATCTGGCGCTTCCCCTACCTGGCGGGAGCCAACGGCGGCGCCATCTTCCTTGTCGTTTACCTGGCCTGCATCCTCCTGCTCTGCTACCCGGTGATGGTCGGGGAAATCGCCATCGGCCGGGCCGCCAACAGCGATGCCTTCGGCTCCTACTCCAAGTTGGGCACACGCCGGTGGGGATACCTCGGGTTGTTCGGGATCATGGCCGGCGTTTTCATCCTCTCCTTTTATAACGTAGTGGCCGGATGGGCCTTCGGGTATTTCCTCCACATCTCCTTTGGGGACCTCCTCAATCACCAGGATTTCGGCGGGTTCTTCGGCGCCTACGTCAACGACATCATCGACGTGAGTTCGGCGTCCGGTCTCGCCAATTCCAACCTGATCTTCTCCCTGATCTTCATGGCCGTCACGGCGATTATCGTAAGCCAGGGCATCCAGAAAGGAATCGAAGCAGCCAATAAAATCATGATGCCGTCACTGTACCTGATACTGCTCGGCATCATTGTTTATTCACTTTCCCTGCCCAATGCCATGTCAGGCGTACGGTTCTACCTGGTCCCCGACTTCAGTGAACTGAATGTTGGTACGGTCGTCAATGGCCTGAAGCAGGCGTTCTTCTCGCTCTCCCTGGGTATGGGTGCCCTGATCACCTATGGCTCCTACCTGAGCAAGAAGGAGAACATCGCTTCCTCAGCCATTGTGATCTCGATCGCCGATACCTCTGTGGCCTTCTTCTCGGGCCTGATGGTTTTCCCGCTGGTCCATTTCCTGGCCTTCAAACTCAACATCGATCCCACCCAAATTGGCACGCAGGGCCCGCCGCTGATCTTTGTCGTTCTCCCTCAGATCTTCAGTGAAATGGGCGCCATCCTCGGCCGAGTCGTGGGCGGAGCCTTTTTCCTCCTGGTTTGCTTTGCGGCCCTTACCAGTACCATTTCCCTGCTGGAGGTACCAGTGGCTTACCTGGTCGACCAAAAGAAGATGAATCGCAAAGTAGTGGTTTGGGGTCTTGCCCTCCTGATCTTCATCCTCGGCCTCCCAAGCATGATGAGCCAGGGCATGATCGCTTCGCTGAACAAACTGACTTTCTATCGCGGACAGGACTTTCTGACGTTTATTGCCGACATGTGCGACATCTCCCTGACGGTTGGCGGCGCGCTGATGTGCATCTTTATCTCCCGCCAGTGGGGAATTGACAAGATGGATGCCGAACTGGTCAATGGCAACGAGGGGTACATGCAGTCACGGACAAGATCCTATCTGCACTTTACGATCCGCTGGGTGGCCCCTGTCCTGCTGGGGGTCCTCTCCTTGCTGATCATTGTGGAGAAGTTCTTCGGCGTAGAGAATCTACTATAGTCCCAAAGCCTGAGACTGGAGTGTCCTACACCTTACGATGTAGGACACCCTTAATCACTCAACCCAGTCGGCCACGAAGAGATTGGTATCCCGGGTACCCTGGTTGTTCCGGTTAGAGGAAAATACCAGCTTCTTCCCGTCGGGTGAGAACATGGCAAAGGAGTCAAACACTTTGTCGTAGGTGATCTGCTCCAGCCCGGTCCCGTCTTCATTGATCATGAAGAGATTGAATTCAAAGCCTCGTGTGCCCTTGTGGTTGGAACTGAAGATGATCTTCTTACCGGAGGGATGATAGAAGGGTGCCCAGTTGGCTTTGCCCAGCTTCGTCACCTGGCGCAGGTTGCTTCCGTCCACATTGCAGACAAAAATTTCCATGGAAGTAGGCGCCACCAGGCCATTCTTCAGGTTCTCGCGGTATTCCTGCTTCTCCTCTTCGGTGCTGAAGCGTGAAGCGCGGAAAACGATTTTCGAACCATCCGGAGAAAAGAAGGCTCCACCATCATAGCCCAACTCGTGGGTAATCTGCTTTACGTTGGATCCGTCAATGTTCATGACGTAAAGATCCAGGTCGCCATTGCGCGTGGAGGTAAACACAATCTTGTCCTTCTTCGGAGATACGGTGGCCTCCGCATCGTAGCCGGGTGTATCGGTAAGACGTTTGATCATCTTCCCGTTCAGGTCGGCAATGAAGATGTCATACGAATCATAGATAGGCCACAAGTACTTTCCGCCCGGGCGACGTTCCGGTTCCGGGGGGCATGCCTCGCCACCCAGGTGGGTCGACGCGTAGAGAATGGACTTTCCATTCGGCATGAAAAAGGCGCAGGTGGTTCTCCCCTTCCCGGTGCTGATGAGCGTGGGCATGTGGCCGTCGCTGAGGTCAAGGCCATCCACCGGCATATAGAAAATCTGGTCGCACCCCAGGCCCCACTTCTTGTTGTTGGACTGAAAGCTCACCATTTTACTGTCGAAACTCCAGTAGGCTTCGGCGTTGTCCCCACCGAAAGTCAGCTGGCGGACGTTGGATAAGTGCTTCTCTTCCGGGTAGCGGAGGATCGGTTGCGCGGTAACCGGTGCCACGAGCGGCAGAAGGGCGAGGAGGGCAACGAAACGGTTCATCATAGGGTTCTTGGAGCGGTTAATGGAAATCCGGGCTCAAAATAAGGATATGCAAAGGACATGCCGTACCCGCACAGGGAAGAATTATGCCCGCGCCGCGTGTTCTTCCTTCAGGGCCCGGCGTAGGATCTTTCCCACGTTGGTCTTGGGCAACTCCTTTCGGAACTCGAAATGCCGGGGAACCTTGTAATTGGTCAGGTTTTCATGGCAGTAGGCCTTCAACTGCTCCTCGGTGAGGGAGGCATCCCGCTTTACGACAAAGACCTTGATGGCTTCCCCCGACTTTTCATCGGGAACGCCAATCGCCGCCACTTCCATCACCTTGGGATGCATAGCCAGGATATTCTCAATCTCGTTGGGAAATACGTTGAACCCGGAAACTTTGATCATGTCCTTCTTCCGGTCGACAATCTTGAAGAAACCTTCCGAATCCATAATGCCGATATCGCCGGTGCGGAACCACTCCCGGTGAAAGAAGACTCCATCGTTGTCTTTTTGCCAATACCCGCGCATCACTTGCGGGCCACGGGCACAAATTTCCCCTGGCTGTCCCTGGGGCAGCCGGTTTCCATGGTCATCAAAGATGGCCAACTCCGTGGAAGGCATCGGCAGGCCGATGGTTCCGCGCTTGTGCTTTCCGTCCAGCGGGTTGCAGGTTAAAACGGGTGACGTCTCGCTCAGCCCGTAGCCTTCCACAATGGGTTTGCCGGTGACCTGCTCCCACCGGATAGCTACGGCGTCCTGTACGGCCATGGCGCCGCCGATAGCGCCGTGCAATTGAGAGAAGTCGCAGGTTTGGAACTCTTCATTGTGCAGCAGCGCGTTGAAAAGCGTATTCACCCCGGTCAGGATGGTAAACCGGTGTTTTTTAAGTTCCTTGACAAAGGCCGGGATGTCGCGGGGGTTGGTGATCAGCACATTCTTCACTCCCGACGCATACATCAGGAGCCCGTTGACGGTCAGGCCGAAACTGTGATACATGGGAATGGCCGTGATCATGATGTCTTCCTTGAAACCCGCCATGAGGTAGGGTCTGAACCAGTGGGTGACCATCATGTTATGCGCCACCAGGTTGCGGTGCGACAATTGGGCGCCCTTGGATACCCCCGTTGTTCCGCCGGTATATTGAAGAACAGCAAGGTCTTCGGCGTCAACATGCGGTTTCTCCAGGCGCATCGACCTGCCTTCCCTGAGTGCCTGCCTGAATGATATGGCACCCGGCAATTGATACGGGGGCACCAGCTTCTTCACATTCCGAACAACAAAATTTACCACCGTGCCCTTAATTGGTCCAAGCATATCGCCAAGACTGGTGAGGATGATATGGCGGGCCGGTATCCGGCTCCTGATACTCTGCAAATTCTCTGCGAAATTCTCCAGGATGACGATGGCCGACACGCCAGCGTCATTAAACTGGTATTCCATCTCGCGCGGCGTGTAAAGCGGGTTGGTGTTAACGACGATCAGGCCTGCCTTCCAGCACCCGAAGAGCGCAACGGGAAACTGAAGCACATTGGGCAACTGGATGGCTACTCGTTCCCCTTTGGTCAACCCCAGGCCAAACTGCAAGTAGGCCGCGAATTGCGTCGACAACTGGTCGATCTCGGCGAACGTGAGGGAGCGCCCCATATTCACATAGGCGACGCGGGGTGCGTATTTCTCCACCGCCACCTCCAGGAGTTCAATGACATTTTCGTATTCCAGCGGACCAATCGTGGCCGGAATGCCGTAAGGATAACGCGAGACCCAGGGAAAACCGTTTGACATATCCCCGAAGATGGCACAGAAAACGTGGGCAAAAAAGAGGCGTCCAAATAAGAACGGGAAATTGCCGGACGACAATTTCCCGTTCATGCTGTAGAGGAAGGGCTCGAACCTTCACGGGGCAGTTAGCTGCAGGACAAGGAATTCACTTGAGTGGTCAATCCTGGTCCGCCGAGACGGACACTATCCTGAGTTTATCCCGTGTCCGAGATTCCGCTTCGGGCCTCCCGGACTTCCCCACCCCCGAGACAGGAGGGCTTGTCTGCCAATTTCAACACCCTACAGTTTGTGCCTGATTGGTGGTTCAAAGTAACGCCGAAGTGCACCCTGAATTCAATACAACTACAGAAACTTTACATTTATTTAAGTTTTCTGCCTAGTATTGGAGTCAATACTATACACATGATTAAAAGAACATCAAATAATTACATTTTTGACAAAACAGACCTTGCCATCCTGGATGTTTTGGTAAAGGACGCCAAGAAGCCCTACACCGAGGTGGCCCGCTTGGTACACGTTTCACAAGGAACTGTCCACATCCGAATGAACAAGCTGCTGGAAGCAGGGATTGTAGAACGAACCACCCTGAAAATCAACTATGCCAAGCTGGGGTACGACATCACCGCTTTTATTGGTATTTACCTGGAAAAGAGCGCGTTATACGATCAAGTGCTGGAAAGACTTAAAGAGATTCCTGAGATCACCAGCATCCACTACACGACCGGCAACTACTCCATGTTTGTAAAGATCCATTGCCGGGACACCAACCACCTCCGGGAAGTCCTGCACGACCGGATGCAACAGGTTTCGGGGATTGAACGGACCGAAACGATGATCAGCCTGGAGGAAAGCCTGGACCGGAACCTGAGCCTCTCGCGTTAATTAATATTGAGTATCCCTGAACCTTGCGGGGGGATTATTGTTTAATTTTGGAGCCTATTTGAAATTAGTCTAAATACAGTAAGTGGCTAAGGATGACCATATTATACAGGAAATAACCACCAAGGAGTATGAACATGGGTGGGTGGCAAACCTGGAATCGGAGTCGGCTCCCAAAGGGCTGAGCGAAGAGATTGTTCGATTCATCTCCCAGCGGAAGTCAGAGCCCGAATGGCTCCTGGAGTGGCGCCTCAAGGCCTATCGTCACTGGCTGACGATGGAAGAGCCGAAATGGCCCAATGTGACCTATCCGGCCATTAACTACCAGGACATCATCTACTATTCTGCGCCCAAGAAGAAGGCCAGCCCGAAAAGCCTCGACGAGATCGATCCCGAGCTGCTCAAGACCTTCGAAAAACTGGGCATTTCCCTCACCGAACAGAAACGACTCACCGGCATCGCCGTTGATGCGGTACTGGACAGCGTTTCCGTGGCCACCACCTTCAAGGAGAAGCTTGGCGAACTCGGAATCATCTTCTGCTCGTTCAGCGAGGCCGTGCACGAGCACCCCGACCTGGTCAAAAAGTACCTGGGCTCCGTAGTACCCGCCACCGACAACTATTTTGCCGCCCTGAACTCGGCGGTATTCTCCGACGGCTCATTTTGTTACATCCCTGCGGGCGTGCGCTGCCCCATGGAGCTCTCCACCTACTTCCGGATCAACGCCGCCAACACCGGCCAGTTTGAGCGCACCCTGATCGTGGCCGAAGAGGGAAGCTATGTCAGCTACCTGGAGGGTTGCACAGCCCCCATGAGAGACGAGAATCAACTTCATGCCGCCGTGGTGGAAATCTACGCCATGAAGAATGCCGAGGTGAAGTATTCCACCGTGCAGAACTGGTATCCCGGCAACAAGGAGGGCGTGGGCGGCATCTACAACTTTGTTACCAAGCGCGGACTTTGCGCCGGCGACCATTCGAAGATCAGCTGGACGCAGGTGGAGACCGGATCGGCCATCACGTGGAAGTATCCGTCGTGCGTGCTGAAAGGAGATTACTCGGTCGGCGAATTTTACTCGGTCGCCGTAACCAACAATTTCCAGCAGGCAGACACCGGCACGAAAATGATTCACCTTGGCAAGCACACGAAGTCACGGATCGTGTCGAAAGGTATCTCCGCTGGGAAGTCCCAGAACAGCTACCGGGGCCAGGTGCACATCCACAAGCGGGCCGTCAATGCCCGGAACTTCTCGCAGTGTGACTCCCTCCTGCTCGGCGACAAGTGCGGAGCACATACCTTCCCCTACATTGACGTGGAGAACGACTCGGCCCGGGTGGAGCACGAAGCCACCACATCCAAGATCGGGGAAGACCAGATTTTCTATTGCCAGCAGCGCGGCATCGACGAAGAAGCCGCCGTTGCCCTCATTGTCAACGGCTATGCCAAGGAAGTGCTCAACCAGCTTCCCATGGAGTTTGCTGTTGAAGCCCAAAAGTTGCTCGCCCTCACGCTGGAAGGCAGCGTAGGATAAACGTAACGATATGCTGAAGATTCAGAACCTGCACGCTCAAATCGAAGACAAGCCGATCCTCAACGGGATCAACCTGACGGTCAACGCCGGGGAAGTTCATGCCATCATGGGACCGAATGGTTCGGGCAAGAGCACCCTGGCCGCCACCCTCTCGGGTCGCGAGGAATATACCGTTACCGACGGAACGGTGGAATTCATGGGCAAGAACCTCCTCGAGATGGCCCCCGAGGAGCGCGCCCGCGAAGGCGTCTTCCTGGCTTTTCAATATCCCGTGGAGATCCCCGGTGTCAGTACGATCAACTTCATGAAGACGGCCCTGAACCAGATCCGCACCCACCGCGGTGAAGCCCCTCTCGACGCCGTCGCGTTTCTCAAACTGATGAAGGAGAAAATGAAACTGGTTGAAATCGACCAGTCGCTCCTCAATCGCTCCCTCAACGAAGGATTTTCCGGCGGCGAAAAGAAGCGCAACGAAATCTTCCAGATGGCCATGCTGGAGCCTCGCCTCGCCATCCTTGACGAAACGGATTCCGGCCTCGACATCGACGCCCTCCGGATCGTAGCCAACGGCGTGAACGCACTGCGCTCCAAGAACAACGCCATCATCGTGGTCACGCATTACCAGCGCCTCCTCGACTACATCGTTCCGGATTTCGTACACGTGCTCTACAAGGGACGCATTGTCAAATCGGGGACCAAGGAACTGGCCCTTGAACTGGAAGAAAAGGGTTATGACTGGATCAAAGCGGGTCTTGCAACGGTCTGAGGTATGCCAGCGACAACCACCAGGAAAGATCTTCATGCCCAGCTGACGGAAGCATTCCACACCCGCGGCTTTGAACAACACCCTGCGCGCCGGAAGGCCATGGAATTGCTGTCCGAGAAAGGGCTTCCCACCTCCCGGTCGGAAGAATACCGCTTCACCCCCGTGGTGCGAAACCTCGAAGGGATTTTCAGCGGCGCGCCGGCTCCCGCCGCGCCGATCACCGCATCGCTTGACCTGATCCCGGGAATCTCCGCCAACCTTCTCGTCTTTGTCAATGGGCGCTACTCCCCTAACCACAGCAAGGTCATCGACAACTCGTTGACCGTGAAGACGGCCGCAACACCGGCGCCCAAGGCAGATCAGGATCCCTTTGATCTTCTCAACCAGGCATTCGCTGACGAGCTTATTGAGATCCAGGTACCGGATCATCAACAACTGGTTCATCCTGTCGCCATCGTATATTATATCGATCATTCCCAGTTCGTATTTGCCAACCCGCGTTGGTCGCTGCGCCTCGGCACCGGCAGCCGGTGCACCGTACTGGAATACACCGTGGCATCCTCCGCGGCCTCGTTCTTCAACAACAAACAGTCGACCATCGAAGTCAGGGAAAACGCCCGGTTGGACTATATCCTGATCCAGCGTGGCAGCCGCGACGAAGTGATGGTTAACAACACTGCTGTCTGGCTGTCTTCGTCCGCCCAGGCGCTGTGCTACACCTGCACCCTGGAAGGAAAGCTGGTCCGCAACAACCTCTCCCTCATCCTCGATGGTGAAGGAATCGATGCGCATCTGCACGGACTCTACCTGGTCACGGGGCAATCCCTGGTGGACAATCACTCGGTCGTCGATCACCGCAAGCCGAATTCATTCAGCAACGAACTGTACAAGGGCGTGATGGACGACAACGGGAAAGCCGTATTCAATGGGAAGATCTTTGTGCGCACGGACGCACAGAAGACCAACGCTTTCCAATCCAACCGCAATATTTTGCTCAGCGAGAACAGCAACATTCACACCAAGCCACAGCTGGAAATCTGGGCCGACGACGTGAAGTGCTCGCACGGATGCACCACGGGCCAGCTCGATGAAGAAGCTCTCTTCTACCTCCGGTCAAGGGGCATTCCGAAGGACGCCGCCAAAGGACTCTTGCTCACGGCCTTCGCCGGCGAGACCCTGGAGGGCATACACGACGAAGCCATCCGCGGTTTTGTCGAGAGCCTGATCCTCGAGAAACTGCATACCGCTCACCTGCAATGAGACCCGAAGCCTCTTTCATGGAACTGGACATTCTTTCCCTCCGGAAGGAGTTCCCGGTTCTTGATCAGGCTGTGAACGGGCATCCGCTGGTCTACTTTGACAATGCGGCCACGACTCAGAAACCGAAATCGGTCATCCAGTCGTTGGTGGACTATTATTCCGGGTACAACGCCAACATTCACCGGGGCATTCATACGCTGGCGGAAAAAGCGACGCGTGCTTTCGAAGAAACCCGGGAAAGCGCCCGTCAATTCCTGAACGCCGCCGAACGCGAAGAGATCATCTTTGTCCGTGGCGTAACCGAAGCCGTGAACCTGGTGGCCAGCTCCTTCGGAAAGATGGTTCTCCGTCCCGGCGACGAAATCCTGGTTTCCGGCCTGGAACATCACTCGAACATTGTCCCCTGGCAATTGGCAGCCGAAGCACTCGGCGCCCAATTGCAGGTGATCCCGGTTACCGAGGAAGGAGAACTTGATCTCCAGGCATTCGAACAACGGCTGAGTAAGAAAACCCGGCTGGTCGCTGTAAACCATGCTTCGAACAGCCTGGGAACCATCAACCCGGTGAAACACATTGTCGAGCGGGCTCATGCCTTTGGCGCCTACGTACTGGTTGATGGCGCTCAGGCAGCGGCACACCTCGATATCGATGTCCGTGACATGGACTGTGATTTCTACTGCCTCTCCGGCCACAAGATGTATGGTCCCACCGGGGTAGGCGTTCTGTATGGAAAGCGTTCGCTCCTGGAGAAAATGCCACCTTACCAGGGCGGCGGTGAGATGATCAAGGAGGTCACTTTTGAAAAGACGACTTTTAACGACCTGCCCTACAAGTTTGAGGCGGGCACGCCCAATATCGCCGATGTGATTGCGCTGAATGAAGCCATCCGGTTTATCCAGCGGAATGGCAAGGCTGCCATCCGGCATCATGAGAACGAATTATTGGGTTACGCAACAACACGCCTGCAGAAGGTAGAGGGCGTCAGGCTGATCGGGACGGCACGCGAGAAAGTGAGCGTTCAGTCCTTCCTCCTGGAGGGAATGCACCCCTTCGATGTGGGGCAGCTGCTGGATGCGCGCGGCATCGCCGTTAGGACGGGGCATCACTGCACCCAGCCCCTCATGGATCGGTTCGGAATCGAAGGAACTGTCAGGGCCTCCTTTGCTGTTTACAATACACGCGACGAAATTGACCGGATGATTGAAGCCCTGGAACGGATAAGCTCCCTACGCCGATGACCATCGAAGAGACACAGAAGGCCATTATCGAAGAGTTTTCCCTGCTCGACGGAGACCGGGAGATGTCGGTCATGTACCTCATGGATCTCGGCGAGAAATTGCCTCCCCTGGCCGACGAGCATAAGGTCGACTTTAACCTGGTGAAGGGATGCCAATCGAAGGTTTGGCTGATCGCCGAGCTGAAGAAAGACCGCGTTTACTTCAGCGCCGACAGCAATACGGCAATCACCAAAGGCCTGGTAAGCCTGCTGATCCGGGTATTCAACGGGCACCTGCCGGAAGAGATCGTTTCCGCTGACCTCTTCTTCATGAAGGACATCGGCATGGATCGTTTCATCGGCACGCAACGGTCCAATGGCTTTGCTGCCATGATTCAACGCATGAAGCAGCATGCACGAAGTTTTCAACCTCAAAGCGACGTAAAGGCATGAGCGAAACGCCCCCCGTATCGAACCCCTCTGCCGGCGACCTGCGTGAAAAGGTCATCGCCGCACTGAAGACCGTCTATGACCCGGAGATACCGGTGGACATTTACGAACTGGGACTTATTTACGAGATCACCATTTACCCCGTAAATAATGTACACATCCTCATGACGCTGACCTCTCCCAGCTGTCCCTCGGCGGAAGTGATCCCCAGCGAAGTGAAACAACGCGTGGAAGACATTGACGAAGTGAACGAGGTTAATGTCGAGATCACCTGGGATCCACCTTACTCGCAGGACATGATGAGCGAAGCCGCTAAGCTGGAACTTGGATTCCTTTAACTGTGTTATTTTCCAATTGAATAACGAAAAACGAATAAACTATGAGCATGTATCCCGAACAACTGGTTGCCCCGATGCGGACCGATCTGACGAGTGTGGGCTTCAAGGAACTGAAGACACCGGCCGAAGTGGACCAGCAGATTCTGAACGAAAAAGGCACCACGCTGCTGGTGATCAATTCCGTGTGCGGATGTGCCGCAGGAGCCGCCCGCCCGGGGGTTAAGTGGGCGCTGCAGATGACCAAGAAAAAGCCCGACCACCTGGCTACCGTATTTGCCGGCATGGACACCGAGGCCGTTACCCGCGCCCGGCAGCTGACCTTGCCTTACCCCCCCTCTTCGCCTTCCATCGCCCTTTTTAAAGACGGCGAGTTGCTGCACTTCATCGAGCGCCATCATATCGAAGGCCGCAATGCCCAGATGATCGGCGAGCACCTGCTTGAGGTGTTTGAAGAGTACTGTTAGTCCTTACTATCTCAAGAGAGCCCGGCCTGTCCGGGCTTTTTTGTCATTAGCTGGACATAACTTTAGATGGCTTTTGAACCATTCCGGGCTAACCTTGTTTATACTTCCATGAGAGTCGCCGTGTACCGAGAAGAGCATTTCAACGCCGCCCACCGGCTCTACAACCCGGCGTGGTCCGACGAAAAGAACGACTCCGTCTTCGGCAAGTGCAACAACCCCAATTTCCACGGGCACAACTACCGGCTCATTGTGCGTGTTACGGGAGAACCCGACCCGGAAACCGGCTACGTGATCGAATTCAAGACACTCAGCGATCTAATTAAAGAGCACGTGCTGAGGCACTTTGACCATAAAAACCTTAACTTGGATACTCCCTGGTTTCGCAACCTGAATCCTACGGCTGAAAACATCGCCATCGTCATCTGGAACATTTTGCGGAAGCAACTGGACAACCGACTCGATCTAACCGTCAGACTCTATGAGACAGAAAGAAATTTCGTCGAATATCCGGCCGCTTAAGCCGCTGGATGCCGCTTCCGAGACGCATTGGAACACGCCGCTGCGGGCCGATGCCTTCGACCTCTCCGACGACGAGAAGATCGAGCGCATCGAAAAGCATATCCGCGAGATCATGCTTACGCTCGGCCTGGACCTTACCGACGACAGTCTCAACGGCACGCCCAAACGGGTGGCCAAGATGTATGTGAAAGAGGTATTTAGCGGGCTTAACCCTAAGAACCGCCCTCACGCACGGCTGTTTGAAAACAAGTACAACTATGACCAGATGCTGGTGGAGAAGGACATCACCTTCTACTCCCACTGCGAGCATCACCTGGTCCCCATCTACGGACGGGCCCATGTAGCCTACATCTCCGGCGGCAAGGTAATCGGGCTGTCAAAGATCAACCGGATCGTCCAGTACTACGCCAAGCGCCCGCAGGTACAGGAGCGCCTCACCGTTCAGATCGGCAAGGAACTCGAAGCCATCCTCGAAACCCAGGACGTCGGCGTGGTGATCGACGCCAACCACATGTGCGTCGCCATGCGCGGAGTAGGCGACACCAATTCCAAGACCGGCACGGCGTATTTCAATGGCAAGTTCAAGGATGAGAATGTGAAGAGGGAGTTTCTGAACTTCATCAACAGTTAGCACCCCCTACTATCTGTTCAGCTTGGTATACTCATTGACGAGTATGCTCCTGATGGCGTTTGGGCAATTCACCGCAAAGGCGCAAGGTGACGCTGAGTGATTCCTTTCAGTGAACAACTTTCATTACGAACCTTTGCGCCCTGGCGTCTTTGCGGTGGTCACCCGCCTTTTATTCGAAGCACTCAGCACAACATACCACTCGGTATAAGGACGCTATTGACTTCACCGGAATCAGAATTTCAGACTGCCCTTTGAGGACGATGGGGCCCTCGTACGTAAGCACTTTTTTTGTAGTTTAGGGCTCGACTTAAACCCTAACAATCCCATGGTCTTCGATCTGGACATGATCAAAAAACTCTACGCCGCCATGCCGGGGCGTATTGAAAAAGCGAGAAAAATGGTGGGTAAACCCCTTACCCTGTCCGAGAAAATATTGTACTCCCACCTGTTTCCCAGCCAGAAGCTGGAGAACTTCGGGCGCGGCAAGTCGTACGTCGACTTTGCCCCCGACCGGGTAGCCATGCAGGACGCCACCGCGCAGATGGCCCTGCTGCAGTTCATGTCGGCCGGCAGGCCCAAAGTAGCCGTTCCCAGCACCGTGCATTGCGACCACCTCATCGTGGCAAAGAGCGGCGCCAAAGACGACCTCACGAATGCCAACAAAGAGAGCAAAGAGGTATTTGACTTCTTGTCGTCTGTGTCCAACAAATACGGCATCGGCTTTTGGAAGCCCGGCGCTGGCATCATCCACCAAGTGGTCCTGGAAAACTACGCCTTCCCCGGCGGCATGATGATCGGCACTGACTCGCACACCGTGAACGCCGGCGGCCTGGGCATGGTTGCCATCGGTGTAGGCGGAGCGGATGCCGTGGACGTCATGGCCGGTATGGCCTGGGAACTGAAATTCCCCAAGCTGATCGGCGTAAAACTCACCGGCAAACTCAATGGATGGGCTTCTGCGAAAGACATCATCCTGAAAGTAGCCGGCATCCTCACCGTGAAAGGCGGCACCGGGGCCATCGTAGAATACTTCGGCGAAGGCGCCCAGTCCCTCAGCTGTACCGGTAAAGGAACCATCTGCAACATGGGCGCAGAAATCGGCGCCACTACCTCCACGTTCGGCTACGACAGCTCCATGGAGCGTTACCTCATATCCACGGGACGTACCGAAGTGGCCAAGATGGCCAACAAGATCAAGCAGCACCTTACGGCCGACCCGGAAGTGTATGCCAACCCCGAGAAATATTTCGATCAGATCGTGGAGATCAACCTCTCCACGCTGGAGCCCCACCTCAACGGTCCGTTCACGCCCGACCTGGCCACCCCCATCTCGAAGATGAAGGAAGAAGCCGCCAAGAACGGCTGGCCCACCAAGGTGGAAGTCGGGTTGATCGGCTCGTGCACCAACTCCTCCTATGAAGACATCTCCCGTGCGGCCAGCCTCGCCGAGCAGGTGGCTAACAAAGGCCTGAAGACCAAAGCCGAGTTCACCATCACCCCCGGCTCCGAGCAAGTGCGCTACACCATTGAGCGCGACGGCTTCATCAAGACGTTTGATCGGATAGGTGCCACCGTGTTTGCCAACGCCTGCGGACCCTGCATCGGGATGTGGAGCCGCATGGGCGCCGACAAGAAGGAGAAGAATACCATCGTGCATTCCTTCAACCGCAACTTCCAGTCGCGCAACGACGGCAACCCGAACACGTATGCGTTTGTGGCTTCACCCGAACTGACCACCGCCCTGGCCATCGCCGGCGATCTTACGTTCAACCCGATCACCGACTACCTGACCAACGAGCGAGGCGAAAAAGTGAAACTCGATCCGCCCAAGGGTGACGAACTTCCCAAGAAGGGCTTTGACGTGAAAGATCCCGGGTACCAGGCTCCGGCCAAAGACGGCAGCAAGGTGCAGGTCAAGGTGAGCCCCACCTCCGACCGACTTCAGCTCCTCACGCCCTTTGCAGCGTGGGATGGCAAAAACTACACGGGTCTGCGCCTGCTGATCAAGGCCAAGGGCAAGTGCACCACCGACCACATTTCCATGGCCGGCAAATGGCTCAAGTACCGCGGACACCTGGACAACATCTCCAACAACCTGCTCATCGGCGCTACCAACTTCTTCAACGAGAAGCAGAACAGCGTCAAGAACCAGTTAAACGGACAGTATGACGAAGTGCCCAAGGTGCAGCGCGCCTATAAGGCCAAAGGCATCGGATCCATCGTGGTCGGCGACGAAAACTACGGCGAAGGCTCGTCGAGGGAGCATGCCGCCATGGAACCGCGTCACCTGGGTGTTAAGGCTATTCTCGTGAAATCCTTTGCGCGTATCCACGAGACCAACCTCAAGAAGCAAGGGATGCTGGCGCTGACGTTTGCCAACAAGGACGATTACAACAAGATCCAGGAAGACGACAGCATCGACTTCACCGACCTGACGGCTTTTGCCCCTGATCGTCCCCTGACCCTCGTGCTTAACCACAAGGATGGCAGCAAAGACACGATCAAAGTCAATCACACCTACAACGCCAACCAGATCCTGTGGTTCAAGGCCGGTTCGGCGCTGAACCAGATGGGCCAGGGCAAAAAGGCGGCGAAGAAGAAACCTGCGGCAAAGAAGAAAGCCGTGAAGAAGCCCGCCAAGAAGGTGGTGAAGAAGGCTTCAAAGAAGAAGGTCGTTAAGAAAGCCAAGAAGGCCAAGAAGAAAAGGTAGACGCCTTCCTACCTTCCATCCATTAAGCAGCAGCGTGACGGTACCGATCACGCTGCTTCTTTTTTTCCAACAAGCTTAAAGGCGAACAACTTCCGTCCCATTTTCAATGGACGCGACGTAATGCGTGAGGGGTAGCTTCATCTCCCTCTCATAGGCGGGCTTGATCGACGCGATCAAATCTTCCAGACCTTCCTCCTTCACCAGGTTGATGGTGCAGCCCCCGAATCCACCGCCCATCATGCGGGCACCGATCACCGACGGGTTGTCACGCACCCGGTCGACAAGCCAATCCAATTCCCTGCAGCTTACTCCATACATCGTGCTCAAGCCATCATGAGTGGCGAACATCTTCTTGCCCAACGCTGATAGGTCATTTCTACGGAGGTCCTCACAGCCGGACTGCAGGCGGGTTATCTCCTGCACGACAAAGCGGCTGCGCATATCCACCGTTTTGTCTTGGGGCAAGACATAACGGTCGAGCATGTCTTCGGTAACGTCCCGAAGCGAATTCACCCCTGCCACGTGTGCCCGTACCCACTCTACGGCCCTCTCGCACTCCTTCCTTCGGGTGTTGTACTCCGAGGAGGCCAGGGAATGCTTGACATTGGTGTTCAGGAGAAGCACCTTCACCCCTTCCAGCCGGAAAGGGACGTACTCAAACGCCAGCGAGCGACAGTCCAGTTTAATTACATGATCCTTTTTGCCCATCATGGAAGCAAACTGATCCATGATTCCGCACATCACACCCGCAAATTCATGCTCGGCTTTTTGGGCCATCTGCACCATGGTGAGACGGTCCACATTGGACTTTAGCAATTCATTAAGTGCAAATACCGTGGCGCATTCTACGGCCGCCGAAGAGGACAACCCTGCCCCCATGGGCACGTCGCTTGTCAGCACGGCGTTAAAGCCGGGTAATTTTACTCCTCGCTTGATGAATTGCGCAGCCGCCCCCAGCATGTAGTTGGGCCAACTGACATCACCCACAGGTCTCAGATCACGGATGGAAACAGAAAAACTTTCCTGGAGATCCAAAGCCCTTAAATGAATCTCATCATCTTCACGCAAGGAAACCGCCACATAGGCAGCCTTGTCGATGGCGGCGGGAAGTACAAAACCCTCATTATAGTCAGTGTGCTCACCAATGATGTTCACTCGCCCTGGGGAACGGACGATCAGGGGTTTCTGATGAAACTCGTCCTCAAAGGCTTTCGCCAAACGGTCTGCCGGGCTAATCATTATCTCTTGATCTGAACAGACTGTTACTGCGGCCGGGGCTTGTAGTCGATCCGGGCCAACCCCGCGTCGGGATTCTGGGTAAACCACCCTGTACCATATTCCAGCACGTACAACCTCCCGTCGGGACCCACTTCAAGATCAATCATGTAGTTGGTCTTGATCGTTGGCGCGAAGGGCTCCATCTTGTCGAAGTCGCCATTGGGGAGCAGGGTAACCACTTTCGTCCAGCCTCGCATCCACTCGTAAAAGAACAATTTGCCATTGTAGTAGTCCGGCAGCCTGGTCGCTTCGGGGTACAAGTCATTGTAGTAAACCGGGCCAGCCATGGCCGTCCGCCCGCCGTTCCCTACTTGAGGAAAATCGGGCGAGGGACCGTATGGATACCAAATAAAGGCGGGTGAGACCGGCGGCAGATCACGCAGTCCCGTGTTGTTCCTCGACTCGTTGACCGGGTGGAGCGGATCGAAAGGCTCACCGCTCTGCCCGGTTACGTAGTTGTAGCGGTGGTAGGGATAATTGTTGCCCACAAAAAGCGGCCAGCCGAAGAAACCGGCCCGGCGTGCCTGGTTCAATTCATCGTATCCCCGCGGTCCCCGCGTTTCCAGGCTGTCGGCAGAAGCATCGGGTCCGACCTCTCCCCAATAGAGATAGCCGTTCTTCTGATCGACGGAAATCCGGAACGGGTTTCGGAGGCCCATGGCATAAATTTCCGGGCGAGCCTTTGGTGTTCCAGGAGGAAAGAGATTCCCTTCGGGGATTGAATATGTCCCATCCGGATTTATGCGAATCCGCAGGATCTTCCCTCTCAAGTCGTTGGTATTTCCCGACGAACGACGGGCGTCATACTGCTCGTGTCCGGGCGTGTCATTCAGCGGGCCGAAGCCACGGTTGACGTACTTCTGTCCCGGTTCATCAAAAGGCGTGGCGTTGTCGCCGGTGGAAAGATACAGCAGCCCGTCCGGACCAAAGGCAATGGAACCACCGGTATGGCAGCAGATCTCGCGTTGGGACTTCACGTCGAGTATGACTTTCTCGGTAGAGAGCAGTATCGTGTCGTTCTCCAGTGTGAACCGGGACAAGCGGTTAGCGGCTTCGGTAGCGTGGCTGTAATACAGGTAGACCCAATGGTTCTTCTCAAACTGAGGATCCTTTGCTACACCCAGCAGTCCTTCTTCCGCATTGACGCCCTTTGCGCGGGCCTTGTGATAGACCTTGAGGAAGCCCACCGGCTTGACCTTGCCCGTCTCCGACTTATACAACAGGATCTGGCCGCGTCGCTGGACGATGAGTACGTCGAGGTTGGGCAGCACCGTCATTTCCATCGGCTCCACAAAAAGACCACCCGAAGCCAATTGGGTTTTCACGAACAGGTCGTCGTCAGGGGGAAACTGGGAACGCGCCTTGCTGTAGTCCAGCGGCTTGTTCTCTCCCATAGCGTATTGAATACCTCCCAGCAGGTGTTTCAGGAATTGCTCATCCTGGTAAACCTCCACTTCATGCCCCATTGCCGTATAAAACGACCGGCCGCCGTCATACTCATGATACCAGCTCATCGGGTGAACGTCGCCGTTGGTTCCACCCCGGTAGGAACGTTCATCGATGGTGATGAGCACCTGGAGGTCATCGGCCATCTTCTTGAAATTGTAGTGCTCATCCTTCCGTTGCCAGGAAGAGTCGGTGAAGAAGGACGTCGACGGATGGTTCTGGTTACGGATCACAAAGCGTGCCTCCTGCGGGGCCGGGTGCGAATCAAAGTACGCACCCACCAGGCGACCATACCAGCCCCAGTCGTACTCGGTATCGGAGGCAGCATGAACACCGACAAATCCCCCGCCCGCCTGGATATAGCGTTCAAACGCCGCCTCCTGGCGGTGATCCAGGACGTCGCCGGTCGTACTCAGGAATAGAACCGCGCTGTAGTTAGCCAGGTTCGTCTCGGTAAATAGCGATGCGTCTTTTGTGGTGTCCACCTGAAATCCATGCTCCGCACCCAACTTCTGAATGGCCGCCAGGCCAGCCGGGATGGATTGATGCACGAATGCCGCAGGCCTGGAAAAGACAAGGACACGTGGCTTGCTATGCTGTCGAGTACCACACGACTGCAAGAAAATACAAAGGGCAAGGAAGTATGGGAGTATACGCATGTTTTCAAGATAGGAAAAATTGGTGCACTCAGGTGGTCCAGTGTGCGCAGCGGCAAGAAGCGGATTTGAAAAAGGCCCTACGAAGGCAACTACTACTTGTCCACACGACTTTCCCATGTTGCCCTTGAGAGTTGATACACCCGGCAGGCATCCTCATCAAACATCCGGTCCTCGACAAATTCGAAGCCAAGCCGCTCGTAAAACCGACAGGCGCCGGTATTGGATTGCAGGGGGTCAACCAGGACCGTGTGCACATCGGCCGGTGCAAAGCATCGTTTTAGCGCCTCTCGCATCATGGCCGTGCCCATCCCCCTATTGCGCCAGGCCGGTGAGCCAATCCAAATGTCAATGGCCCGGAAGCCGGGTCCTATGTCTCCCCAATAGTGCGTCTCCTCGAGCCCCGGGTCGATGATTTGCAGAAAACCGATCGGCACACCCTCCGCCTCCGCCATCAGGAATTCCCTCCAGTCCGGATCTTTTGCCAGTTCAGCTTCCCAATTCCACTCCCCCATCGGATCCGAATCAATCACAGAGGGATCTTCATCCCATTGCTTCAAAACAGCAAGGTCGTTATGCGTTGCTTTCCTAAACTGGATCCTCACCTGATCGCTCATTGGGGTTCAGACTGACGGGCTCTCGGGGTATCCTCAGGTCCTAATGCACGGTAATCAGGTTCCTGACTACCATCCTCAGTTCATTCAACATCATTGCCGTTGCACCCCACACCACCTCGTCCTCGATAAGAAAATGAGGTGCCTGAAGCCGGTATACTCGTGCGGCGGTAATTTCCTTCACCGCGACGGCATCCTCCCTCATAAGGTCTCTCACTGTTCCCTCCAGCACGCGCACGACCTCCACCGGATCAGGTGTGAAGAGTGGCCTGTTCCGTTGGATGCCGACCACCGGCGTGACCATGAAGTTGCTGGGGATAACGAAAAAATTGCTGAGGGTGCCAATCACCTCGATGTCACTCGCCCTCACGCCGATCTCTTCTTCCCCTTCACGCAAGGCCGTTTCGATGGGAGTCTCGCCAGGCTCCGCCTTGCCTCCCGGAAGACTTACCTGCCCGCTGTGGGCGCCCAAGTACTCGGGTCTTTTGGTCAGCGGAAAACGGATCTCCCCGCGATCCGGGTACAGGAGGATCAGCACACTGCCGGGTTTCGGGGGCGACTTATGTTCAAATATGGGCCGCACTTCGCCCACCGGAACGGCACGCAGGGGTTCATGAGCCGTTGCGCCCGGCAACGGACCCTTGAGCATGTTACGGAGCTCTTCAGCCCAACGATCGAAGTCTAGGGACATGCTTTCATCAATGCTGAAGTCACCATTTGATCCCCGGCCTTGTCCGACAACTCAAACTGCTCGCAGGCTTCCTTTTGCTGTCCGCTCTTCAGGTAGGCCATCCCGAGATAGAAGTGGACGCGCTCGATGAAGCTGTCCATGTCGGCGGCCTGACGGAGCAATTTGACTGCCCTCCCGTAATCGCCATTCAGCAAATAGTAAACACCCTTATTTCGATAAGCCCAACCATTATCGGGATCCATAAGGATACTGCGGTCGATTTCGGTAAGTCCTTCAGGCAATTTGCTTTGCATGAGGAGGATGAACCCCCGGTTATTGACGAAGTAAGGCTGATCGGGGTCGATGCGAAGCGCCTTTTCAATTTCGGCATAGGCCGTCGCATGGTCGCCGCGCTGCACGGCTATCATGGAGCGCGTGTTGTAGATATTTCCCTCCGCCGGGTTGATGCGCTCCGCCTTCCGCAGGTCCGCCTCTGCCTCATCGTACTGGCGCCGGTAATAATTCACAGTACCCCGGTTGACCAGGAATTCGGCGTTTGTTGAATCCAGGGCAATGGCCTTGTCGAAGGCACTCAGGGCGGCGTCATAGTCGCGCACCTTGGTAGCCACCAGGCCTTCGGCAAAGTGGACGATCGCCGTATCCGGCTTCGATTTCTTTATACGCTGGATGTCCTTCCGGGCGTTATAGTATTGCTTGAGTTCATAGTACGTGTTGACCCGGTTGAAGTAGGCGGGGAGGTAGTCGGCATTGCATTCGATGGCTTTGTCGTAATACCCCAGGGCCTCCTCCCAATTCCGGCTTTGGAAGGCGATGGTTCCCAGGTTGTTGAGCGCTTCGACATAGCAGGGGTCCAGGCGCAGGGCCTCCTTGAAATAACGGGTCGCCTCGACCGTATTCTGTTCCTTGAGCGCCCCGTTGCCCTTCAGGAGAAACTGCTGGAGACGCACTTCCGTAGAAGGAGTACACGACACCAGCACTAGAAAAAGCGCTATTTTGACTATCGAATGAAACGGCATTGAACCTAAAAAAGACCGGTTAAAGCTATGAAGAAAACGTCGCTCCTCCTCAGTTTGTTCCTGGTCTTGTTCGCACTGACCTCCAACGGCCAGCAATACCGGACGGTGGAACTCAAGCCCATTACCCAGCAAGGATGGAGGTACTATTACGACCTGAAGAAGGTGACCTCTCCCGTTGCCCTGGAGGTGCCACTCCTCGCCGTCAACGACGATGAAGTGAACCGGTACCTTAAAGGATACAAGAACTGGACTTCTGCCGCCAGCTTTGTCACCATCGTGCCGCTGATCTACTTCCTCAGCCTGCCGAAAAGCGGCTACGTGGACCAGGAAACCTTTTGGTGGGTATTTGGCGGCACGATCGCCGCTCAGCTGGGTATGACGGCCGTCAGCCACATCAAGCTGGGCAAGTCGATCGATCGCTATAATATGCTTATTCTACAGCCCAGCGGACGAAGCCTGGGCCTCTCGGTGACCTATAAATTCTAGTCACGGTCCCAGGAATCATGAAAATGAGTTAAACAAAACCACTTTTTTCGCCCAAGCCTTTTGAATTTTTGCCGGCATAGCCTTTCTTCGCCCCTGTAAGATGAAAACGAAGCAAAACATCCACCTGCACCATCATCATTCCCACCACGGGCATGGCAGGCTATTGTTTTGATTGAATACCATTGAATTCCATCAGGAGGCTTGCCAGACCGGCAGGCCTCTTTTTTTACCCCATGACCCATTCCACTTAATTATGAGCACACGTTTAAGAATTGCTGTACAGAAATCCGGAAGGCTCCGGGACGGATCCCTTCGTCTCCTGGAAGACGCCGGCATTGCCTTCCGTTCCGGGAAAGACCAGCTCAAATCACCCTCCTCCAACTTCCCGCTGGAAGTGATTTTCCTGCGCGACGACGACATCCCCCAATACGTGGAGGATGGCGTGGCCGACGTGGGGATCGTGGGAGAAAATACCGTCCTGGAAAAGAAACGCAAGAACAACCCGATCAAGAAACTGGGCTTTGCACACTGCCGGCTATCCATCGCCGTGCCGCGCGGAACAAACTATAGCGGTACCGGCTGGCTGGAGGGAAAAAACATCGCCACCTCCTACCCGGCCATCGTCCGCCAGTTCCTCGAACGCAGAAACGTCAACGCCGGCATACATGAGATCAGCGGTTCGGTGGAAATTGCCCCCGGCATCGGGCTGGCCGACGCCATCGCCGACATCGTGAGCACCGGGAGCACGCTGCAAAGCAACGGGCTGCAGGAAGTGGAGCACATCATGGACAGCGAAGCCATCCTGATTGCCGGGCCGCAACCGTCGAATGGCACCAAAGACATCCTCGACCAGTTGCTGTTCCGGATCGACGCCGTCCATTCGGCACGCAACAACAAGTACATTCTCCTTAATTGCCCCGATGAGGCGATCCCGAGAATCACCAACATTATCCCCGGGATGAAGAGCCCGACCATCATGCCGCTGGCCCGCCCAGGTTGGTCATCGCTGCACTCCGTCGTCAATGAAAATGACTTCTGGAACCAGATCGGACAGCTCAAGGCCGCCGGGGCCGAGGGTATCCTGGTGATCCCCATCGAGAAAATGATTGCTTAAGCAAACCGTTATGCGCGTTGTCACTAATCCTTCCCCCACACAATGGACCGAACTGACCCGGCGACCTACCGACGACTCCGGGGCGATCACGGCCTCCGTACGGGAGATACTTAACCAGGTCCAGCGCCTCGGCGATGCGGCGGTGCGGGAGTACAGCCGACGGTTTGATCGTTGGCAAGGTGAAGACTTCCTGGTCTCCGAGCCGGAACTCCGGGAAGCGGAATCACAACTTCCACCTTCCCTCACCCAGGCGATGCTGCTTGCCGCCGACAACATCCGCCGATTTCACCAGGCCCGTATTTCCGGGGAGGTCACCGTGGAAACCATGCCGGGAGTAACCTGCTGGACCAAGCGCATTCCGCTGCAGCGCGTCGGCATTTATGTTCCTGGCGGAAGTGCGCCACTGTTCAGCACTGTACTAATGCTCGGTCTTCCCGCCGCACTCGCCGGATGCCGCGAAGTGGTGCTGTGCTCTCCTCCTTCAGCCGATGGCACCATTGACCCGGCCATCCTTTTTGCCGCCCGGATCTGCGGAATACGGAAAGTCTTCCGCGTCGGCGGCGCCCAAGCGATCGCCGCCATGGCCTACGGCACTGAAAGCATCCCCGCCGTCGACAAAATCGTAGGACCAGGTAACCAGTACGTCACGAAGGCCAAACAACTGGTGAGCAGCGAAGGGGTCGCCATCGACTTCCCAGCGGGTCCCTCGGAGGTGCTCGTGGTCGCCGACGAAACGGCAGATCCCGCCTTCGTCGCCGCAGACCTGCTCTCACAGGCCGAACACGGTCCCGACAGCCAGGTCATCCTGGCAGCACTGGACCCGACTCTTGCTGACAAAGTACTCGCCGAACTGAACAAACAACTGCCTGCGCTTCCCCGCCAGGAGATTGCCCGGCAGGCGCTGACCCATGGGTGGATCATCTCCTTCCCAAGCGAATCGCAGGCGATGGCATTCGTGAACGCCTACGCGCCCGAGCATTTGATCATCAATACGCAAAATCCCGTCACCTTGGCGGAGGCGGTTCTTCATGCCGGATCCGTCTTCCTCGGACCCTATTCACCGGAAGCCGCCGGAGACTATGCGTCAGGCACCAACCATACTCTTCCCACGGGTGGTTATGCCCGGCTGTACGGAGGAATTTCCTGCGACAGCTTCATGAAAGAGATCACCTTTCAGCAACTAAGCCTCGAGGGCCTTCAGAACCTCGGTCCCGCGGTAGCCGAGATGGCGGCCGCCGAAAAACTGGAAGGCCACCGGAAGGCCATCACGATCCGACTGCAGTCATGAAAAGCTACGACATCTCCAAACTGGTCAGGCCCAATGTGCTGACCCTTCAACCGTACCGGTCGGCCCGCGACGAATTTCGCGGAGAAGCTTCGCTATACCTGGATGCGAATGAGAATCCTTTTCGTTCGGCATACAACCGGTACCCCGATGCTCAACAACAAAACCTCAAGCGGACGGTAAGCCGCCTGAAGAAGACGACTCCCGAGCAAACCCTGCTGACCCACGGCAGCGACGAGGCCATTGATCTTCTCCTTCGTGCCTTCTGCCGCCCGCAAGTCGACAACGTGATCATTCCACAACCCACCTACGGCATGTATGCCACTTGCGCGGCGATTAACGACGTGCCCGTCCGGGAGGTAGCGCTGACTGAAGACTTCTCCCTGGATAACTCCGCGATCCTGGAAGCCGTCGACGCACAAACCCGGATCATCTTCCTCTGCAGCCCAAACAATCCATCGGGCAATCTTCTTGACACGAGGAAAGTCAGCGCCCTGCTTAGGTCCTTCAAGGGCCTGGTAGTCATCGACGAGGCGTATGTCGACTATTCCTCCGCCCCGAGCTGGACAAGTGAACTGAAGAAGTTTCCCAACCTGGTCGTCCTTCAGACTTTTTCCAAAGCCTGGGGACTCGCCGGCATCAGGGCGGGCATTTGCATGGCAAACCCCGAGTTGATTCGTATCCTGGAAAAGATCAAGCCTCCCTACAACATGAGCACCGCCGCAGAGAGGACCATTCTCCACGCCATCAATCGCCGGTACACAACCATCAGAAGCCAGACCACCATCCTGGTGCGGGAAAGAAGCCGGCTGAACAAGGCGCTGCAGAAGCTCTCATTCGTGAGGAAAGTTTACTCCTCCGAGGCAAACTTTCTCCTGATTCGTGTGACCGACGCCGTGACGATTTACCGGGCCTTGCTGGACAAGGGCATCGTCGTCCGCCTTCGGTCAGGAGCCTTACACTGCGATAATTGCCTGCGCATTACCGTGGGCACTCCGAGACAAAATGATCGCCTGATCTCCATTCTCAAGTCCTTATGAAAAGAGTATTATTTATTGACCGCGACGGAACCCTGATTGTCGAGCCCCCCGATCAACAAATCGACAGCCTGGAAAAACTGGAGTTTATTCCCGGCGCCATCACCGCCATGAGTCGCATTGCTCAATCCGGGGTTTACGAACTCGTCATGGTCACCAACCAGGACGGCCTGGGCACCTCTCTTTTCCCGGAAGAAGCCTTCTGGCCGGCGCAGGAGAAATTGCTGCGGACCCTCCGGGGCGAGGGCGTGGAGTTTGCTGCCATCCATATCGACCGCTCGCTTCCGCAGGAACAGAAACCTACGCGCAAGCCCGGGATTGACATGCTCAAAGGCTACCTGGATGGAAATTACGATCTCGCCAACAGCTACGTCATCGGCGACCGGATCACCGATCTTCAGCTCGCCCGCAATCTCGGAGCCAAAGGAATCCTCCTATCTCCCTCACCAGCGGGAAATCCCATCAACCTTGAGGGTCTCGAAGGCACGTGTGTCCTGGCGACCACCTCATGGGAAGACATTCTCCAGCAGGTCCTGGGCCGCACCCGGAAGGCTACCATTCGGCGCACCACCCGGGAGACGGACGTGCAAATAGAACTCACGCTGAACAAACCCGGAAACTCACACATCAAAACAGGCCTGGGATTTTTAGATCACCTCCTTGATCAGCTGGCCCGTCATGGCAACATGGAACTCCGCGTGGAAACCAGGGGCGACCTGCACATCGACGAGCACCACACCCTGGAAGACACGGCGCTGGCGTTGGGTGAAGCGTTCCGCCAGGCTCTCACCGACAAGCAAGGACTCGCCCGGTATGGCTTCTGCCTCCCTATGGACGATTGCCTGGCCCGTGTGGCCGTCGATTTCGGAGGCAGGCCGTGGCTGGTGTGGAATGCCGAATTCCGACGGGAGAAGATCGGCGATGTCCCCACGGAACTGTTCTTCCATTTCTTCAAATCCTTTTGCGATGCAGCACTTTGCAACATCAACGTCACCGTCGAAGGCACCAACGAGCATCACAAGATTGAATCCGTATTCAAGGCCTTTGCCCGGGCGGTGAGAATGGCCGTCCAGGATGACCGCACCGGAACACTTCCAACCACCAAGGGGACATTATGAATACCGTGATCATCAAGTATCCGGGCGGAAACGTCCAGTCCGTCACGTTCGCCCTGCAACGGCTTGGCCTATCGCCTGTTATTTCCGATCAGCACGAAGTTATCCAGGCCGCCGACCGGGTAATCTTCCCCGGCGTGGGTGAGGCCGCTACCGCGATGCGTCACCTTCGCGAGCGCCGCCTCGATGAATTGATCCCGCGGCTCCGCCAGCCCGTCCTCGGCATTTGCCTGGGCATGCAGCTGATGTGCCGTCATTCGGAAGAGCGGGACACGCCGGGGCTATCCATTTTTGATACCGAGGTGGTGCGGTTTACCGGCAAGTCAATAAAAGTACCGCACATGGGTTGGAACCAACTCTACAACACAAAAGACTGGCTCAAGACCGGCATAGAGGGTATATTTGCCTACTTTGTGCACAGTTACTTTGTACCCTTGAATTCCAATACTGTGGCCCAGACCACGTATGACCTGCCCTTCAGCGCCGCCCTCCGCAAGCAAAATTTCTTCGCCGTTCAGTTCCATCCTGAAAAGTCCGGTGAGGCCGGCGGACAGATACTGCAGCGTTTTCTCCAACAAGAATTTCAGCCATGAAGATCATCCCAGCCATCGATATTATTAAGGGCAAATGCGTGCGCCTCACCCAGGGCGACTACGTGAAGATGAAAGTGTACCGCGAGGACCCCCTCGAAGTAGCCAAGGAATTCGAAGACGCCGACCTGGAGTACCTCCACCTGGTGGATCTTGACGGGGCCCGGAAAGGAAGAGTGGTCAATTGGAGAATCATCGAGTCCATCCAGGAACATACCGCCCTCAAGGTGGATTTTGGCGGAGGTGTCAAGTCGGAGGCCGAAGTGGAACACCTTCTCGACCTCGGCGTCGACCAGATCAACATCGGGAGCATCGCCGCCAGGGAACCTGAAATCTTCTCGCGCTGGTTGCGAAAATATGGCCCGGAAAACTTCATCCTGAGCGCCGATGTCAAGGACGAGATGGTCCTCTCCCACGGTTGGACCGAACAGACCTCCATCACGATCTACGAACTGGCGGCGCGCTTCGAGCAGGACGGGCTCCAATACCTCACCTGTACCGATATCAACTCCGACGGCATGCTGCAAGGACCCAACTTCGGCCTCTATAAAAAACTGAAGAAACGTCTCCCCAACCTGAAACTCATCGCCAGCGGGGGTATCAGCTCGACCGAAGACCTGGCCGAACTGGCCTACATCAATATGTACGGCGCCATCGTGGGCAAGGCGATTTACGAGAACAAGATCAAGCTGCAGGAACTCAAGAACCTCTGATCACCTTGCTGACTAAACGCATTATCCCCTGTCTCGATGTCAAAGACGGGCGTACTGTAAAGGGAACCAACTTCACCCAGTTGCGAGACGCCGGCGACCCGGTCGAATTGGGCCGACTCTATGCCCAGCAAGGTGCCGATGAACTCGTCTACCTCGACATCTCCGCCACGCAGGAAGCTCGTCAGAACTTCACTTCCCTGGTGAGGGAAGTTGCCAGGCACCTGGATATCCCCTTTACGGTAGGCGGCGGCATTGGCTCCGTCTCCGACGTTGAGTCGCTACTGGAAGCCGGTGCCGACAAAGTGACCATCAACAGCGCGGCGGTAGCCAACCCGGATCTCATCGACGAACTGGCGAAACAATTCGGTTCGCAACTCGTCGTGGTGGCGGTCGACGCACGACTGGTCGGCAACCAATGGACGGTTTTCACCCATGGCGGTACCCGGCAGACCGAACGGAAGCTGTTCAGCTGGGCGAAAGAAGTCCAGGACCGCGGCGCCGGCGAGATCCTGTTTACCAGCATGGACCACGACGGTACCAAGAGCGGGTATGCCATAGACCCCCTCAACAAACTTTCACAATGGCTTTCAATACCGGTCGTCGCCTCGGGTGGCGCCGGCAAAAGGGAAGATTTTCTCTCCCTCTTCCGGCTGACCCAGGTCGATGCCGCCCTTGCCGCCGGCGTATTCCATTTCGGAGAGATCGCTCTCCCGACGCTCAAGACTTTCCTCGCCAAGAACGGTATTGCCGTTCGTTAACCCATTTGACATGAACCGTACACCTGACTTTACCAAATCCAACGGACTACTACCCTGCGTGGTCCAGGACGCCGAAACCGGCAAAGTCCTCATGCTGGCCTTTATGAACCAGGAGGCATTCGAAAAAACCCAGGCCGAGAGGCGCGCCACCTTCTACAGCCGGAGCCGTCAGCAACTCTGGACCAAAGGCGAAACCTCCGGTCATTACCTCGACGTGATGGACATGATCCTGGATTGCGATCAGGATACCCTCCTGCTCAAGGTGCGCCCGAACGGACCGGTGTGCCACACGGGCCAGGACACCTGTTTCGATGAACAGAATGAGTACAGCGACCTGAGGTTCCTCGAGAAAATCATCCAGGAAAGAAAGCGAAATCCCAAAGAAGGATCCTATACGAACCGGCTGCTTTCGGGGGGAATTAATGGAATCGCGCAGAAGGTGGGCGAAGAGGCGGTGGAGCTGGTGATCGAGGCCAAGGATTCGAACCGGGAACGACTTTTAGATGAGGCGGCTGATTTGATGTACCATTTCCTGGTGTTGCTCGCAGCAAAGGAAGTGAAGCTTGACGACGTAACTTCCGTGCTCCGAAGCAGACACCGTGATCGGTAACCGGCCTGCCCCGAGGTAGTCTCACGGAGTCGGGGTGACCGGTAACCTGTAGTCTGTAGTCTGTAATCGGTAATCAGTAATCAGTGACCAGTACCCAGAGCCCAGCACCCAAGAAATATGGAAGACACGAAAACAATTGATGGATTTGACTTCATCCGGTATCGGCCGGAAGTCTTTAGCCCGGAAGAGACCCTGCAACGAAGCCGGGCGTTCTATGAGTCCATCAACCGGCGGCGGACGGTACGGGATTTTTCCGACCGGCCCGTCGACATCGAAGTCATCAACAACCTGATCCGTGCGGCGTCCTCCGCCCCGTCGGGTGCACACAAGCAGCCGTGGACGTTCTGCGTGGTCTCCAATCCTGCCCTCAAGAAACAAATTCGCGAGGCAGCCGAGAAAGAAGAATACGAAAGCTACCATGGGCGCATGACGCCAGAATGGCTGGAGGACCTGAAGCCCCTGCAGACCGACTGGAAGAAACCCTTCCTGGAAATCGCCCCTTACCTGATCGTTGTCTTTAAGAAGGCTTACGACATCCTCCCTGATGGGACGAAGAAGAACAATTACTACGTCAACGAGTCGGTGGGACTGGCTTGCGGCTTTCTCCTGGCGGCCATCCATCACGCCGGGTTGTGCGCGCTGACCCATACACCCAGCCCGATGAATTTCCTGTCGAAGATCTTGCAACGACCGGAAAATGAACGACCATTCCTGCTGATTCCGGTTGGGTACTGCGCCGACGAGACGTATGTGCCCAAATTGGAGCGGAAAGATCTGGATGAAGTGGCCGTCTTCCTATCCTAATACCACCCCTTCGGGGCTCGGAACGTCTTAGATGGGAGAAGTCATGCTGAGCGAAGTCGAAGCATGACGGCAGAAGACTAGAACACAATATCCTTGTACTGGCCATTCACACAACTCCTGCAGGATAGCCTGCCGGAAAGTGCGCCCGGCTTCAGGGTCGACTTGCCCATCAGCATGCGCACGCACTCCTGGATGCCTTCCGTAATCGAAGGATGCGGGTGCACGCACTCGGCCAGCTCTTCAATGCCACGATTCATGGAAATCAGCACAGCCACCGCCTGGATGGCGCTGGAGGCGTGATTCCCCACGACCTTCATCCCAAGTATCTTCATGTCGCTGTCGTTGGTCACCAGCAACTTGATGAAGCCCTGTGTGTTTCGCTTGGCGATCGCCCGCGGGATGGTACTGTATTCCAGGGTAACTACTTTGTAATCCAGCCCTCGCTCCCGAGCATGGATCTCATTCATGCCGACCCCTGCCACTTCAGGGCTCAGGAACATGATGGTACTGATATTTTCGTAGACCAGCTTTCGCTCCGGCTTGCCAAACATGCGCTCCACAGCATACCGGCCTTCCAACTCGCCCACATTGACCAGCGAAATGTCTGCCGTGAGGTCGCCGATGGCAAAGATGTTGGGCACGTTGGTTTGCGTGTCGGTGTTCTCAATGCCCCGCTTGGAGATGTGTATCCCCACCTTATCCTCCCATAAGTCCTCCAGGTTGGGAATCCTGCCGACGGAAACCAGCGCTTTTTCGACATTGAATATTTGCCGGGTGCTGTCGGTGTACTCCAGTTCATACTCCACGCGGCCGTTCACCTTTTCCATGCGGACGAGGCGTGAATTGCGATGGATGAGCATCCCATTGTTTTCCATGTTCCGCTCAATGATGCGCACGACATCTTCATCTTCAAAGGGAAGAATCCGGTCGCCTTTGTCGATGAGATGGACTTTGGTCTTGCCGAAACCACTGAAGATGGTGGCGTACTCGCAGCCGATCACCCCGGCTCCCACGATCACCATGCTCTCCGGGAAATCGGTCATGTCTTCGATCCCCTCGCTGGTCATCACGATCTTCTCGTCGATGGGCAGTTCCGGGAGATAGCGCGGCCGGCTGCCAGTTGCCAGCACGACATAGTCCGCCCAGACATCTTCCGTGTGCGCCCCGTTGGTAATCCGGATGGTATGGGAATCCAGCAGTCTCGCTTCGCCTTTTCTGAATTCAAACTGGTGACCAGGCGATGCGGAGAGCTTGGCCATCTGCTCCTCGAGGAGCGCCTTTCGTTCGGTAACCGCCCGCCTCACTTCTGCCTGGATCTCGGCATAGTTGATGGAGGGCACGGGGATATTGTACCGCTTCAGGCTTTTACGGAAGGCCGACGCTTCCCGTGAAAGCTCCCACCAGGTCTTCGACGACAACGCGCCGTTGGTTATGCCGGCGCCTCCGACGCGGTTGCGTTCGATAATCAACACCTTCTTCTTAAAATCAAGTCCGCGCATGGCCGCCGCGTATCCGGAAGGGCCAGCGCCGATCACTACCAAATCGTATCTATTCATGGATTAAAGCGAGTAATCCCTAAATATAGTCACCGGGAGATAACTGAACCTATTTTTAGTCTCCACCGCAGGCACGGATGAAACCACAAGCAGGAACCTGGCTGTCTGGCTCCCCAACCATTTGCTATCTTGCGCCATGCTTGAACAACTGGACACCTGGGACAAGCAAGCCCTCCTCTTTCTTAACGGGTTCCATGCCGACGTGCTGGACCCGGTGGTGTTCTACGCAACGAGGACGGATTTCTGGATACCGCTTTATGTGTTCCTGCTGTATCTCATTTTCAAGAATTACGGGAAAGCCGGATGGCTGGTTGTCGTGGGCATCGCCGTCTCCATCCTGCTGACCGATCAGATCACCTCCGGCCTGATGAAACCCTATTTTGAGCGCCTTCGGCCGTCGCAAGATCCGGAACTGGAAGGGATGCTGCACCTGGTCAACGGTTACCGGGGAGGACTCTACGGGTTTGCCTCCAGCCACGCCGCCAACACGACCGGTATCGCGCTCTTCGTCTTCATGCTTTTTAGGGGAACGTACCGCTCCATCGGCTGGATGTTCGGATGGGCCGCCATCATGTGCTATACGCGCATCTATCTCGGGGTGCACTATCCGGGCGACATCCTGGCGGGAATTGCCGTGGGGTTGGCCGGAGGATACACGGCCTTCAAATTCTACGAGTGGCTGAAAAGACGATACAACAAACCGAAGGCCGAAGCCTAGGCTACTTCTTGCCGAAGAGCCTGTTGAATACCCCGCTGATACTTCCCACGGTGGTCTTCGTTGGAGGCAACATAGAAGAAATATCCAACTGATTATCGCCCGTCATGCCACGCAACATATGTTGCAGGTCGAAATCGATGTCATGGGGATCGTTGGTCTTCTTGATAACCTGGGCCATGACCTGCGGCACAATCTGGTCGGCCACGCCCTTCGCGACGTCAGGTGCCAGGTTAAACTTGGAGGCCAAATTACGCGTTACCGTATCGACAATAGAAGCAATGACCGGGCTTGGATGCTTTTTCACGCCCGTCTGAAAAAGAGAGATCACCTGGTCCATATGGCCTTGGGTGACCTGGCTCTTGATTCCGTTAAAAATCTGGTTGGTGACTTCCTTGATCGCCGCATTGTTCAGCTGGTCAGGGATAGCCCGGTTTTGCAGGATGGATTGCTGAGCATTCTGCTCAACAAGCTTCAGTAGTTGATCCAACATCTTCGTATCCTCTGTTTGTCGGTGCAAAGTAACAGCAACCGAGTGGCTTTATTTTTACAATCTTGGACTAATTCTTACATGGAATTCCCGCGGGGCCACAACCCGAAGCCAATCACTCAAGGCGAGGGTCATCTTTAAGCGACCTTGGACTGACCGCTCAGCAACCGCTGGATGTACTTGCCCAGGATGTCAAATTCGAGGTTAACCCGGCCGCCCAGCCGGGCCGTTCCCAGGTTCGTATGGGTATAGGTAAACGGGATGATGGCTACGGAGAAAGAATTTGGCGTACAATTGAAACAGGTCAGGCTGATGCCGTTCACGCAGACAGAACCCTTCTCAACCGTAAGGAAGGCCCCGCCGGCCGGGTGCTCAAAATCGAAGCGCCAGCTCCCCTTTTCGTCATGGATGGCCTTAATCACCGCGGTGGTATCGACGTGCCCCTGGACAATATGACCATCGAAGCGGCCGGAGGCGGGCATACTGCGCTCCAGGTTAACGGGATCGCCCGACTTCAGGTCGCCAAGGTTGGACTTTACGAGTGTCTCCTGGACTGCCGTCACCCAATGACCTCCCGGTTCGAGCCGGGTTACGGTAAGACAAACCCCGTTGTGGCTCAGGCTTTGGTCCACACGCAACTCGTGACTGATCGGACTTTCGACTAAAAAATGGCGATTGGTGCCTTCGGCTTCCATTCGCCTGACTACACCCATCGCCTCAACAATACCCGTGAACATCGGCTGACAAACTATTTCTTCTGATTCAACTTCATGACCGCCTCTTTCTGGTCGGGACGAACCGTGGGATACACAATGCCCAGCTGATCGAGGTACGACTTGTACTTGGCCGGGTTGTAGTACAGCGGCTTCAGTTTCGGGGCATACTCGGTCATGATCTTTTGGTTGAGGTAGATGGCCGGCTGGTCTTTCTCCCCGATCAACGGGATGTACTTCTGATCCCTGGTCTGCTCCGTACGGTAGTACTCCCATGCGTTCTTAATGATTTCGGGCTTCAGCAGCATGTCGAGCAAGGTCATCACTTCGGCCTTGGCGCCATACACGATTCCCTTGTGGGCAATGGGCGTGGCCATGGAGATGGCATTTGACCAATGGTGGCCCGGCAGCCCCGGGATATTCGAAGGATAGCGCAACACCACCGTAGGCAACGACCAGCTGATATCCGCGATATCGTCGGAGCCACCACCCATGGACATTAACTGTCTGCCCATGACGTTGACTGAACCCACGGGAGCCGGCAATCCGATCGTGTCAATTTTGGTTGCCAGGCCATCCGCCTTGGGTGCTTTCAACTCAAGTTGGGTAGCCTTAGCCAGGAGCTGATCTTCTTCCGACCATTTCGGCAGACCGACCTTCTTCATGTTCTCATACATCGCCTCGGCAATCGGCTTGTTGAAGTGACCCGGCCATGCGGAGCCAAGAACCTCGTAGGTGAACTTGGTATCGGTCATCATGGCTGCTCCTTCGGCGATCTTCACCCCGATATCGAAGAGTTTCTTGATGTCGGGATAGGTGCGCTCACGGAAATAATACCAGACGGCAGCTTTTGACGGCACCACGTTGGGCTGGTCGCCGCCGTCCGGGATGACGTAATGCGAACGTTGCGTTAGTTCCAGGTGCTCGCGGCGGAAGTTCCAACCAATGTTCATCAACTCGACGGCATCGAGAGCCGAGCGGCCGCGCCAGGGGGCACCTGCGGCGTGAGCGGCGGCCCCTTCGAATGTGAAGCGAACACTCACCAGCCCGTTGCTGCCGGCGTCGCCGTAACCCACGCCGAGGTTATTGGCCACGTGGGTGAAGATGCAGGCGTCAACGTCTTTAAAGTATCCCGCGCGGACGTAGTAGGCTTTCGTACCCACGAGTTCCTCTGCAATACCGGGCCAAAGCATGATGGTTCCGGAGATCTTCTCCCGCTCCATGATTTTCTTGAGGGCTATCGCGGATATGATATTCAACGCCTGGCCGGAATTATGGCCTTCCCCGTGACCGGGAGCCCCGTCAACGATGGGATCATGATAGGCTACGCCGGGTTTTTGCGAGGCCTTGGGAATGCAGTCCACATCGGAACCCAGTGCAATCACCGGCTTGCCGCTGCCCCAGGTGGCGATCCATGCCGTGGGAATGCCGGCCACGCCTTTTTGGACTTTGAAGCCTTGCTTTTCGAGCAGGTTGGTCAGGTAGGTAAATGTCTCATATTCCTGGAAACCCAGCTCCGCAAAGCTGAACAGCATATCGTTGATCTGCTGGCCAAGGGCCGCGTTCTTCTCCACTTCCTGGGCCGCTTCAGCCTTAAGCTGTTCGAGCTTCTGGACTTCGGGCTGAGCCATCAGCAATGAGGTGGCCAGGAAACAGAGGGCAGTGCATAGGTACTTCATAGCGGGATAGGTTTATACGGAAATATAGGAATTAAACGACCCCGGCCAAGGCCATTTTCCGCGAATGGAGGGGTTTTCCACACTTTTTGGTTCATAATATAAACTTATTTATGTTTGCATCGTAAACACATCCCATGGAAACCAACGACGACCGGCTTAGTGCACAGCAAAGCCTGACACTGATCGAATCGATGATCCGCCAGGCCAAAGGCAAGGCGAGCGGCAACAGCTTCTACTTCCTGCTCTGGGGATGGGTGATTGCCGTCTGCAATTTCGGCATGTACTACCTGATGAAGTTCTCTCCCTACCCCAACTATGCGCCGGCGGTGTGGATGCTCACCATCCCGGCGTGGGTGGTCACCATGATCTACGGTGCGCGGCAAGGGCGTTCACAAGGTATCATTTCACACCTTGATCAGGTCAACAAGTGGTTGTGGATTGCCATGGCCATCACCATCACACCGGCGTGGTTGTTCGGTGAGAAGATCAACTGGATGGTAAATGCCATCATCCTCATGCCGGTGGGTGCGGCCACCTTCGTGTCGGGGGTCATCCTCAAGTTTCTTCCGTTGCGCCTTGGCGGCATCGTATTCTGGGCAGCCGGGATCCTCTGTTACTTCCTGGATCCGGTAGACCAGTACCTGGTGGGTGGATTTGCGATCATCCTCGGCTACCTCTTCCCCGGCTACCTCCTTCGTTCAAGCCGCGAGTAAGTCTATGCTGAAGGAACTCGATCCGCTGCTGCATTCTCAACTCCGCCTGGGCGTGATGTCACTGCTCATGGGCGCCGAGTCGGCCGAGTTTACGTTTCTGAAAGAAAAGACCAACGCGACGGCCGGCAACCTGAGTGTCCAACTGGACAAACTCTCCGAAGCGGGCTACATCACGATCGAAAAGACGTTCCGTGGAAAGAAACCCCTCACCCGCTGCCGCATCACCCGCAAGGGGATCAAGGCCTTTGAAGAATATGTCCAGGCCCTGAAAGGCTATATCAAGTAACCCACTCTTTTTTTTGTTCATATAGTTTATAACATAAACCAGTTTATATCATGAGAATCACAACCACACTCACCTTGTGCCTGGTGGCCTTCTTCGCCCTCGGGCAAGACGCAACCGACGAACGCATGTATCGTGCCTACCTCGCTCCGCAGAAAGCCACCGATGCCTGGAAGCAGGCGATCGCCGACCGGCAGGCAGCCGTGCAGTCCGATCCCAAAAACAGCCAGGCGGTATTTCAACTTGCCCTGGCTCAATTCGGGCTGCTCAGCGCCACCATGCGCTTTCGCGATGAAGACCTCTTCGACGAGTACTACGAGGCCACGGTAGACAATCTCAAGTCGCTGACCGCTGCCTGCAAATCCTGGGGAGATCCGCACGCCCTGCTCTCCGCCGTCTACGGGCTCAAAATGGGGTACAGTCCCATGCAGGGCATGTTCCTCGGTTCGAAAAGTAACTCGCTCACCGAACGCGCGAAGAAACTCAGCCCACAGTCACCGCTGGTATGGAAGGTGTATGCCAACTCAAAGTTCTTCACGCCGGAGATGTGGGGCGGCGACCTCGTCGAAGCCCTTGAAGCCTACGAAGCGTGCATCCGGTTCTACGAATCCAACCCGCCGCAACTGAAGTTCAACTGGATGTACCTCGATGCACTCGCCTTCCAGGGACAAGCGTACCTCAAGAACGGCGACACCGGGAAGGCTATCGCGTCCTACGAGAAGGCGCTTCAGGCGGAACCGAATTTTGGCTGGGTGCGCGACGTGCTGTTGCCGGCGGCCAGGAAACAGGCGAGCCGATGACCCGTTGGCCTTGCCTTATTCTGTTGATCTTCCTGGCGGTGGCCATCACCCATAGAGCCGACGCACAACCCTGCGGGTCCTACGCCGGCGTGGTCACTGATGCCGGCACGGGCGAAGCGCTGCCCGGTGCCAACGTACTGGTGCTCGGCAAACCGGGTGGGACCAGCACGGGTGTTGCCGGCGACTTTGTGATCCACGCTTCGGTCGGCGACACCCTTCGCGCAAGCTTCAGCGGCTTCACCCCCCAGCTCGTGACACTTTCCGACTCCTGTACCCTCGTCATTCGCCTCGCTCCTGCTTCGGACGAGTTGCAGACGGTAGTGATCCAGTCGGAGAAGCTGATCGCCGAGGAGTTCACCATCAGGAAGATCCGCAGGCTCGACATCTACAACAACCCCAGTGCCAAGGCCGATCCCATCCTCGCGGTGAATGCCACCCCCTCAGCGACCACCACCGATGAGTCGGCCAACATCAGCCTGCGGGGAAGCACGCCGGCTGAAACGGGCATCTTCTTCAACAACGTGCCCATTAACGATGCGGTCCGTTACGGCCAATTGAATGGCATCGGGACATTCAGTATTTTCAATACAGCACTGGTGAACCAGGTGCAGGTCTATCCCGGCAACCCGCCGCTCGAGTATGGCGGCACCACCTCGGGCATGATCTCCCTCACCACCGACGAGACACTGCCAGACCGGCCGACGAACACGGTGTCGTTCACGCTGGCCAGTTTCGGCGCCTACACCGCGCGACGGACCGGGAAACGATCGGCGCTCACGGCATTCTCCAACTATCAACCCTCCACGTTCATAAAGGCGCTCAACCCGAAGGCGCTCGAACGCATCACCAACTTTGAATCCATCGACCTGGGCCTGCATTATATGCTGGCGCCCAGTACATCAACGCTGGTCAAGGTATTCACCTATGGCATCCGGGAATCGTACCAATACTTCTACAAGCATCCCACTTACCAGGGCAACTTCACTCAGGCGAAGAACCGGATGTATACCGTCATCAATTTCCGTAAACGGTTTGCCCGATCGGAATTCACGGTCAACAACGGCTTCAGTTTTTCCTACGCCAACTACTTCAGCGGTCCGCTCGATGTGAACCTGTGGCAGCGCGACTTCTTTGGCGCGGTGAACTACCAGCACTTTGGCGGGCGTGCAGAATTCAAGGGCGGGCTCACTTACGACACACGATTCGCCAGGTACCAGGGCCAATTCCCGGCGTATCCCCATGCGTTTGGCGAGGCCTACCCGACCGACAGTGCCTCCTCGGCGCAGCGGTACCAGGTGCCTGAAGCGTATGCGTACGGCAAATATTTTCTCGCACCGCGCGTGACCATCGGGGGCGGGCTGCGCAAAAATGTCGTGGTCGGCGATACCCGCGACTACCTCAGCTACCAACTTAACGTCAGCTACCGGCCGTCGAAGTACGTCACCATCAACCTGTCGGGCGGACGATACAACAAGTACCAACTCCCCCAAGACGAGCAGGCCCT
>JAEUUE010000166.1 GCA_016787605.1 Cyclobacteriaceae bacterium
AAATCAGGCCGCATCTCGTCCTTCGGGACGGGACCTCGCCCAAAAAGCAGGATAACAGCGGAAGGTTGCGGCTGGAAGCAGCTCAAAACTTGTCATAAATGAGGTTCAGAAACACCTCTCCAACCTGGGTGGGTTTTTTTATTAGTGGTTGGTGGCATGCGACTAGTGAATGCGCGGATGAACATTTGAGCCTCCGGAATTGTTTACAGTCAGCCGGTGCGAATGATCAAGAAGCATAACCTTCCTGTCAAGACATGTGTAGTCTGTAATCGTCCCTTTTCGTGGCGCAAGAAGTGGGAGAAGGTGTGGGATGAGGTGAAGTATTGCAGCGACAGGTGCCGGAGGAGTAAATCAGGGAAATGAGCGTCTGTTTGCCTAATGTTTCCGCAGGGACATTTTCAAGAATCTCAATTACAGAGTTGCTTAATTTGATTTCGCGCGTTTGTATGGACTAGACTTGGATCTACAAGCTATCCGCTTTGAAAATCATTTCCATGGTCCAGATAATCTCTTCTGACAGGCCCTTCGTATTGTTGTTAGGATATTCGAGCTTCTCAATTCTATCCTCGATTTCAAGCAGGGAGTCAAGATAGGCTTGGAAGGCCTTCTTGGCTTCTGGCTTATTGCCGAGGCGAATCCAGGTAATCCCTTCCTCTTTGCTGATAATGGGCATCGGCGTAACATTCAAATCCCTAGCTTTTTGCAATAGTGCCAGAACTTCCTGATTGGACTCTTTAGTGTTAGAGAGTCTTCGCTTTATCACAGCCTTTACAATGTAGTCAGACTCGACAGCAACCCCATTTGAGATATTCCGTTCTGCCAGCATCAGAGCTGACTCGTGATGCGCAAATGACCAAAGTTCAGTTCGGGCACTGTATGAATTGACGCCCGAAACTCGTTTCAAATAGGAAGGCTGAGTGAATTTCATAAGGTTATCGGGCGATCCAAGATTCTTGATTCGACTTCCAATACTGGGATGCGTGCCACTTCCGGTAAGTGCAAGGTAGTTGCCCGTTACGACACAGTACTCCTTGATTCTTTGAAGTGCCACAGACAGGCCAAGTGTATCATAATTAAGTACTTTCAAAATGTGTTTGCTGGCGTTATCCGCTTCGATTTCTTGTTCTTTATTGTATTTTATCCCTAGTCGCTCGATCACGTCATTTGCAAAAGCCGTCGCTACCACTGCTGTTGAAACTGTGAGTAGACCGGGAACATGATTTTCGTTCTGTGAGGTCAAATAGGCATCTGCACCCGCCGCAATTACGGTTGCAAAGCCTGCCCAAAACTCGGCGCTTTTCTTTCTGTCAAGCGCTGTATTATAGTTCATGACAAAGTGATCAAGCACAAAATGGGCCACTTCGTGTGCCAGTACACCAACTAGTTCGTCTTCACTCTGCAGGGTGGAAAGCATGCCAGTACTAATCACAATGCACCCATTCGGAAGCACGAAAGCATCAGGTTGTGAATCCTTGATTACTTTGATGTAGATATTTCCAGGTCTTTCGTCATACAGGATTCCAGGATGAATCTTTGTCAATAGCGTATACAAATAGTCCTCAAGAAAGTCATCGTTAAAGAACCGTTCACGAATAGATTTCGTAAATTCTAGTGCGTCATCATTCAATTCCTGCCGTAATGAGTACTGATAGCCATTCTTGAGGATGCTTTTATATGCTTGATTGACCAATAAGTACCTGTCCCAAACCATATTGATGCCACTGACGTCTTTAAATTCGAAGCTTCGGATCTTGTTGGAGTTGAAATCAAATCTTGTTCCGGTACCATCTTTTGCGATAATGGTGACTAGTGCAGCACCCCCGTCATCATTTCTGTAGGTGAGACCAGAGAGGTATAGCGTCGCGCCTTGTTTGATTGAACCGACCTTCTCTGAGGCAATTACCTTCATCGGTTCCTTGAACTCAAATTGCTGTGCTAGCGTGGGAAATGTGATAAGGTAGCAGGCCAGAAGGATGAATTGTTTCATATTAGAGAGCTTTTGAGTCAGTGGTTGAGGTAATAATCTCTTGTCCACAGCTTAACTAAGATAATGGTTGGAGGCCCGTTGTCGGTGTTTGGGCCTTGAGCCCCGAGTTAGCCCGGAACTGGTCGGACTGTCCCAGAGGCGTTTTTCGAGTGTGGCAGCGGTGGTATCTTTTTCGGAGGGGGCGATCCAGAGCATAGGTCATAGTGGTAAACCCGCAATGGCAGGTCTTGCTAAGATAATGCAAAGAGGGGTTTGGTGAAATGGGCTGCTTTCCCGTTGGTGGCAATAACCAGAAAGGTTAACTTAGTCTGTATTTGCAACTCATATGAAAAGAAATCTTCTGCGTCTGATGGTTGGGTTAACCGCTGTAATCTCCGCCTCATTCCTAACTGGTGCTGTCGATAAACTCTCTCCGCCGCAGTTGAACTCACCTGCTGACGGAGCTCGTCGGGTTAGGGATGCACGACTTAGCTGGAACATGGTCCCGTTAGCCAGGAAGTATCGGGTTAGCTATAAGCAAAACACATTCGATGAACACACTGCAGAAGTTTCTTTCACCGAATACACCATTCCATTAGCGAAGAAGGGTGTGAAGTACATCTGGCGGGTAAAAGCGCTGGCTTCCGATCCGAAGAATGATAGCGACTGGTCAGCTAGTCGGTCGTTCACCACTTTCATTGCTGCCCCTGACCAATTGTCGCCTCGTCACGGGGAAACTAATGTGGGCACGCTAGTAGCCAATGACACGAAAGTTTCTGTCCGCCTGACCTGGAAGTCATCGGATGGAGCCACGGGATACATTCCCGAGATTGAAGGCAAGGGCAGCCCCAATACGCTGGGTGGAACAGAATACACTTATCCTTTGCTGGATAAAGGCACTACGTACAAATGGCGGGTTAAGAGCGTTGGTCCTGACGAACAAAGCGAATGGTCTCCATGGTGGACTTTTACGACTAGGAATTAGATTATTCCTTAGTGAAAGTCTTCATGAACGGTGGATAGACCACCTGTGCGGGCCAAAACAATCATCAACGCTGGAAAGTTTTTCCTGTGGCCCTCGAAAGTGTTCTATCACATTTAGTCCCCGGGTTAAAACCCGGGGCAACACTAGCCACTAACCACTGTCCACTCAATACAACACCCTGAACTTAATGGTGTGCTCAATCCCCCTCAGCTGTTTAATTACCTCCTGGTCGTACCCTTTGTTGATATCGGTGATCACGTAGCCGATCTGTTCGTTGGTCTTTAAGTATTGCCCCACGATGTTGATGCCGTGGTCGGCCAGCACCTGGTTGATGCGGGCCAGGATGCCGGGCACGTTGTCGTGGATGTGGATGAGCCGGTGGGCGTTCTCCAGGGTGGGGAGCGTGAGGTTGGGGAAGTTTACGCTGTTGCTCGTGCTGCCGGTGTTGATGTAGTCCATCAGCTTGCCGGGCACAAAGTTCCCGATGTTCTCCTGGGCTTCTGCGGTGCTGCCGCCAATGTGCGGGGTGAGCAGGGTGTTGGGCAAGCCACGCAGGGGCGATACAAACTCTTCGTTGTTGTCGATGGGCTCATAGGGGAACACATCCACGGCGCAGCCGGCGACCTTGCCCGAAAGAATGTTCTCCCTCAGGGCCTGAATGTCGACCACGTGGCCGCGGCTGAGGTTGAGGAAAATTACCCCGGGTTTCATTCGGGCGAATTGATCTACACTAATAAGGTTGGTATTGGACTCACGCCCATCTACGTGTAGGGTAACTACATCCGCCAACGCGAGCAGTTCATTCATGCTTCGGCACTTGGTGGCGTTGCCCAGCGCCAACTTCTCTTCCCGGTCGTAGTAGAAGACGTTCATGCCCAGGCTTTCGGCCAGGACCGACAGTTGCGAACCGATGTTGCCATAGCCGATGATGCCGAGTTTCTTGCCCCGGATTTCGAAACTTCCCTTGGCCGATTTGTCCCAGCGGCCCTCATGCATCTTCAGACTCTTGTCGGCGATGCGCCGGATGAGCAGGATGATTTCGCCGATGGCCATTTCCACCACGCTGCGCGTGTTGCTGAACGGCGCGTTGAATACGGCGATGCCTTTGCGCGTGGCTTCCGAAAGATTGATTTGGTTGGTCCCGATGCAGAACGCGCCGATTGCCATCAGCCGATTGGCGTGCTCCAGCACTTTGGCCGTGACTTGAGTCTTAGAGCGGATACCCAGGACAGACACATTCTTAATCTTCTCGCAGAGTTCAGCCTCTTCCAGCCCCGCGGGGTAAGTCTCCACGGTAAAGCCCTCTGAACGGAAGAGTTCCAGGGCAACGGGATGCACATTCTCCAGCAATAATACGCTGATGCGGTTCTTGGGGTAGGAGATGGCGGTGTTCAACTTGTTCAGGTACAGAAACTCATCCAGGCTGGGGGCAACATGGTCGGCTTTGCTGGCCACTTTGTGACGCTCCACGTTCTCGGTAAACGCAAAGAACTTGTTGGCGAGCCCGGCGTGTTTGATTTCATAGTCGGTGTATCCGTCGCCGATGACGTACACATCGCCAGGGAGGCTCAGGCTCTTCAGTCGCTCGGATTTGCCGTTGTTGACAGAAAGGGGATTGTCTTTGTCAAAGCCGGTCACCGTGCCCTGGGCGTCGAACACAAACTCATTGGCGAGAATATTTTCCGGCTTGATGCCGTATTCAGTCACCACGGGTTCGATGAACTCACGGAAACCGTTGGAGATGATGTAGATCTGGTCGGCGTAGGTAGAGAAGAAGTCCTTGTTGCGCTTGAAGGACTCGGAAACCAGGGTCTTGAGTTGTCCCACCAGGGTTTGCAGGTGTGACCGGTTGATGGGCAGCAAGGCCAGGCGGCGTTCGAGGGATTCCCGGAAGGAGATGGAGCCGTCCATGCCCTCCTTCGTGATGTCTTCGATTTGTTTCTTCCGGGCAGGAAGCTCCGGATGACCCGCCAGGCATATTTCGGCCAGCACGTCGAAGGCTTCTACTTTGGTAAAAGTGCTGTCGAAATCGATTACGTAGTACCGGTTTGCCATCGCGCGCATTTTTTTGCGTGGCAAAGGTAGAAAAAAGAGGGATCAGGGGTCAGCGGAAAAGAAAAGCATTGCCTGGCCCCTGCCCCCAGTCCCTATTCTTTTCCGAAGGGGAGTCGCTTCAGCGCGAGGTGGCCGTTGCTCATGACGATGAGCGCATCCTGCAGGGCTCGGATGTCTTCGAGGGGGTTGGCCGGCAACACCACCAGGTCGGCTTCATAGCCAGCCTGAATTCTCCCGGTCCTGGACTGGATGCCGAGAAGTTCGGCGCTGACTACGGTGGCGGCCTGGATCGCTTCAAAGGGAGTCATTCCCATCCGTACGAAGTGTTCGCATTCCAGGGCTACCCGGCTGGTGCTGTTGGGGGTATAATCGTTGTCGGCCCCTGTGGCGATCTTAACGCCGAGCGCATGTGCTTTTCGAAAGACTTTTTCTGCAGCAGGCATCATGAACCGGCCGCGAAGTTCCAGCACGGCCCCGCTGTAGTCGCCACCGGGTTTCGTGAGGTCCTCGAGGGTAATGTAGGTGGGTACGAGGAAGCACCCTTTCTCCTTCATGAGCCGAAGAGTTTCGTCGCTGAGGAATGTTCCGTGTTCGATGCTTCGTGCACCCGCCAGTACGGCTGCGCGCGCGCCTTCGTCACCGTGGGCGTGAATCATCACCGGGACGTTGCGTTTAGCTGCTTCGTCGATGATTACCTTGAGCTGCCGCTGTGTGTACGACTGCTGTCGAGGGTCCGTCTCCGGCAGCCCGGCCCTTTCGGTACCGCGTGTTTTGATCACTTCTGCTCCTCGGTCGATGTTGACATTCACCAGGAGTTTAAGCTCTTCGTCCGAATTTACACCATTGATCAGCACGCCCAGTCGGGGGTCGGCGAGGATGCTCCCACCCGGGTTCGGCGTCACAAAAACTCCTGCGGGAACAACATCCGGGCCCGCGACGCGGTTCGCTTTCGCCAGTTCACGCAGAGAGACATCCTGGTAAGCATCGACGCCGGCGGTGCGAAACGTTGTCACCCCCGAGAGCAGCGCGCGTTTGGCACTTTCCAGGTTGTCGATGTGCGTGTGCACGTCCATCATCCCGGGGATGACGTAGTTGTTCTGGCAGTCGATGATCTCATATTCTTTCGGAATAGCTTCTCCGGCCTTGCCGATCTTTTCGATCTTGCCCGCTTTCACATAGATCACCGCGCCGGTGGTAATCCGGTTCTCAATGCCATTGAACAGGTTGGCGTTGGTCAATGCATAATTTTTTTGTGGCAGCTGTGCCCAGGTGGTTAGGACGGTGCAGGTGAGGAGAATGAGGAAGCTTCGTTTCATAGGCGATTCTTAATTGAATATTATTCTACAAATATGTGAATTCCGAATTCCAAGTTCCGAATTCCGAATTCTAGATTCTTCTCATCTCATCATCAGTATCTTCGAAGCCGCATCCACCTGCTTCGCATATTCCCTCAATGTTCCCGCAGCTATTTCAATCTGCTCCTGTGCCTCCTTCCAGTTCCGCTGCTCGATCGCTTCCCGAATTCCCGGCAGCGTCTTTACGCCATATCCCGTATAGAACCCAGGGGCATAGATCGTATGCCGGAACCAGGGACGGCGGGGAAGCCCTGAGCCAGAAATGAGCTTCTGTTCAGCCTGGTAAAGCAGCTGATTGAGTTGATGGATGTTGGTGTTTGGCCTGGGGTTGGCTGCCGCAAGTTCGGCATACTGGTTGGCGCTTTTCTCCAGGGCAGTCAACGCGTTTTGAAGGCTGGAGAAGTTGAGAAAGGGCACCGCGTCCTCCGGCGTGGGGGGAATGAACTTCACGGTCGGATCAGAAGCCTGGAGGTACCGGTTTTCCCTGATCAGTTGATTCTCCACCTCGGTAGCCTCCCGCATAGACTCCAGTAAGCCCGTCACTTCGGTGAGGTAGCCGCTTACCGTACGATGGAAGCCCTTGAAGTCGAAGGGCAGCACATCGGCGTTGGCCAACCGGAGCGCTGTGCGTCCTGCGGTCTTGGCGAGAGCCACACCATAGTCCATCTTGGGGTCGACAAACCGCTTGTAGTGATCATAGGTGTCGTAGTTGCTGTGGTAGACGCCGCCACCGCCTTCTCCGCCGTAACCGATGTTAAGGGACGGTATTCCAAGGTGCTGGATAAAGGGTGTGTAGTCAGAACCGGAACCCAGGGCACCCAGGGTGAGGCCCCGGCGGGCGAGCGCGTCTTTCTTCGCTTTGGCGTTGGGAGCGCTTACGGCAGCCCGGGCCCTTCCGCGTTCCAGCACGCTGATGCCAGTCTCCGGGTCGGTGACATCACGGGCCACTTCGGTCATGAGCACTTCGAAGGTGTGTGATCCGCCGACTCCAAGGAAACCTCGGCCATTGCCGTCGGAGTTGATGTAGGCGACGGCTTTCGCCTGGAGTTCCTGGGCATGATGTTCTACCCATTCCGTTGAACCCATCAGTCCGGGCTCTTCGGCATCCCAGGCGCAATACACGAGTGTTCGCTTCGGCCTCCAGCCTGTCTTCACAAGCTCGCCGATGGCGCGGGCTTCTTCCAGTTCGGCGACCATGCCGCTGAGCGGATCGGCGGCTCCGTTGTTCCAGCCGTCATGGTGGTTGCCGCGGATGATCCACTCATCGGGGCGTTCGCTGCCTTTCATTTTGGCAATCACATTCATGGCGTTGACGGTAGTCCAGTTCGACTCCACTTTAAGGTGAACCTTCACCGGGCCGGGGCCAATGTGATAGGTGATGGGCAACCCTCCGCGCCAGGGGCCGGGAGCCACCGGTCCGCCGAGGACGGCTAGCAACGGTTGCGCATCGCCATAGGAGATGGGGAGTACGGGGATTTTGATAAGGTTCGTGGCTTCTGATCGGCTGAGGCGTTTGGTGCCTTCGATGGAGGGTTCATTAGGCGTGAGCGGGTCACCGGGGTAGATCGGCATATCCATGACGGAGCCGCGCTGTGCGCCGTCTTTGGGACGGAAGCCCCCTTTTGGATAGACATCGCCTTGCACGTAGCCGTCCTCCTGGGGATCGGAGTAGATGAGACAGCCGATGGCCCCGCGTTCCTGTGCCACTTTGGGTTTAATGCCGCGCCACGACCCGCCGTATTTGGCGATGACGATCTTGCCCTTCACGTCGATACCCATTCGTTCCAGTCTTTCGTAGTCATCGGGTACACCGTAGTTGACGAAAACCAACTCGGCGGTCACGTCACCGTCGGCTGACCACGCGTTGTAAACCGGGAGTTGATCGGATCCGATGGCTGCCGTGGGATCTTCCTTGAGCGGAGGCTCTGCCAGCTTGGCCACAAATTTGGTGGGCGCCGTCATTTCTAGTACGCGCACCTTCGGGGTGGGGAAGAGGATCTGGTAAGATTCGATCTCCGCCTCCCATCCCCAGCTGCGGAGCAGGTCGCGCATGAATTCGGCGTTGGCTTTTCCATAGGCTGATCCAACATGGTGTGGGCGAAGGGTCATTTTTTTCAGCCATTGGTCCATGTTTTCCGCCTTGATCTGGGCGTCGAATTTCTCTTCGAGTTTGAGTTGGGCTTCGGCATTTTCCCGGGAGAAGCCGGTAATGACTTTAGGCTGCGCATAGGCATACCCCATGGCAAGAGCCATCAGCAGGACGAGGGATTGTTTCATGGATCGTTGGAATTGAAAACGAAAGATACCCAGTCGGTCGTAACCGGGCATTTCCATTGGTGGAAAAAGCAGTCCTGATTTTTTGGTCTCCCTGTGGCAGGGAGTTGTGGCATGGCCTACTTCCTCGCCAGGGCTTTTTCCGCGGCGGCGACGATATCCGTTGGCGCCAGGCCGTACTTCTTCAGCAGGTCCATGGGCTTGCCGCTTTCGCCGAATTTGTCCTGGACGGCCACCATTTCCAAAGGAACGGGGCGGAACCGGCCCAGGCATTGCGCGATGGTGTCGCCGAGGCCTCCGTTGATCTGGTGCTCTTCGCAGGTGACGGCGCAGCCCGTCTTTTCGACCGAAGCCAGCACGGCTTCCACGTCGAGAGGTTTGATGGTGTGGATGTTAATGACTTCTGCCTTGATTCCTTTCTCGGCCAGGATGGCTTCCGCTTCGATGGCCTGCCACACCATGTGCCCGCACGCGAAGAGGGTAACGTCGGTACCTTCGATCATCCGGTCAGCTTTCCCGATGACGAAGGGTCGGCCCGTGGTAAAGATGGGCCAGGCGGGGCGTCCAAACCGGAGGTAGGCAGGACCAACGTGAGCACCTAAGGCGATGGTGGCCACCCTCGTCTGTTCGTAATCGGCAGGTACGATGACCGTCATCCCGGGAAGCATCTTCATCATGCCGATGTCTTCCAGGATCTGGTGGGTGGCGCCGTCTTCACCGAGGGTAAGCCCGGCATGGGAGGCGCAGATCTTGACGTTCTTTTCCGAGTAGGCGATGGACTGACGGATCTGGTCGTAGACACGGCCTGTGGAGAAGTTGGCGAACGTGCCGGTGAACGGAATTTTCCCGCCCACGGTAAGCCCGGCGGCAACGCCCATCATGTTGGCTTCGGCTATGCCCACCTGGAAAAAGCGATCCGGGAAGTCTTTCTTGAACGCGTCCATCTTC
>JAEUUE010000182.1 GCA_016787605.1 Cyclobacteriaceae bacterium
AAGCGTTTTTAAGTGCCTGTTTGACCAGGTCTTCTAAACTAATGGTATTTCCTGATTTTCGTAAAACGGAGTCGACGCTGACTTCCGCTGCCGACCGGGAAATGCCCAGCGTAACCAGAGCAGATAACGCTTCCTGCCTTAGCGTATTGCCCGCACCCCCCGGTATAGTTGGGGTATTGTCGGCCGCCCCTTTCCTGAGCTTGTCCCGCAGTTCCAAAATGAGCCGTTGAGCTGTTTTTCCGCCTATTCCCTTCACAGCCTGAAGGGTAGCGGCATCCTCCCTGAGGATCGCGGCCTTCAGCTCTGCCGGGGGCAGGCTGGAGAGCATGACCATGGCGGTGTTGGGGCCCACCCCGTTGACTGAGATCAGGCTGAGAAACATGGCCTTCTCAGCGTCCGTCGAAAAGCCGTAGAGCAGTTGCGCATCTTCGCGCACATGGAGGTAGGTGGCCAGGCGAATATCTTCCTTGTCCTTGATGTCGGAAAAAGTGTTGAGCGAGATGGAGGCCTGGTAGCCAATCCCGCCCACATCTACGATGACATGGGTGGGTTCCTTGTGGACCAGTTTACCTCGGAGGTAGGCAATCATGGGGCAATCAATGAAGCCTTAAGTTACCTACTATTTCTTTTCGTGGGCCAGGGCAATTTCCTCTTGCACCTGGGCATCCACGACGGCAATGGCCGTCATATTCACGATCTCGCGGATGGAACTTCCGAGTTGAAGGATGTGGACGGGCTTGCGCATCCCCAGCAGCACCGGGCCGATGGTCTCCGCGCCCCCGATTTCCATGAGCAGCTTATAGGCGATGTTAGCCGAGGAGAGGTTGGGGAAGATCAGCGTATTGGCGCCTTCTTTGGCCAGTGCGCTGAACGGATACAACTCCCGTTGTAGTTCGGTATTGAGTGCCACGTTAGCTTGTATTTCGCCTTCAATGATCAGGTTGGGATACTTGATCTTCGCCAGGCGAACCGCTTCGCGGGTCTTTTCCGGTACCGCTCCTTTGCTCGATCCGAAATTGGAATATGACAGGACGGCAATCCGGGGTTCGGCCTCAAAGAATCTTGCGCCCCGGGCGGTCACACCGATGATGTCGACCAATTCCTCGGCGGAGGGATCTACGTTCACGGTGCAATCGCCAAAGAAGTAGGTTCCGTTCTTGTGCAGAATGATGTACATGCCGGCTACACGCTTCACGCCGGGTCGCATGCCAATGATCTGGAGGGAAGGCAAAATGGTTTTCGAGTAATCCCGTGTCAGGCCGGAGATGAACGCGTCGGCCTCGCCGAAATCCACCATCATGGCGCCAAACACATTGCGGTCGCGCACGGCACGTTCGGCATCGATGAGCGTCACCCCTTTGCGCTGCCTCTTTTCATAGTAGGCGCGTGCATATCGTTCGTCACGTTCACGCTCTTCGCGGGGATCAATGATGGTGCAGCGATCGAGTTCCAGTTTGTGCTCGGCGATAATGCGCTCAATGGTTTGCCGGTTGCCCAGGAGAATAGGGAAGGCAATTCCCTCATCCTGGAGAATCTGGGCCGCTTTGAGAATCTTGGGGTTTTCGGCTTCGGCGAAGACGACCCGCTTGGGTGCGCTCTTCGCGCGATCGATGAGATTGGTGATCAGTTTCTGGTCGATCCCTATCCGTTTCTGCAACTGGCTGTGGTAATCCCCCCAATCGGTAATCGGATGGGCGGCCACACCGGATTCCATCGCTGCTTTGGCCACCGCCGGTGCGATGGTCGTGATCAGCCGGGTATCCATGGGTTTGGGGATCAGGTAGTCGCGGCCAAAGACAATCTTTTCGGCGTTGTAGGCCATCATCACGCTGTCGGGTACCGGCTCCTTGGCCAGTGTTGCCAGCGCATAGACGGCAGCCAGTTTCATCGCCTCGTTGATTTCCGTAGCGCGCACATCGAGGGCGCCCCGGAAGATGTAAGGGAACCCGAGGACGTTATTGACCTGGTTCGGATGATCTGAGCGGCCCGTCCCCATGATGAGGTCGGTGCGGGTCTTACGGGCAAGGTCATAGGCGATTTCGGGATCGGGATTGGCCAGCGCGAAGACAATGGGATTCTTGGCCATGGCCAGAATGTCATCGGGCGTGAGCACGTTAGCTTTGCTGAGACCGATGAATATATCGGCTCCGCGCATCGACTCCTGGAGGGTATTGAGGTTGCGCTTCGTGGCAAATTCGGCTTTGATCGGATCAAGGTCCTTGCGATCGGCACGAATCACTCCCTTGCTGTCGCACATGATGATGTTGTCCCGCTTCACCCCAACGGCAACATAAAGCCGGGCGCAGGAGATGGCCGCAGCCCCCGCTCCGTTGATCACCATGACCACTTCATTCATCTTCTTGCCCACCAGTTCTACGGCGTTGAGCAGGGCGGCGCTGGAGATGATGGCCGTGCCGTGCTGATCGTCGTGCATGATGGGGATGTTCATTTGCTCCCGGAGCACCTGCTCAATTTTGAAGCATTCCGGGGCCTTGATGTCTTCCAGGTTGACGCCGCCGAATGTGGGCTCCAGCGATTTGACGATCTTGATGAAGGCATCGGGGTCGGTCTCGTTGATCTCAATGTCAAAACTGTCGATCCCTGCATACTTTTTGAAAAGGACAGCTTTGCCCTCCATGACCGGTTTGGCGGCTTCCGGACCAATGTTGCCCAGCCCGAGCACCGCGGTTCCGTTGCTGATCACCGCCACGAGGTTTCCTTTGGAAGTATATTTATAGACGTCTTCCTTGTTGATGGCAATTTCCTTGCAGGGCTCGGCAACGCCCGGTGAGTAGGCGAGCGCCAGGTCGAGTTGAGAAGACAGTACTTTGCTGGGCACCACTTCAATCTTGCCGGGACGCCCGTTCATGTGGTAGTTCAGGGCGTCTTGTTTTCGAATCTTGATAGACATGGGTAGGCGTTAAAAGCAGGGTAAGTTAGTGGATTCAGACTAAACGTTGAGGTGATTTTCCTCACCGGGAGGCGTTCAGCGGGGATGAATTACACTTAAGGCGCCGGCGTTTCCTGTGCGGCGGGTTTGAGTTCCACGCTGGTTTGGAAGGTATACAGGATGGTCTCCAGCTCACGCATGATCTCGCGCTGGTCCCGGCCCGGGCTGATGGTGAATCCTTCGATATAATAGAATTGCTGGGTGCCTTCATCCACCAGCGCAAAACCGATGAAGGGCCCGCCGACTCCGGGTGTATGGGAACGGAAAAGTCCTCGCAGCTGGATGGCAAACCGACCGTTGAAATTGACAGTGTCTGCGGTCACCGGAATGTAGGGAACTGTGGTCTCCGTCATCAGGTAGGACTCGAGATCGTCTGGGTCGGCAAAAAGATTGCGGCGGCACACATCGTCGCGAAAGGCAATGAGATTCTTGAGGCTGAAGTCTTCCTGCGAGGTGTAGGGCTTGCGTGAGATGAAAATGTCTTTGTCGTCCCGCGGGTTGATTTGTCGTATCCAGAGAAAATCGGGCTGCTGATAAGCCAGCTTGTAGCCAAAAGGGACCTTCAGCGCACAGGAAAAATCCCTGATCAGGATATCGGTGATGCCTTTCATTTGCCCGGACTTGTACAATCCCTGGGTTTGCCGCTGCCTTTCTTTGAGGTTGAAGTAGCTCACCATTTGCCCTCCTTTGGCGCGCAGGTTTCGGGCCAGTGTGGCCTCGTCGGGTCCATAGATAAAGGCCATCTCCTGGCTGCGGGCATTGACATCGGAGCGGGAGGAGAAGAAGTCATTCGGTTTTTTCCGGATCGTTTCGAGCGATTCGGGCGTAAACATCCGGCGGACGATTGCTGCTCCGTCGGATCTTCGGTCGAGCGTGGTTACGAAAATGAGGTTGCGTCGTTCCTTCAGCACATAGTTATAGCGCCGGGCATCTACCCAGTGGATGCGGAACATGGGTTCTTCCCGCGGGAGCCCCGGCATCTCCGCCTGGAAGATCGAATCAATCAGGCGGCCGATCGTCCCTTTTCGTTGGGCCGAATCCATTACGACATAGAGATCGCCCACCAGGCCGGTCGCCAAGGGAATATGCCTGCCCTTATCACCGCAGGCGCTGAAGACGGGAAGAAGAAGGATGAGAAGCCAATAACGCATACCCGCAAATCTCACCATTAATAATGAAAAGTGAAGCGAAAGGTCACTGGACCAGGGTAAATTTTCACTTTTCAGGATACAGGATGGCCTGGAAATAGTTGTTCGCCTGGAAGTATTTTCGCGCCCGCTCCTGGATTTCCTTGGCGGTTACCTCGCTGATCCGCTTTTCCACGGTCAGGATGTTGGATGGGTTGGTGCCCAGTTCAACGCTGCGCTGCAGAGCATTGAGCCAATAACTGTTTTCTTTCAGGTTCTCTTGCTGCTTCTTGGTAATGGTCTCCTTGACCTTGTTCAGATCATCCGCGGTGGGCCCGGTATCCTTGATCTTCTGAATTTCGGCAAAGGTCGCGGCGATGAGTTTGTCGACGTTCTCGGGCCCGCAGGGGATATTCAGATTGATGCTGTAGTTGGGATAGGGGTTTTTGTTCAGGCCGCCTCCGATCTGAGTCGAATAGACGCCGCTCAGCTTCTCGCGAAGCGTTTCGGTGAGTTTGATTTCGATGAGATCAATCAACGCCTGCAACTTCAGTTGTTCTTCAGGCACAAAAGGGGCTTCCCCGGTGAAGGCTATGGAAATAAGGCTTTGCTCTTCTTTTCCTTTCCGGATTTCCTTCTTCACGATGCCCTTGACAGGACGCACGCCCAGGTCTTTGAAACCGCTTCCGGGGGACTTGACCGAAGGGAGCGATCCCAGGTAGGTGGCGACCAGTGTCTTGACCGGTTCCAATTCAAAACTGCCCACCAGGAAAAAGGTCCAGCCCGACGCATTGCCGAACCGGTCCTTATAGATTTCCATGATGCGATCAAGCGACAAGTTTTCGAAGTCGGCAGAACGGGGAAACCGCGGTGCCCTCGGGTGGTTCCCGTACAACATCCGGCTGACCGAATCCTGGAATACCGTTCGGGGATCGCTCAGCATATTTTGAATCATGGCCTGCTGACGCGATCGGGAGGAAGCAAACAGCTCGGGGTCTTTCCGGGGTGAGGTGAAATAGAGGTGCGTCAGCTGAAGCATGGTTTCGACATCGGAGGATCCCGACTGGCCGCTGATTCCTTCGCTTAGGCTGTTGATTCGCGGCGAAACGCTTACCGTCTTACCGGCCAGCACCTTCCGGAGATCGGTGGGCGTAAATTGACCGACGCCCATTTGAGCGATCATGGACGCGGCATACTGGGCATTCTGGGCATCCGGGTTGCCGTACAGGGAGTTGCCCCCAAATCGAAAGCCGGAAAAAAGCACCTGGTCATTCTTGAAGTCTGTCTTCTTCAGCCAGACGGTAACTCCGTTTTCCAGGCTCAGTTGCGTCACGCCAATGTCGGGGAGACTCTTTTCGCCGGAGATCTTGCCAGCGGCGGGAAGGGAAGCCATCAGCGAAGTGGCCAGGACTTTTTCTTCGAAAGGGGTGACCGGAAGTTGCTCGGCCCGGGTAACGGCGGCCAGCAATTCGTCATTCGTGGGCAGGGGAAAGTCGGCCTTGGTAGGCCCCTGCAGCAGCACCAGCTTTTTCTCGGCTGATGACGGTATGCTCCGGGCGGCGTATTGATTAACCTCTTCCAGGGTAATGCCGTCCAGGAATTTCTTATAGTAGGCGTACTCGTTTTCGATGCCCGGTATCGGCTCGTCGCTCAGGAAGTTCCGAAGATACTCATCGGCATGGTCGGCAGACTCCGTCTTCTCCCGCTCGTTGTACTGCTGCTCCATGCGGCGGAGAAAACTTTTTTTGACGCGATCCAGTTCGGCGGAGGTGAACCCGAATTTCCGGGCGCGTTCATTTTCGACAATCAGGGCCTCGATGGCCGGCACCACGCCGGCTTTACCCACGGCAGCGATGGCGAAGTAAGACTCATACCCGTGAACAAACTCACTCTCTCCGCCTCCCCCAAAGAGGAAGGGAGGATTGGCTTTCTGCGTCAGTTCCTGCATGCGCAGGTTGAGGAGTTGGCCGGAAAGACCTTTCAGAATATCGCGGCGGTAATCGCCCACGGTGACCGAGGGTTTCGATTCCCTCGTGGAGTAGAAAATCTGCAGGATGTGATTGGTTGCTTCGTCATCGGTCACCACCAGGCCCTCGGAGAGCGTCCGGGGCGGGACCTTGGCGTACTCGCGGGTGCGCGGTTTGGCCGGGTTCTTCAGCTTCTCAAAATGCTTCCGGATAAGCGACTCCGCTGCGGCAGGATCGATGTCGCCGACAACCACTACCGCCATCAGTTCAGGGCGGTACCAATCGGCATAAAAGCGCTTGATGGTTTCCGGCTTGAAGGTCTTCAGAATTTCAGTTTTTCCGATGGGAAGGCGATCGGCATATTTCGATCCCTGGAGGATACGCGGGAGCGCCACTTTGTTCATCCGTTCATCGGCTCCCTTTCCGCGTCGTTCTTCTTCCAGCACAACGCCCCGCTCGTTCTCGATTTCTTTCTTGTCGAACAACACTCCACTAGCCCAGTCCTCCAGTACCAGGAATCCTTTTTCCAGGTTCCCGGGCTTGTCGGTGGGAATGGGCAGGATGTAAACGGTCTCGTCAAAGCTGGTGTAGGCGTTCAGGTCGGCGCCAAACTCGACGCCGATGGACTGCAGGTAGGAGACGAGTTCATTCTTCTTGAAATGCCGGCTGCCGTTGAAGGCCATGTGTTCGGTGAAATGAGCCAGGCCCTGCTGGTCATCTTCTTCCAGGATGGAGCCCGCCTTGATGGCCAGCCTCAGTTCAACGCGCTGTTCCGGCTTGCTGTTCTTGCGGATATAGTAGGTGAGTCCGTTGGCCAGTTTTCCCTTGGTGATCTGGGGAGCCACGGGCAATGCTTCTGACAATTCCTGGCCGAATAGCGGGGTGACCGAAACAGTCAGCGCCAAAAAGAGGGCACGCAAAATATTCTTCATGATCAATGCGAATTAGGTTCAGTCAGTTAGTAGCCCCACTCTGAGGCGATGAGGGCCTGCATGTCGGCATGTATGCCGCTTCCTGCCGCGCAGATTTCTCTGCCGTAAAGGAAATCCTGGCCGCCTTTGAAGTCGGTGACGATGCCGCCCGCCTGCTGCACAATAAATGCACCTGCGGCCACATCCCAGGGATTCAGGTTGTACTCAAAAAATCCTTCAAACCGGCCTGCTGCCACATAGGCCAGGTCCGTGGCGGCACTGCCCAGGCGGCGTACGCCGTGCGATTTGCGAAGGAATTTCCGGATGATGGACAGGTAGGCGTCCATCTTGGGGAAATCATAGTAGGGAAAGCCGGTGGAGAAGAGGCTTTCATTCATCGAAGATACCGTCGAAGTCCGGATAAGGCGATCATTGCAATACGCGGGATGTCCCTCGATGGCATGAAACATCTCCTGCTTGGTCACTTCGTAGACGACACCCAGGACAGGCTTGTCATTCAGGGTCAGCCCGATACTGATGGCAAAAGGAGGCAGGCCGTGCGTAAAATTGGTCGTGCCGTCCAGCGGATCGATGATCCACAGGTAGCCATTCTCGGATTTGGTGGACGCGCCTTCTTCGCCGAGCAGACCGGAGCCGGGGATGATCTGGGCCAGCGTGCTGACCAGTTTCTTTTCCGATTCCTTATCTACGTAGGAAACCAGGTTGTTGAAGCCTTCTTTCTGGAGGATGCGGGAGCGGTCAAAGGACAGGCTCTCTACCCGGATGAATTCACCCACATCATGGCACAATTCCATC
>JAEUUE010000015.1 GCA_016787605.1 Cyclobacteriaceae bacterium
GACATTCACGTGATCCTGCAGTCGGAAAATGGATTATTGGGCATCGGCCCTTTTCCTACCGAGGACCAGGTGGACCCGGATTTGATCAACGCCGGAAAGCAGACCATCACCATGGTTCCCGGCTCAGCGCTCTTCAGCTCGGCAGAAAGCTTCGCCATGATCCGGAGCGGCAAGGTAGACCTCACCATCCTGGGCGCCATGGAGGTGTCGGAAGACGGTGACATCGCCAACTGGAAGATCCCCGGTAAGATGGTCAAGGGCATGGGTGGAGCCATGGACCTGGTGGCGTCGGCCAAGAACATAATCGTGGCCATGCAGCATTGCAGCAAAGACGGTGCCTCCAAGCTCCTGAAAAAATGCTCCCTCCCCATTACCGGCCTGAGGTGCGTCAAGAAAATCGTCTCCGACATGGGCGTGCTGGAAGTCTTGCCGGAAGGCGGGTTCAAACTCATCGAGCGGGCGCCCGGCGTGACGGTCGACCAGATCCGCAAGGCTACGGCAGGAAAACTCCTCGCGGACGACCGCGTGCCGGAAATGGTTATTGCCTAACTTTGCCGGCCATGAAGAAATCGACCATACAGTTCACCGTCCATCTCGACGACAACAATACCCCGGAAAAGATCGAGTGGGACGCCACGGATAAGCCCGAACCCGGCCAGACGGAGACCAAGTCCATCAGCGTTTCGTTATGGGACGACCGCCAGAAGAACACCATGCGCATCGACCTGTGGACCAAAGACATGCCCGTGGACGAGATGAAGCGTTTTTACATTGATTGCATCGGCGGACTGAGCCAAAGTGTGCTTACCGCCACCGGCGATGAGACCATGGCGGCCGAGATGAATGCCCTTTGTGACCGCCTTGCCCGTCATTTGAGAGAATCCGGACGCGGATAACCGACCTTCCTGCCCTTAATGGACCCTCCGGTAGCCCAAAATCAGGGCCACAAACGTTTGTTTTTGCCCATTTTCTTGTAGTTTTAACAGAATAAACCATTACCTCTTATGAAAAAATTCTACACGTGGTCGCTATTGTCCCTGCTTCTAATAGTGGCGGGCAGTGCGAATGTTCTGGCGCAGTCCACCACAATATCCGGGTCCGTCAAGGACGCGAACGGAACCCCGCTTCCGGGGGTGAATATTGTAGTGAAAGGAACGGTGGCCGGAACGATCTCTGATGTCCAGGGAAATTACAGCCTGACGGTAAAACAGGCACCTCCCTTCACCCTTTCCTTCAGCTTCATCGGGTACCAGACCCAGGAAATTGAGGTCAAGGACGGCGCTTCCACCACCGTCGAAGTAACCTTGACGGAAGGAACCTTGCTGGGCGAGGAAGTGGTTGTTTCCGGGTCACGCTACCCGGAAAGCTACATGAAGTCCGCGGTGACGATTGAAAAGATGGACATCCTCGAGATCAAGGCGGCGCCCACGCCCGACTACTATGATGGGTTGGCCAACATGAAAGGTGTTCAGGCGACGTCGGGAAGCTTGAATTTCACGGCCATCAATACACGCAGTTTTGCCACCATCGCCAACGTACGCTTTGTACAGTGGGTCGACGGCATGGACACCCAGGCTCCCCTGCTCAACTTCCCTACCGGTAACATCATCGGTATCGGCGAACTGGATGCCGAGAGCATGGAACTTATACCCGGCGCAGCCTCCGCATTGTACGGACCCAACGCCTTCAACGGTATCCTCATCATGAAGAGCAAGAGCCCGTTTGAATACCAGGGCCTGAGCGCCCAGTTGAAATACGGCATCACCAAGCAAAGCGGTGTACCCTCTAATCCCCTCACCCAATACAGCATTCGCTACGCCAAGGCCTTCAACAACAAGTTTGCCTTCAAACTGAACGGAACCATCATGCAGGCCAAAGACTGGCTCGGCAATGATTACCGGACTGACCGTGTAAATCCTGAGTCTACAGTCGATTTCAGCAATCCCCGGAAGACGAACTTTGACGGCCTGAACCTTTATGGCGACGAGACGCAAATCAACCTGCAGTCGGTCATGCCTAGCCTCGGCATTGTGACCCGTACCGGCTTCCGCGAAGAAGACTTGGTGGATGACCGCGAAGCGAAGAGCATCAAATTTGACGCCGCCCTCCATTACAAGATAACGGACAAGGTGGAAGCCCTGGTGAACTACCGCTACGGTGGTGGAAGTTCCATCTACCAGGGGACAGAAAAATATGCTCTTCGTGATTTTTCACAGGAGTTCATTAAAGCAGAGATCAAAGGCGACAACTTCTTCCTCCGCGGGTATCAGACGGCCACCGATGCCGGGAAGTCTTACAACCTCTCTGCCCTTGGTGCCTACATGAATGAAACCGTCAGCCCGTCAAGCACCAACTGGGTACCTGACTACCTATTGGCCATGCAAGGTTACATCCCGGGCGTACCTGCCGGTACCCCTGACGCGGCCCGTGCTTTTGCCGACCGTAACCGTCCTGCCCCCGGCACCCCCGAATTCACCAACCTGGTTAACCTGGTGAAGTCGAACTACTTCCAGAAGGCCGCTACCGGCACCTGGACTGATCCCAACGGCGGCTCTCACCCGGCGGTCGGCGGCGCCTCCTTCTTTGACAATTCCAAGCTCTACCACATTGAAGGCAACTATCAGTTCCGCGAAATGATCAAGTGGGCCGATGTGCAGGTAGGTGGTAACTGGAGACAGTACAACCTGTTTTCGAATGGTACCATCTTCAACGAAGCCCCGAATGATGGCGTCAACTTCGAACGCATCAAGATCAATGAATTCGGGATGTACGGTGTGATTGCCAAATCGTTCGACAAGCTGCGCGCAACGGCTTCCGTTCGTTACGACAAAAACGAGAACTTCGAAGGTCAGGTGACTCCGCGGTTGACCCTCGTGTATGAACTCAACGAAACCAACAACATTCGCGCCTCCTATCAGACCGGTTTCCGTAACCCCGATACACAGGCGCAGTTCATCTATTTCCCTTCCTCCGGCGGGATCCTGCTGGGTAGCGCGAAGGCTAACGCCGAACGCTATGGTATTCACGAAGGTGGCGCATACACGCAGGCTTCTTACAACGCCTTTGTAGCGTCAGGCGGTAGCCTGGATGCCACTACGGGTGCTCCCGTTGGCGGCAATGCCAACCTGCTTCAGACGGCCAACGTCGCCTATGTGCAGCCTGAAAAGCAGTGGACCAGTGAAATCGGCTACAAGGGTATTTGGCTGGATAAGAAACTCCTGATCGACCTCAATGGATTCTACACTTCCTACAGCGGGTTTATCGGCGGACAGATTGTAGCCAGCAAGAACCCCACCTCTCACCAGGGTGTGGCCATTCGCCCCGGTACGCTGTTCTCCCCGTACGTGAATTCCACCCGGGAAGTAACCTCGTTCGGCGCCGGCCTGGGCTTCACGTACAAGCTGCCGCGTGACTTCGAACTGAACGGTAACTACAACTACGCCAACTACACGGCGCAGGAAGACGCTGATTTCCGGGCAGGTTTCAATACCCCGAAGAACCGTGGCTCCATCGGCATCAGCAACCGCAAGATCTTCAAGAATTTCGGTGCCGGTATCAACTACCGTTATCAGACCGCTTTCTTGTGGGAGTCCTCTTACGGAACCTGGAACGTGCCTGAATTCGGCGTACTCGATGCACAGGTCAGCTACACCGTTCCCTCCATCAAGTCGGTCATCAAACTGGGCGGTACCAACCTCGGCGGCGGCGACTACCGCACCAACCTGGGCTCACCGTATGTAGGACAGCAGTACTACATCTCCATCACGTTTGACGAGTTCCTGAAATAATTTTCCAAATCGAGAACACCATGAAAACGAATAAAATAGCTTCTATTGTTCTGCTGACCACCCTCCTCACCGGAGCATGTGTGCAAAAACCCATTGAACCCACGCCACCTGTGGGTCCGCCCATTGAAAACCCGAATCCAGGCTCGGCCAGCTTCACCAAGTTTGTGGCTGTCGGAGACTCCTATGTAGCCGGTATGCAGGCCGGGGCGTTGTTTGACGCCGGCCAGGCCAACTCGATACCCAAGATCATGGCTACCCAGTTTGCCACGGTAGGCGGCGGCGCCTTTAACCAGCCGGACATCAACCATCCGAATGGCTTTAACGCCACTTTCTCCTCTGTGCCGACGGCCATTCGTGGTCGCCTGGTCCTCTTTGATCCGGATGGTTCCGTCGATCCGGATGGTTCCGGCTGCCAGGTAAGCCGGTCTGCCGCCCCGCGTGCAGCCAATACGCCCGCCTCAACTTCCACGTGCCCTTCTACGGTAAACACCCCCGCCATGCCTGCGCCCTACAATTCCGCGCAGTCTCCGCTCGATCCGGGATTCGTATTTGCCGGCAACAAGGCAACCCTCAACAACTTTGGCGTCCCAGGAGCGAAGTTGATCCATGCCGGTGTTCCCAACTACGGCACGCTCAACCCGCTGTATGGCAGGTTTGCCTCCAACCCTGCGGCTAAGCCGATCATTACCGATGCCGCTGAGAAAGCAGGGTCCTTCTTCCTGTTCAGTTTCGGAGCATTCGACATCCTGAACTATGCCACCACCGGGGCCTCCGCCTCCAACAATGGAGTGGGCAACAACGACATGACACCTTCGGCAACGTTTGCCGGTGCTTATGGAGCCACGCTGGGCGCCTTGCTGCTCGATCCCAATGCGAAAGGTGTGGTAACCACCGTTCCTGACATCACCACGCTGCCCTACTTCACTACGGTGGCCTGGAATGCCGTTGAATTCAAATCCACCAACTGTACAGACGCCGCCACGCTCGCTTTGCTGAATGGCATGACAGGTTTCGGCGGATACAACGCAGCTCTTGATGGTCTTGTCGCTGCCATGGTGATCACCGCCGAAGAAGCGGCCAAGCGCAAGGTGGTTTATGCGTATGGCAAGAACGGAATCCTGATCAAGGACGAGACCCTGGCTGACCTGGGTGCGGTCCTGGGTGGCATCAACCCCGCGCTTGCACCGTATGGCCAGATTCGTCAGGCCAAGTCTACTGACCTCATCACGCTGGCCGCCGGTGGTATACTGGGTACCTGCGGCATCCCTCCCGGAGGCACAACCCCGAGCCCGTTGTGGGTATTCGGCGTTTCCGCTCCGCTGGATGATAACTTTGTTCTCCTGCCCACTGAAATTACCGACATCCAGGCACGCACGGTTGACTTCAACAATACGATCAAGGCAGCAGCTACGGCCGCCTCCGGTCGCGTAGCAGTGGCCGACTTGTATCAGGCCTATATGGACCTGTTGACCAACAAGGTCTATGTAGCGAACGGGGTAACCATTACACCTTCCTTCGCACCACCTGCTGGAATGTTCTCCGAGGACGGAATCCACCCGAACAGCCGGGGTGCTGCGTTTACCGCCAATGTGGTCATCGAAGCGATCAACACCGCGTTCTCGGCCAAAATTCCCAAGGCAAGTCTCGCTCTATATCCTGGAACGGGATTGCCGGTCAACGGTCAATAAGGCTGTCGGAACAGAAAAAGAAAAGGGGCTTCGGCCCCTTTCTTATTTTCTGCCCATCTTACCTAGAAGAGCTCTTTCGCGATACGATAGATCGGATCGGATTTGCCCATGGAATAGAAATGGAGCGTGGGCACACCGAACTTGATCAGCTCCCGCGACTGCCTGACCGCCCACTCCACTCCTACCTGCTTCACGGCCGCGTTGTCCTTGCAGCGCTCGACCTCGTCGGAGAGCTCTTCGGGTATATCAATGTGGAAAACAGTGGGAAGAACGCTCGCCTGGCTCTTGGTGGTGATGGGCTTGATGCCCGGGATAATGGGAACAGTAATACCGGCCTCCCGGCACTGCCGTACGAATTCGAAGTATTTGCGGTTGTCGAAAAACATCTGGGTGACTATGTACTCCGCTCCCATGTCGACCTTCAACTTGAGGTACTTCAGGTCTGCCTTGAGGTTGGGCGCAGCAAAATGCTTCTCCGGGTAACCGGCGACCCCGATGCAGAAGTTAGTCGGTGACGCATTCTCCAGGTCTTCATCAAGAAACTTCCCCTGGTTCATCGCCACGATCTGTCCCAGCAACTCCGAAGCATACCGGTGGCCGTCGGGCTCCGGTGCAAAGCGGCCTTCCGACTTGATGGCGTCGCCCTGCAAAGCCAGCACATTGTCGATCCCCAGGAAGTGGAGATCGATCAGCGCGTTTTCCGTCTCCTCCTTGCTGAACCCGCCGCAAATGATGTGGGGGACCGTGTCGACCTGGTAATGGGCCTGTAAGGCGGCACAAATCCCTACTGTGCCCGGGCGCTTACGCGTGGAACGCTTCTCCAGCAGTCCATTCTCCTTCTTCTTGTATACGTACTCCTCGCGATGGTAGGTCACATCGATGAATGGGGGCTTGAATTCCATCAGGGGATCCAGGTTGTCGTACAGGGTCTTGATGTTCTCGCCTTTCAGTGGAGGCAGGATCTCGATGGAGAACAGGGTTTTGCCGGCTGCGCGCGTAATATGATCAATGACTTTCATGCTTTCTAAAGTTACTTCTGTTTTCTCAAACGTATCAACGTGTCAATGTGCCAAGGTGGTTGAGAGTCATGTTCTCAGTAACACGTTGGCACATCATCATTCAACTTCGTTAGTTAGTATCCCAGGTTAGGCGCCAGCCACCTCTCTACATTCTCCACCGTCATCCCCTTCCTTCCCGCATAATCTTCCACCTGGTCACGGCTGATTTTACCCAGCCCGAAATAGACTGACTTGGGATGCGAAAAGTAGTAGCCGCTCACCGACGAGGCCGGAAACATCGCAAACGATTCTGTCAGCCGGATGCCTGCCTGCTTGTCGGGTGCCAATAATTCAAACACGGTCTTCTTCTCCGTATGGTCGGGGCAGGCCGGGTATCCCGGTGCCGGGCGAATCCCCACGTATTCTTCATCGATCAGTTGCTCCGTCGCCAGCTTCTCTCCCTTGGCATATCCCCACCATTCCGTCCGTACCTTTTCATGCAGGCACTCGGCAAAGGCTTCTGCCAGCCGGTCGGCCAGAGCCTTCGCCAAGATCTCCTTGTAGTCGTCGTGCTGGGCCTTGAATGGCTCGATAAGTTTCTCCAGTCCGATGCCCGCGGTGACCGCAAACAGACCGATATAATCCTTCTTCTTGCTCCCGGCGGGGGCAATGAAATCGGCCAGGCAATAATTGGGAAGGTTGGCCGCCTTCTTATTCTGCTGGCGCAGGAAGTGCAAAGTGGTCAGCTTCTCCGATGCTTCCTTGTTGCGGAACAGCGTGACGTCGTCGGCGCCGGAACGCTGCGCCGGGTAAAAGGCCAGCACCCCGTTGGCCTGCAGCTTGCGGCCTGCCACGATCGTGTCGAGCATCTGCTGCGCGTCTTCGTAAAGCCGCGTGGCCTCCTCCCCTACGATCGGATCACTGAGTATCCCCGGAAAGCGACCGGAAAGCATCCAGGTCTGGAAGAACGGCGTCCAGTCGATGTACCGGCGGATTTCTTCCAGCGGAAAGTTGATAAACTCCTTTCGCCCGATAAAGGCGGGCTGTACGGGTTGAAAATCTGACCAATCGATGGAGACGGCATTCTTCCGGGCCTCCGCCAACGTTATAAAACTCTTCTCCTGGCGACGGCTCTCGTGGTCTATGCGGAGTTGTGCGTATTCCCTCTTATACCGCTCCTTGATGGCGGCCCGAGTCTCTGTGCTGATCAGTTCGCTGGCCACAGGCACGGATCGCGAAGCATCCAGCACATGAATGACCGGCCCATCGTAACAAGGGTCGATCTTGACCGCGGTATGGATACGTGAGGTGGTCGCTCCCCCGATCAGCAACGGCAGGTCGAGCTTCTCGTGTTGCATTTCCTTGGCGACGTGCACCATCTCATCCAGCGACGGGGTGATGAGCCCGCTCAAGCCGATGATATCTACTCTTTCTTTCTTTGCTGATTCGATGATCTTCTCCGGGGGCACCATGACGCCGAGGTCGACGACATCGTAATTGTTGCAGGCAAGGACCACCCCCACGATGTTCTTGCCGATATCGTGAACGTCGCCTTTGACGGTCGCCATCAGGATCCTCGCTGCCGGCTTGCCGACCTGTCCGCTGCGCCGCTTTTCTTCCTCGAGGTAGGGCGTCAGGTAGGCCACTGCCTTCTTCATCACCCGTGCACTCTTCACCACCTGGGGAAGGAACATCTTGCCGGCGCCAAAAAGGTCGCCGACCACGTTCATTCCCGCCATAAGCGGGCCCTCGATCACCTGGAGTGGCTTTTCGAACTTCTGGCGCAGCTCTTCCACATCCTGATCGATGTAATCAATAACTCCTTTGACCAGGGAATGTGTGATGCGGTCTTCCACAGGTTGCTTCCGCCACTCATCGTCCTGTTCCTTCTTCCTGGCCGATCCCTTGACGGTCTCTGCAAACTCCAGCAACCGTTCGGTAGCGTCGTCGCGGCGGTTCAGCAGAACATCCTCCACGCGTTCCAACAAATCCTTGGGGATTTCGTCATAAACGGCCAGCATGGTGGGATTGACGATGCCCATGGTCATACCGTTCCGGATGGCGTGGTACAGGAAGGCTGAATGCATGGCTTCGCGTACCAACTGGTTGCCCCGGAAGCTGAACGATACGTTGCTGACGCCCCCGCTCACCTGGGCATGCGGGAGGTTCTCCCGGATCCACTTCGTAGCGCGGAAAAAGTCGAGCGCATAGGTGCGGTGTTCTTCGATACCGGTAGCCACCGGGAAGATATTCGGGTCGAAAATGATGTCCTGCGCGGGAAAATTCACCTCATAGACCAGGATATCATAGGCCCGCTTACAGATGTCAATGCGGCGCTGATAGGTATCGGCCTGCCCCTGTTCGTCGAAGGCCATGACGACGGCCGCGGCGCCGTAGCGACGGACCAATTTGGCCTGCCGCACAAACTCTTCCTTTCCCGCCTTGAGGCTGATGGAGTTGACGATGCTCTTGCCCTGCAGGCACTTCAGTCCCGCCTCGATGACCGACCATTTCGAGGAGTCGACCATGACCGGGATCCGGGCGATTTCAGGTTCCGAAGCCATGAGGTTCAGGAACTTCACCATCGCCGCCTCCGAATCGAGCATGCCCTCGTCCATGTTGACGTCGATCACCTGGGCGCCTCCCCTCACCTGGTCGAGGGCTACCTCGAGGGCCTCGTCAAACTTATCTTCCTTGATCAGTTTCAGGAACTTGGCCGAGCCGGTCACATTGGTCCGCTCCCCGATATTGACAAAGTTGGAGGCGGGGGTAATGGCTACCGCTTCAAGGCCGCTCAACTTCAACGTTTTGTCGGTGGTGTTCATTCTGGAATTCAGTGGGCTGTGGTCAGTGGGCAGTAATCAGCGGACTTCAGCAGGTACATCGATTTTGCGGGGCTTATACTTCGCCGCCAGTTGAGCAATAACCTTGATATGTTCCGGGGTTGTGCCGCAACATCCGCCCACGATATTGACTAAACCTTCTTCAAGGAATTCTTTGATCTGCTGTCCCATTTCGTCGGGCGTCTGGTCATAGTGACCAAACTCGTTGGGAAGCCCGGCGTTGGGATAGGCGCTGACGAAGAAAGGCGCCTGTTCGTTGAGCACCTGGAGGTAAGGCCGAAGGGCCTTGGCGCCCAGCGCACAATTCAAGCCGATGCTCAGCAGAGGTACATGAGAAACCGAGATGAGAAACGCCTCGGTGGTCTGGCCCGAGAGTGTGCGGCCGCTGGCGTCCGTAATGGTGCCGGAGACCATGATGGGCAGCGTCCTGCCGATTTCATCAAACAGCTCTTCGATCGCAAAAAGTGCCGCCTTGACGTTAAGAGTATCAATGATTGTTTCGAGCAGCAGCACATCTACGCCGCCGTCGACGAGCCCTTTGGCCTGCTCCTTGAAGGCGTCCTTTAGCTGGTCGAAGGTGATCGCCCTGTAGCCCGGGTTATTCACGTCCGGGGAGAGCGACGCAGTCTTGTTGGTTGGCCCCATGGCGCCGGCCACGAATCGGGGCTTGTGCGGTTCCTTGCGGGTCATCTCGTCGGCCACTTCCCGCGCGAGGCGGGCCGCCTGGAGGTTGAGTTCGTACACGACTTCTTCCAGGTGGTAATCCGCTTGTGCAATGCGGGTACCGCTAAAGGTATTCGTCTCCGCGATGTCGGCACCCGCCTCGAAGTACTGCCGGTGGATATCCTTGATGATATCCGGCCGGGTAAGGCAGAGGATGTCGTTGTTGCCCTTCAGGGGATAGGGATGATCCTTGAATCGCTCGCCCCGGAAGTCAGCTTCCTGGAGGTTATGACGCTGAATCATGGTGCCCATGGCCCCATCCAGCACGAGAATCCGTTCCTTTAAAATGTCTTGAATCTTCACTCTTTCCGGTTTTGATCACAACTGCTTCCAGAAAGAGGCCTCTTGTACTAAGGCTGCCTATCTTTTCCCGCCCCGACTATCAATCGGGATCGAGATGGGAGTTAGCACCTTTGCATACGACATCAGGTTGCTAAGACTTCACAGGGCCCAGTCCCTCGGTCTTTCTGGATAAGCACTGCAAAGAAAGCCAATAAGGCCTTAAAAACGAAAAATTATGTGCATTTTAATGAGTTTGCTCAGGACAGGTTTAGGGCGATAACCCTTACTTTGCAACTGTTAGTTATGAAGATCGCTGCCGTCGACATCGGCTCCAACGCCATCCGCTTCCAGGTCTCCAGCGTGCTGGAACGCAAAGACCGGGTCCTCTTCAAAAAACTCGAATACGTACGGTTTCCCCTTCGCCTGGGTCACGACGTGTTCAACACCAACCGCATCAGCAAGAAGAGCATGGAGAAGTTCAAGAAGCTGATGAAGACCTACAAACTCCTTATCGATCTCTACGAAGTGGACGATTTCATGTTTTGCGCCACATCGGCCATGCGGGAGTCAGAAAACGGCCCGGATCTGGTCCGCCAGGTCAGGAAGGAAATCGGGGTGGATATCAACATCATCGACGGGCAGCTGGAGGCCGAACTCATCAACCGGGCCATCGCCTCTTTCCTCGACGAGAAGTCCTACCTCCACATCGATGTGGGAGGCGGAAGCACAGAACTCAACCTCTTTCTTGGCGGCAAGAAAGTCAAGACCCGGTCATTCCGCGTGGGCTCCGTGAGAGTGCTTGAGCATCACGATTCGCCTCATGTCTGGGAAGAAATGGAGGAGTGGGTAAAGGAGAGCATCCGTACCCATAAAGCCGGCAAGGTGACCGCCGTAGGGACCGGCGGCAACATCAGCAAGCTGTACGAACTCTCACAAATCAAGTCCGGTAAACCGATGTCGCTGAAACGCATGCGGGAGACTCGCGAGATGATTGACTCTAAGTCGATGGAGGAAAGGATTTACGAAATGCAGATGAACCCCGACCGGGCCGACGTGATCGTGCCCGCCAGCAACATTTACATCCAGGTAATGCAGTGGGCCAATTCCCGGCAGATGATCGTCCCGGAAGTCGGCCTGAAAGACGGTATCCTGCTGCACCTCTTTGAGAAGAACCGGAACCGGAAACGGGTACAATTCGTCAATGCGGAGGATCACTCCCAGGGTAAGAAGACCACACGGGTGAAGTAGCCCTAGAAAAGCCGGACCTGGTCCAGTGTCTCACTGGTCACGGTGTAGAATTCCTTATGAATATTGAACGGTTCCTCCCCGTTCAATTCCCTGCGAACATAGGTCCCGTCCTCCTTCATGAGATAGGCATTGACATTGTCGCGCAGGTTGAAGACCAGGATATTCATCAGTTGCCTCTGGAGCAGGTCCTGGTCAATCAACACCAGTGACTCCACCCGACGGTCAAAGCTCCTCACCATGGCGTCGGCGCTGCCGATGTAGATCTTCGGCTTGCCGGCATTATGGAAATAGTAGATGCGGGAGTGCTCAAGGTAATCGCCCACGATGGAGATGACCTGGATATTTTCGCTCAACCCCTGCCGCCCCGGTCTCAGGCAGCACATGCCCCGCACAATGAGCTTGATCGTGACACCGGCCTGGCTCGCCTCATACAGGGCATCAATAAAGTCGCGATCCTGCAAGGAATTGAACTTGATGACAATCCCCGCCGGCAGGCCCTTGCGTGCGTTTTCGGCCTCCTTCCTCACCAGGTCACACAATTCGTCCCGCATGTCGCGGGGAGAGGTGATCAGGTTGCGGTAGCTGCTGGGCTGGGAATGGCCGGTAATAACATTGAAAAACTCCGACACATCACTGGCATAGGTCTCCTGGGTGGTCAGCAGCCCGATATCCGTATATAACCGGCTCGTCGTCTCGTTGTAGTTTCCGCTGGCAATATGCACGTACCGGAACACCCGGTCGTCCGGCTCCCGGCGAACGATGAGCAGGAGCTTCGTATGGGTTTTCAGCGTTCCAAATCCGTAGATCACGAAACAGCCCGCCCTTTGCAGACGCTGAGCTTCGCGCAAGTTGTTTTCCTCGTCGAAGCGAGCCTTCACTTCAAACAACACGGAGACGTGCTTGCCATTTTCGGCCGCCTTCAACAGCGCCGCACTGACCCGCGACTCCCGGGCCAGCCGGTAGATGGTGATCTTGATGGAAAGAACCATCGGGTCATCGGCTGCCTTTTCCAGCAACTCCAGTACAGGATCCATGGAGTTGTAGGGGTGATGGAGAAGGATATCGCGCTCCTTCAGCACCTCGAAAAGATCCGCCGTTCCCTGTTCCGGGAAAGAGACAGGTTTGATCGGGGGTGGCATGGGAGCCCTACGCGCCTTGAACTCCTTGTGACCGATGATCTGGTTGAGGCCCGTGACGTCGAGCATGCTCTCCCGGGGAACCGTGAAGATGTTGAGCACGTCCAGGTCCCACTGAATCTTGAGAAGCCGCACCATCCAGGGGTCGGCCCCTTCCATCACATCCATGCGCACCACGCGGCCTGTGCGGCGGGTCTGCAGTTTGCGCTTGAGTTCTTCGAGGAAGTTCGTCTCGATGTCTTCACTTTCCTCCAGCGTGAAGTCGCCGTTACGGTTGATCCGGAACAGGCTGACCGAGAGCACCTCCACGTTGCGGAAGAGGTGATGGATGTTGTGGATGATGATATCCTCCACCGGGACAAAGGAGATCGTCCCGTCCATCTGAAGGAGTTCAAAGAACCGCGAAATATTGCTCGGGATCTGGATAAAGGACGCCTTTTGGGGCTGGTTGTGATCGCCCGGGGCGCGGGTGACTACCCCCAGCAGGAGGCGGTTGTTCTTCAGCGTCGGGAACGTGTGGTAGCTGTCGAACATCATCGGCGTCAGCATCGGGTAGATGGTGCGGATGAAGTACTGGTCGACGCGCTGCTTGTCGGCCTGGGAAAGAAACTCATACTGACCGAGCCGGAAGCCGTTCTGTTCAAAGAGGGGCTTAAGGTGGCCTACGTAGTAGCCATGCTGGTCGCGGAGGAATTTCTGGATTTCATGGAGCAGGGTGGTCCGGAACGGCGTTTCCCTAAGGCCGCTGTAATCGTACCGCTCTTTGCCGTAGTCGAGGTAATTATAGAGACTGCCCAGCCGGATGGTACAAAACTCGTCGAGGTTGGAGGCGGTGATGCAGAAGAATTTCAGCCGGTCAAAGATGCTCCGTTCCGGGCTCATGGCCTGGTCCAGCACACGGTAGTTAAATTTTATCCAGCTGAGATCGCGGCTGATATAGCGACTTTCCGCGATCTGTTGGGGGGCGTGGGCCGGGACTTCTGCAATCAGTTCTTCTTCATCCTCTTCCATACGTGTGACTGCCGTCAGATGTCGATATTGGCGTACTTGGCGTTTTTCTCAATAAACTCACGGCGGGGAGCCACTTCATCCCCCATGAGCATGGAGAACAAATGGTCGGCCTCAGCGGCCGACTCGATGGTCACCAATTTGAGCGTGCGCTTGTCCGGATCCATGGTGGTTGACCACAACTGTTCGGGGTTCATTTCACCAAGACCCTTGTAGCGCTGCACGGAAACACTGTCTTCCTTTCCGTCGCGTGTCATTTCCTTGATCATCGCATCCCGCTCCTGCTCGTTCCAGCAGTAGCGCTCCTCTTTGCCTCTCTTGAGCAGGTAAAGCGGAGGAAGGGCAATGTACACATAGCCCTGCTCGATGAGATCGCGCATGTACCGGAAGAAGAACGTGAGGATCAGCGTACGGATGTGGCTGCCGTCCACGTCGGCATCGGTCATGATGATGATCTTGTGGTAGCGAAGCTTCGACAAATTGAGAGCTTTGTCGTCTTCCGTGGTACCGAAGCTCACCCCCAGGGCGGTGATGATATTCTTGATTTCCTCGTTCTCGTAAATCTTGTGCTCCTGCGCTTTTTCCACGTTGAGGATTTTACCCCTCAGCGGGAGGATGGCCTGAAAATGGCGGTTTCTTCCCTGCTTGGCGGAACCCCCGGCGGAATCTCCTTCCACCAGGTACAATTCCGATACACCGGGGTCGGTGCTCGCACAGTCAGCCAATTTGCCGGGCAGGCCGGTACCTGACAGCACATTCTTGCGCTGTACCATTTCACGGGCTTTGCGTGCCGCATGGCGTGCCTGGGCGGCCAGGATGACTTTGTTGACGATCATCCGGGCGTCCTTGGGATGTTCCTCCAGGAAATTCTGCAGGGCCTCTCCCATCGCCTGGTCGACTGCGCCCATCACCTCGGAGTTGCCGAGTTTGGTCTTGGTCTGCCCTTCGAACTGCGGCTCGGCCACCTTGACGGAGACCACAGCCGTCAGGCCTTCGCGAAAGTCATCCCCGTTGATTTCGATTTTGACTTTGTCCATGAGCCCGGACTTTTCCGCATACGTCTTCAGCGTGCGGGTGAGCGCGCGACGGAAGCCCGCCACGTGAGTACCCCCTTCGTGGGTATTGATGTTGTTGACGTACGAGACCAGGTTCTCGCTGAAGGAAGTGTTGTAACTCATAGCCACCTGGACAGGCGTCGAACCTTTGTCAGATTCTACGTAGATGGGCTCTGCGATGAGTTTCTCGCGGGTGGCGTCCATGTACTGGACAAACTCCCTCAGACCCCCTTCCGAAAAGAAGACATCGCTGCGCGGCTCCCCCTTCTCGTCCTTTTCACGGAGGTCGGTCAGGTAGATGCGGATACCGGGGTTGAGGAACGAAAGTTCACGGAGACGACCGGAGACCGTGGCGTAGTTGTATTCGGTGACCGGGAAGATCTCCGGATCGGGTTTAAAATCTACGGTGGTGCCCCGGAGATCGGATTCGCCGACCACTTTCACCGGGTATTGGGGAACACCCCGGCTGTACTCCTGCTGGAATATTTTGCCGTCGCGATAGACCGTGGCCCGCAGCATGATCGACAAGGCGTTTACGCAGGAAACCCCCACGCCGTGGAGGCCCCCGGACACTTTGTAGGTGTCCTTGTCAAATTTGCCCCCGGCATGAAGCACGGTCATTACGACCTCGAGGGCCGACCGCTTCTCTTTGACGTGCATGTCGGTGGGGATACCCCGGCCATTGTCGGCCACCGTGATGGAGTTGTCGGGATTGATGGTCACCCGGATCTCATCGCAGTACCCGGCCAGGGCTTCGTCGATGGAGTTGTCCACAACCTCCCAAACCAGGTGGTGGAGACCTTTTACACTGACGTCTCCGATATACATGGCGGGCCTTTTCCGCACCGCTTCCAAGCCTTCCAGGACCTGTATGTTACTGGCCGAGTATTCTGCGGCCTTTTTCGTCTTCTCTGCTGCCATTTCGCTCATTTACAAAGGGGTCAAAAATAAGGATTTTGAGGGTGAAAACCGCATTTTTGCCGACGACGACACAAACAATTTTCTGCCTTTTTTGATCCCGAATCACCCCCCTCCGTACACCTGAATTTTACCCCTATTTTTGAGCATGAACAGAGCCCTTTTTACGCTGATTTTCCTTCTTGGTTTCTACACCCTCCCGGCTCAGCAGCGGGTACCCGTTTTTGCCTCCCGTTCGGACTCCGCCGCCTACTGGCAAACCATCGATCGGCTCACCGACGCCATGAGAAACCCCCGGTACACCTTTCGCATCGACAGCCTTTCCAAGGTAATGGCCAGTCTTCGCGATAAGGCAGTGCGCTACCGGACCGAATACCGACCCTCCCCCCTTTATATCAACTATTCCAAACGCCCCAGCGATGCGTCCACGGTGACACGCGTCTCCCTGGTGGACTACAAAGGCAAGGAATTGCCCGACAGCCTGTTCCTGCTTACCAACCTGAAAGAACTCGAGCTCATCAACACCCGGATACGCAAACTGCCGGCGCGACTTGAAGAACTCAAATCGCTGGAAAAGATCTCCCTGCTGAACAACCGCCCGAAGGGACGCATGGTACTCCACAAGAGTGAGCGGATCAAAAGCCTGGTTATCCATGACGATGAAATCGACCGGCGACCGAGGAGCTTCCGGAAGTACAGTCACCTGGAATCCCTTGACCTGTCGCGTTGCAACCTGGACCGCTTTCCCAAGCTGAAAGGGATACCCCGGCTCAAGCGCCTGCTCCTGACCGAAAATCGCCTCCAGCTCAACGAGCTTAAGCGCGGTATGCCTGGCCTGGAGGAACTGGTATTGACTTCCAATTCCATTCGTGCGGTTCCCCCCGCCATCGGTGAATTCACGTCGTTGAAGAAGCTGAATCTCAATGCCAACCAGGTCGAACAATTGGCTCCTGAAATGGGGAAACTGCAGCAACTGGAACAGCTATCCCTTTATAAGAATAATCTCAAAGCATTGCCCAAGGAACTCTACGGACTCTCCAGTTTGCGGGTGATTGATCTCTATTACAACCAACTTGAAGAATTGGATCCGGCTATCCTGAACTGGACCCAGCTGGAGATCCTTTACCTGGCCAATAACCGGCTCTTCACACTGCCCGAAACCCTGGGGCATCTCAAAAACCTCAGGGAACTCTATCTCCACCACAACCGGCTGAGCAACTTGCCCGCTTCCCTGGGGCAGCTCGACAGTCTCCGGGTGTTCCGCGTGAACAACAATAACCTGGTTGAATTCCCTGCCTCACTTTTGAGGCTTAGCGCGCTGGAAAATCTTGATCTGGCCTCCAACAGCCTGACCAGCCTTCCGGAGGCCCTGTTTGACTATCCGCACCTGCAAATCCTCAGCATCAAGGGAAACCCACTGGAGCCGGCCGCGCGTACCCAGGCGTTGGAATGGGCCCGTAAAGCCATGCAGAAACGTCCGCTCATGATCCACTTCGAAGGGCTCATGGAGCCCAACGATCCTGTCGAAAACAAATAAAAAGGTCCGGGAAGGGAATTCCCGGACCTGCATTTTGCTTTACCGTGCGGCTATTCAGCCAACGCGACTTCTTCTTTCTCCTTTTCCTCTTCCTTTCCCTTCACTTTCGCGTCGTCTTTCACCTTCGCCTTGCCGTTGGCTTTTACTTTCTTCTTGGATTTTTTCGCGCTCTTGCCTTTGGACTCCTTTTCATCCTCATCTTCACCCATCAGCTTGAGTTTTGCTTTCTCCAGCTCGGCCTTTTGGGCTTCACTGACCTTCGGATAGCTGAACTTCAGTTTTTCAAATTCCCGGTAAATGATCGAAGCGATGGCCAGGCGGGTGAACCACTTGTCGTCGGCCGGGATGATAAACCAGGGTGCGTGCTTGGTCGAGGTTTGACTGATTGCTTCTTCGTAAGCCTTCTGATAGTCCTTCCAATAGCCGCGTTCCTTGAGGTCGGAAAGGGAGAATTTCCAGTTCTTGCTTGAATCGTCGATCCGCTCCAGGAAGCGCTTCTTCTGCTCCTTCTTGGAAACGTGGAGGAAGAACTTCATGATGATCATTCCGTTTTCGGCCAGGTTCTTCTCAAAGCGCCGGATCTGCTTGTAACGCATTTTGAAGAATTTGTCCGTCACATCCTTCACCGACTCCACGCCGGGGATGTTTTCATTCATCACATATTCGGGGTGCACGCGGGTCACCAGCACGTTTTCATAGTGTGACCGGTTATGGATAGCGATCTCCCCGCGGGCCGGGAGTGCGATTTCGTGTCTCCAGAAATAGTCGTGGTCCAGCTCATAGCTATTGGGAGCCTTGAAGCTGTACACTTTTACGCCCAGCGGGTTAAACCCCGACATGATATGCTTCACTGCCCCATCTTTACCGGCCGCGTCCATGGCCTGGAAGATGATCAGCACAGAAAACCGGTTGTGGGCATACAGTTTATCCTGGATTTCAGCCAGGCCTTTGCGGCCCATGTCGAGCAGCATCTCCGCTTCTTTCTTGTTGAGCTCTTTCCCTTTGTACTTCGTACTGTAATCTTTGAGGGAAATATTCTTGTCCGGGGGAACCATCAGGTCCTTGGTGCGGATCAGTTTTTCATCGGATAGCATAATAGTGAGTTTTGAATTGGAGACTTACGGTATTCCAAGGTAGCAAGTCTTTCCAAGCGCGCACCTGATAAATGTCATGGATTAACAAGGAAAAAGTAGCCAAAAACATGCATTGGATGCCCTTTTTCCTAATTTTGGCCCCATGCCGCTATCCCTCATCATCCGCCACCTGATCGCCCTTCTAGCCCTCTGTGTAGGCCCTCTCCTCCTTCATGCACAGGAGAGCGAAAAAGAGGCTATCAAGAGGGTGATCATGATGGAGACGGAGTCCTACCTGGGCGTTGACCAGGCCACATGGGCCTCGACATGGCAGCAGGTTCCCTACGCCTACTGGTCCTTCGCCGACAAAGACGGCTCCCAGTTTATCAATGGCTGGGACAATATCCAGTCGACCTTCGAGCAGTATTTCAAGACCCAGAAACCCTCCAAATCCCGGATCTCGTATACCTGGCAGGAGATACGGGTGTATGCCAACGGCGCTTACGTCAGGTTCCAGGAGAAGTCGGACGACGGCAACCGGGTGGAAATCACCGACCAGGTCCGCATGCTGGAAAAAAAGGACGGGAAATGGAAGATCATCTGCATGATCGCCGCCGTTGAAGATTCCGAATAGACGTCAGTATTGACCCGACCGCAGCATCACCAGCGTGCAGGCTTCCTGCACCGCGATTCCTTGCTTTTCCAGTGCCTGCTCCAGCGCCCGGTTTTCCGTTCCCGGATTAAAGATTACTCTCGCGGGCTTCAGCCGGGTGAGGTAGTCCAACAAGCCGTCCTGGTGTGAGGGTCCAATGTAGAGGGTGACGGTGTGCACGTCGTCAACAGGTGGCCACGACCGGATATCCAGGATTTCCGCCCCGGCAAGGACGCCTTTGCGGAGACCTACCGGGACCACCTCGTGGCCATACTCGCTCAGCATTTCAGCAGCCATAAACGAATATCTCCCGGGATTGGTCGAGGCGCCCAGCACCACCGTCTTTTTGCTCATGCCCTGCCGTATTTACGTATGATCGCTTCTGCGCAACGCTCTCCATCCATGGCGGCGGAGACGATTCCACCGGCGTAACCGGCTCCTTCACCGCAGGGGAAAAGCCGTTCTACGTTAGGGTGTTCCAGCGTATCCGGATTCCTGGGAATGCGAACCGGCGAAGAGGTCCGGCTTTCCACGCCCACTACCTGCGCCTCGTTGGTAAGATATCCTTTCATCTTCTGGCCAAAGCTACGGAAACCCTTGCGAAGCCCTTGTGTGATGAAAGACGGAAAGAGATCTCCTACGTCACAGGATTGCAGACCCGGCTGATAAGAACAGTCCAGCAACGTGGCTGAGTTCTTACCGTCGACAAAATCCTGCAGCCGCTGGGCCGGGGCGGTTTGTGTACCCCCTGCTACGAGACAGGCCTTCTGTTCGATCTCCATCTGGAAGTGAAGCCCGCTGAGCGGACCATACTGTTCATAACCCTTCAGGTCTTCCAGCCCCACCGCCACTACGATGCCGGAGTTGGCATATTTCGAGTCACGCCGGGAGGGGCTCATTCCGTTGACCACCACCTCACCCGGTGCCGTAGCGGCCGGCACAATAAATCCCCCGGGGCACATGCAAAAGGAGAAGACGCCTCGCTCCTTCCCGGCCGACCCGACCTGGCTGACCAGCGAATAAGAGGCTGCCGGCAAGAATGGATTTCGCTCACCGGCACAGTGGTATTGAATGCGGTCGATCAGTTGTTGCTGATGTTCCACCCGAACGCCGAGCGCAAAGGGCTTTGCCTCCACGGTGACCTGGCGGCGGTGCAGCAGTTCAAAGATATCACGGGCCGAGTGCCCGGTAGCCAGGATGCAGGCTTCGGCCTCAAACCGTTTCTCGCCCGTGGTCAGGACAGCCTGGAATCTCCCTTGCCGGACTTCGATATCGGTTACACGGGTTTCGAAATGAATTTCGCCTCCGCAAGAAAGAATGGTCTCCCGGATTTCCCGGATCACCATGGGCAGCTTGTTCGTGCCGATGTGCGGGTGAGCATCGATGAGAATGTCTGACTTGGCGCCATGAGCGACGAGAATTTCCAGGATACGCTTGACGTCACCCCGCTTCGAACTTCGGGTGTAAAGTTTGCCATCGGAGTATGTTCCCGCGCCACCCTCGCCAAAACAGTAGTTGGAATCGGGATTGACGACATGCGCTTTGTTAATCGCCGCAATGTCGCGACGGCGTGCCTGAACATCCTTCCCCCGTTCGATTATCACCGGCTTCATTCCTGCTTCCAGCAGTTTCAGCGCGGCAAAAAGACCCGCCGGGCCTGCCCCGATGATCAGAACCCGCTTGCCCCTGGTCACTTCGGCCACCGGCCTGCGGTAGGACACCTGGTTCTCCGCCTCCTCTTTGGATACCACTTCCCCGGCCAGGCGAACAACGACATCGCGGCTGCGGGCGTCGATTGAGCGCTTGACCAGGCGAAACCCTTCATCGGGAGAGAGTTTAGCCTTTTCCGCGATGACCTGGTAAAATCGAGCTTCGTCGAAGGCCTCTTCTGGGGTCAGGACCAATTCAAGTGTGCGTCTCAAGGCAGAAGGGAAATTTACCGGCGCCCGTCAAACGACATCGAGTAACCGAAATTGAGGACGATGCGTGCGCCATGGGAAAAACTGCTGGTATTAACCGAGCTAAAATACTGCGCCACCGCCGGGTCCACGTCGAACGAACGAAACCCGATGTCATAACCGACACTCGCGTCAATAGTGAAGCCATCGCCGTTGTTGCGCTGCATGAGGCGGGCTCCCAGCATGATCCCATATTCCGCTCGCTGCTCGGAGGCGCTCACGGTAATCAGGGTATTGGGCGACTGGCTGAAGGTCACGTTGTTGAAATAACCGATGTTGGCCAACCTTACCTCGTGACCGAAATACCACATGCCGGTCTTCATGTCATTATAGAACTTCTGTTTCAGCGCGATGGAATAGCCGCGCTGGTAAGTCGTGCCTTCAGGAACTTCACTGTCGGCCGTGAAGAAGGGTGAGCGGATGCCTTCAAACTCGAATTCATGCCCGAGTCGTTCCTGGTTATAAAACTCCACAGCCAGCGGCATCCGTCCGACGAACGTCAGCATGGGGTTGGTCCCGATGATAACACTGCGGTATTCCGGGAACCGCGGCTTGAAATAGTAGAAGCCGGAGCGGCGGGCAGTGCGTGCCGCCGGCGCAGGTGTCGCGGCAGCTTTGGTCTTGTTTACCAGGAGCGTGATTTCCTTGGCCAGTTCGTCATTCTCATAGAAAGGCTTGTAATATCCTGACAGCGTGCCGTCCGGCTCGTACAACTCCCAGGTGCCGACGCGCAGGCCGTCTTCCATGGGTCCCTTGGTCTGGATCGTACCGGTGGGGTAATAGCCCTTGTACTGACCCTTGCCTTCCTTGAAGTCACATTCCCCTTCCAGCTTTCCGGTGGGAGCATAATACTCCCAATGCCCTTCATTCTTGCCATCAACGATGGTGCCTTTGACTTTAAGTTTCTTGCCGGGATAGTACTCCCGGTACTCACCGGCTCCGTTGACGTAGTTGACTTCGCTCTTCAGCGAACCATCTTTTCCGGAAGTCGACCAATAGCCTTCTCTCTTGCCCCCGACATACTCCCCGGCCGAACTCACCGTTCCATCCTCGAAATAGTACGTCCATTTTCCGGATTCGGCGTCCCCGTCAAACGATCCGGATGATTGCATCTTGCCCGACGGGTAATAGTACCTCCATTCCCCGGAGCGCTTGCCGCTCATATAGTCACCCTCACCTTGTAGTGTTCCGTCTTCCGCATACGTCCGCCAGTGCCCGACATTGCGCCCGCCGGCTCGAGGCCCCTCGGCCTGCACTTTTCCGGAGTGATAGTATTCAACATGCCGGCCGTGATCGTCGGCATATTCGGTCTCACCCCGTTTGGACCCATCTTCAAAGTAAGTCACCCACAGTCCGCTCCGCTTATTCGCCTGGTACTCGCCCCGTTCTTTGAGTTTGCCGCTTTCGTAGTAAATCTTCCACTCCCCCTCCTTGTTCTTCCCGTTTACCAGGCCTTCCATGCTCTTGTTTCCATTTTCATAGAAGTACTCCCACATGCCATAGTTGGAGTTCTGGCGAAGAATCCCACGCATGCGGAGGTTTCCTGTCTCGTAATAAAACTCCCACATCCCGGCGGTCTCATTGTTGACGAACTGGCCCTTGGATTCGATTACGCCATTAAGAAAATACGAGACATAACGTCCATGAAGCACATTTCGAATCGTGTCTTTGACCTGGTAGATTTCCTTGACGTGCTTCTTAGCCTCGTCATGGTAGGAATAGCGGGTGAAGCCTTGCCCGCTGCAAAGCCAGGGATAGGCAGAAATGATCAATATGAAGATAGCCCGTCTCACGATCGTTCGCATCGGTGTCCTACACCTGTCAGATGCAGGACAGAATCCTCAAATTTAGCGATTTAAAAGGCAACCCGTCAGGAATGATTCAGCGCCTTTTCCACGGCGGAACGGCCCCACTCGCCTTTCTCGGTCTCTGTCCACAGGGTCGGGAAAAAGTGAATCTTCTGGAAGCGTGGCGGAAGGTATTTCTGCCAGTTCGTTCCTCCCGTAGCCTTGATGTCTTCCGGGTCTTTCTTCAAGTACCTGGCTGCCGACTTCATGTGGGAGAGCGGCCAAAACACGTTGGCCAGCTGGTCAAACTCGCGGAGGCGGCGGATCACGTCCTGGTCGCCTGAAAACTTCGACTCGTAGATTCTCAACAGGTTCTTGCTGGCATGCTCGCGTGCAGTCTCCAGGAACGCGTGCTCGTACTTTTCCTCAAACTGTCGCAACGTCAGGGTCTTCTTTCCCGACTTGAGTTCCGTGGCGCCACTGCGCCAATACAGTTTTTCCATCTGCTCTTCCAGCGGTTTGCCTTCCAGCGAAGGACGGCTTACCGGGTCCACCAGGTTGATCGCGTCGGTGGACCGCAACTCGATGAGGCGGTACTGGGCCGACTGAAACCCCGACGCCGGGAGCAGCGACATGCGGAACCCCAGGAACTGGTCACGCTCCATTCCCTCTGACATGATGTCGAAGCTGGAGCACAGGTTTTGAAAATACCGGATCATCCGGTCGAGGCGGGCGGTGAAGAACGTCTTGTCCAGGTCCGCTTTATTAACCAGTTGCTCGATCTCCCAGAGCACCAGGTTGAAATAGAGTTCCGTGATCTGGTGATAAACGATGAATACTTTTTCGTCGGGGAACCGGGTCTTCGGGTTCTGCAGACTGAGCAAGGTATCCAGGTGGATGTAATCCCAGTATGTGAGGTAGTCGGCATGGAGCAGGCCGTCGAGGTAGGAATTCAGGTCCTGACCCATCACATCGTATTTCTGCTGGAGGCGAGTGAGCAAATCGCGCAGCCCGGGGTCGAGGGAACTGTCCATTCTTATCCTTAGATTTGAGGCCAAATTAATCAAATTGTATGGCATCTGCAGCCGCCCCCCAAGCCAAGAAAAGCCTCAAGCAAGACGTTTACGATCACCCCGATTTTTACCAGATCGACAGCCTGCTTACGGAAGAGCACAAGCTCATCCGCTCGTCCATCCGCGATTTCGTCAAGCGTGAGATCAGCCCCTATATCGAAGACTGGGCGCAACGTGCGCACTTCCCCTATGAAATCGTGAAGAAATTCGGCGAGATCGGCGCCTTTGGACCTACCATTCCGCAGGAATATGGCGGCGGAGGATTGGACTACATTTCCTACGGCATCCTCATGCAGGAAATTGAGCGGGGAGATTCCGGCATGCGGTCTACTGCCTCTGTACAAGGTTCGCTGGTCATGTACCCCATCTATAAGTTCGGCAGCGAAGCCCAGCGCAAGAAGTACCTGCCCAAGCTGGCCTCGGGCGAATGGCTCGGCTGCTTCGGCCTCACCGAGCCCGACCACGGTTCCAACCCCAGTGGCATGGTCACCAACTTCAAGGACATGGGTGATCACTACCTCCTGAATGGCGCCAAGATGTGGATCTCCAATTCCCCGAAAGCGGATGTCGCCGTCGTGTGGGCCAAGAATGAAGCGGGAAGAATCCACGGACTCATCGTGGAGCGCGGCATGCCCGGCTTCACCACGCCCGAGACCCATGGCAAGTGGTCGCTCCGAGCCAGTGCTACCGGTGAACTCGTCTTCGACAATGTGAAGGTTCCCAAAGAAAACCTGTTGCCCGGAAAGAATGGACTGGGAGCCCCGCTGATGTGCCTTGACTCTGCGCGGTACGGTATCGCCTGGGGCGCGCTCGGCGCCGCCATGGACTGCTATGAATCCGCCCGCCGGTACGCCAAAGAGCGGATCCAGTTTGGCAAGCCCATCGGGTCGTTCCAGCTGGTGCAGAAGAAGCTGTCCGAAATGCTCACTGAAATTACCAAGGCCCAGTTGCTCGTTTGGCGGCTCGGCACCCTGATGAACGAAGGAAAGGCCACGACGCAGCAGATTTCACTGGCCAAGAGAAACAACGTGGCGATTGCCCTGGAGATTGCCCGCGAGGCGCGGCAGATTCACGGCGGGATGGGGATCACCGGTGAGTACTCCATCATGCGTCACATGATGAACCTCGAATCGGTCGTCACCTACGAGGGCACACACGATATTCACTTGCTTATCCTGGGCCACGAGATTACCGGAATCCCAGCATTCGTTTAAAAAGTGCTAAAGTGTTGAGGTGTTAAGGTGTTAAGGTGAGTAATTTCAACACTTTAACACTTTAACACCTTAGCACATCAGCACCTTCACACCTTCAAGCGTTGGTCGAGAGTTTAGCGATAACCACTTCCCTGGCTTCGCGGTGCTTGCAATAGCTGCAGCGGTAGTGCTTGACCAGCAGTCCTTCTTCCGTCTGTGAGGGTTTGCGGGTAATTTCTTCCGAATCAATCTTCAGGGTATAGAACCCGCACTCACTGCATTTTTCGGCGTGCTGAAAGCCCATGTATTTTTCCACGCGCTTGAACCCGGTCTTTTCGTCAACCCACACGTCGTATTCAACGGAATGGATGACACTGGCTTGCGCGTCGATCTGGGTCTGATCCAGGTGCACGGACTCTTCCTCCTCACGGAGTTTGCGCATCACATTGCCCATGGGAGAAATCCGGGGCTTGTTGCGGATCCGGTTCAGGCGACGTTCGATCACTGGAGGGTACAGCAGCTTCACGCCGTTGGACAGTACCAGGTAGGCGATTACGACAAAGGCCGCCAGGAAGAATACACGTACTACCGGCAACGCTGACTCGGAAACCGGGATCATGGGACCCACCACCTTGTCGAGGTATAATCCCGCTGCGCCAATAATAGCAATGACCGTATACCAGAAATACCGGATCTCATGGGTGTTCACATAGTCATAGCGGTCTTTGAGATCCTTGACCATGAAGGTGCGAACCTCGTGATAAATGAATATGGCGATCGCCGCAACCAAACAGACCAGGGCGCCAATTTCCAGGAGGGAATTGACACTGAGTATTGAAGAGTTTTCCATATGAGGGGATTTTGCCGTTTAACTTCGATACCTTAATCAGCAAAAAATACCGCACCTGCGGAATGACATTAATCAGGGAACGCCAAGACATTTGAGCCCTGATCGTATCTTGCAGCCCAACTTCAAGTCTTTCATGAAGATTGTCACCATCCTGGGCGCCCGCCCCCAGTTTATTAAAGCCGCCACCGTGTCCAGGGCTCTAAAAAAGGCAGGAATTGCCGAATGCCTGGTCCATACCGGTCAGCATTTCGACAAGAACATGTCCGACGTTTTTTTCGAGGAAATGGAGATTCCCAGGCCTGATTACAACCTGGAAATCCACAGCCTCGGGCACGGCGCCATGACGGGCCGTATGCTGGAAAAGCTGGAAGAAGTACTTCAAAAGGAAAAGCCCGACGCGGTGATGGTCTATGGCGACACCAATTCAACCCTGGCCGGGGCCCTTGCCGCCGCTAAGCTGCACATTCCTGTAGCCCACGTCGAAGCCGGGCTGCGGAGTTTCAACATGCAAATGCCGGAGGAGATCAACCGCATTCTCACCGACCGGATCAGCCGGGTTCTTTTCTGCCCCACCTCGACGGCCGTTGCCAATCTCAAAAGGGAAGGCTTTAGCCGCTTTGATACGAAGATCGTAACCTGCGGCGATGTGATGTATGATGCCCTCAAGTACTATGCCGTCAGGGCCGAAAAGAAATCCTCCATCATTCAACAACTAGGCCTCAAACGCGGCGAATTTGTGCTGGCCACGCTGCACCGGGAGGAGAATACCAATAGTCCCGAGCGCTTGCGTTCCATCGCCTCGGCCTTGAATACGATTCACGCGCAGTCACCGGTAGTACTTCCCCTCCACCCCCGCACACGCAAATATCTCGCCAGCCTCAACATCGAATTGAAAGCGCACGTCATCGACCCGGTCGGCTACTTCGACATGCTGATGCTGCTCAAGCATTGCCGGTTGGTGCTCACCGACAGCGGCGGGTTGCAAAAAGAAGCTTACCTCTCCGGGAAGTTTTGCATTACGCTGCGGGACCAGACGGAATGGGTTGAGCTTGTCCGGGCCGGAGCCAACGTGCTCACCGGGGCGGACTCCAAAAAGATTCTCAGCGCTTACCAGAAATACCGCTCCAAGAAAATAACCACCCGCGCACTGTACGGAAAGGGTGATGCGGCGGAGAAGATTGCGAGAGAGTTGAAGAAGATGCTCACGCCAAGGCGCGTAAGGCGCTAAACGGCGCAAAGGCAGATCAATCGTTGATATAGACCGAGGCGCTGATCAACTGAACCGGGTTGCGGGGGTCGTTGGTGAAGAGGGTGATGGCCTTCTGCTGGGTGCCGCCGCGGGTCTGCGGTTTGAAGAGAATCCGTATATACGTAGAGTCTCCTGCACGGAGTGATTGCTTGTCAGCCACGGCCGTGATGCAGGTGCAGTTACCCTGGAGGGCTTTGATCTTCAGCTCCTTCTTGCCTTTGTTCACTATGGTTATCTTCCGTTCCAGGGAGGCGCCCGGGGGATACTGGCCGAAGTCTACCGATGACTCCTTCAAAAATGCCTGCGGAGCGCTCAGCAACTCCTCCGCGGTAGGCGGCGCATAGTATTCTTCCAGGGTGGCAAAAAGAGAAAAGCTCTTCACCTCCTCACCCGGGTCCGATGTCCTGATCAATACATTGTCAGACGCAAAGCCGTAGGTTCCTTTGGCCTTCCCGTCGTAGATAATCCTGATCAATCCCTTCTGCCCCGGCTCCAGCGCCTCGGGCATTTCGATTTTTACATACGAAGGCTTCTCCACCGACAGGAAGTTCATCGGCACGTCACCGGCATTCATGATCGGGAATTGCTTCACCATAGGCTCGCGGTTCAGGTACACCGTACCCATACTGAGGGTCCGGGACTTGAGCTTCAGTTTTCCGACGGAGACGGTAAACTCGGTATCCTCGCTCAGTTTGTTCACCACCGTTCCTTTGATCTGGAGAACGATAGGGTTGGCATCGAGATCGGTGACAAGGGTGAGTGTCTTGTTGAAGTACCCCGGCCTGCCTTTGGGATCGAAGCTGGCTTTCACAAAGCCGGTCTTGCCGGGTGGCACAGGTTCTTTGGTCCATCCCGGCGTGGTGCAGCCGCAGGAGGTGATCACATTGAGGATCTTGACCGGGCGGCCGCTGCCATTGGTGAACACAAACTCGTGATCGGCATCACCCTTGGTCTCCTGGATCTCGCCGAAGTCATAGACTTTCTCCCTGAAGATCAGGGGTTCGGTACTTTGGGCCGATGCCAGGCTGAATGCCAGGACCGCCAACACTGTGAGCAATCGCGTCATGGAACAATAATGGCGCAAAAATAAGGGGATTTAGGTTAACCCTGTTTTCTTTGCACCATTATGGCACGAATTCTCACCGGTATCCAGAGCAGTGGCAGGCCGCACCTCGGCAACCTGCTGGGCGCCATCCTGCCCGGCATCGAGCTCTCGCGGAAACCGGGTAACGACTCACTCTTTTTCATTGCCGACCTCCATTCCCTCACCAGCTTGCGCGATGCAGAAATACGGAGGCAAAACACGCTGGCGGTAGCGGCCGCCTGGATTGCCTTTGGCTTCGATACCAGCAAGAATGTCCTGTACCGGCAGAGCCGCATCCAGGAAGTCACGGAACTGACGTGGTACCTCAGCTGCTTCACCCCCTATCCGATGCTGGCGAACTCCCATGCGTTCAAAGACAAGGCCGACCGGCTTTCGGACGTGAATGCAGGCCTCTTTGTCTACCCGGTGCTGATGGCCGCCGACATCATTGGCTACGACGCCAACATCGTCCCGGTTGGCAAGGACCAGAAGCAGCACCTTGAAATCACCCGCGACATCGCGACGACCTTCAACAACCTGTACGGCGAAACCTTCGTGGTGCCTGAGGCCCAGATCGACGAGAGTGTGATGACCATACCGGGTGTGGATGGCAACAAGATGAGCAAGTCCTCCAACAACATCATCGACATCCTCGGGGATGAAAAGACGCTCAAGAAGCAGGTCATGTCGATTGTGACCGACAGCACGCCCATGGAGGCCCCCAAGAACCCCGACACCGATACCATTTTCGCGATTTACAGGCTCGTGGCTACCCCGGAGCAGACCGCGGAATTACGGAAGAAATACCTGGCCGGGAATTTCGGTTACGGGCACGCTAAAAATGAATTGCTAGCAGTCCTTATCGAAAAGTACAAGAACGAGCGCGCGCGTTTTCAGCACCTGATGGCCCACCCCCAGGAAATCAACCAGCAGTTGGAGCAAGGGGAAGAGAAAGCGAGGGAGATTATTCGCGCCGTCGTTGGAAGGGTCAGGGCTAAGCTTGGATTTGACTAGCCACGGGTTGCACGGATTTACACGGATGGATTAACCTTGAGTTTAGAGTACGAGGCGTTTGTATTCTAGGCTTGAACGTCCAAAGTTGATGACCAGCCCCACTTTGCAGCCTGAGACTTTCAGATAGTTGATTGTCTGACGCTGACTGGCAGAATTGAGGCCACCTTCCTGGGCCTTTACTTCGAGGATAATCTTGTCATAAACCACGAAATCAGAGCGATATCGATGGCGCAGAACAGAGCCTTTGTACTCGATCTCGTAATCCTCTTCACGGCTGAAAGGAATTCCCTGCTCTGTAAACTCCAACTCAATCGCATCTTTGTAAACTACTTCAAGAAACCCATGCCCCAGTATCCGATGCACCTCCATGCATATACCGATAATGGAATAGGTCTCATCTCTTAGATGAAATTCACTCACCCAGGCAATTTTCAACTACCGAACGTAACCGCCAAGACTTACCCTGACGGAAAACCTGATAAAATTCTTTGGGGAGTACCTAATCCGTGTAATCTGTGTAATCCGTGTAATCTGTGTAATCCGTGTAATCTGTGTAATCCGTGGCTCACCTAGCCGTCCACACAATCTGCTGCTTCTCCGTGCCTATGGTGAGTGCGATGCGCGGGGGGCTGGGGAGGATGACGAGCTTGGTGTCTTTGCCGGGGAAGTCATCCATTTCTACGAAGACGCCTTCTGTGGGAGGCACTGAGTATTCGCCCTGGTCGCTCACCACGTATTTCTTGGCGATGTAGGCGATGGGCACCAATACATCGCTGTCGGGACAGTACTCATCGTGGATGTCCTGCAAGGCGCGCTCCAGGTCATCGCCAAAGTTCTCCATGAAATCGTCTTCCAGGTCGTGGAGCTTCTCTTCGAGGTCATCGTACTTCGGGTTGTTGTAGTCGATGGAGGCCAGTTCCTGGCGGCTATTGATGATTTCAAGGAGGGCGGTGTTCAACTTCGTGACGTCCATGGGTAGAAATTTGAGGCAAGATAAAGAGAAATGCGCAACACGGCCGCTCTTTACCGAGTCAAATAATCCGGGGCGCTTTCCGGTCGCCGGAATACGGGATGAATCACTAAATTTACCCTCTCATTTATCCCGACCATGCAAAACGATTTCCTCCCCATCAACGGCACCGACCACATTGAATTCTACGTGGGCAATGCCAAGCAGGCTTCCCTCTACTACCAGCATTGTTTCGGCTTCCAGCTTATTGCCTATGCAGGCCCGGAAACCGGCATCCGGGACCGCGCCTCCTACGTCCTCCAGCAGGACAAAATCCGGCTGGTGCTCACCACCTCCATCCAGCCCGGAACGGAAATTGCCGACCATGTTATCCGTCACGGCGACGGTGTCAAGGTACTGGCCCTCTGGGTCGACGACGCCACCAAATCTTTTAACGAAACCGTGGCCCGCGGCGCCGTACCCGCCTTCCCCCCTCAGACCCGCAAAGACGAATTCGGGGAAGTCGTGGTGGCCGCCATCCACACGTACGGCGACACGATCCACACGTTCGTGGAGCGCAAGAACTACAAGGGCCCCTTCCTCCCGGGATACAAACCTGTGACCTCCGGCTTCAAGAGCACGCCGATCGGGTTGAAGTATGTCGACCACTGCGTGGGCAACGTGGAGCTCGGCAAGATGAACACCTGGGTGGACTTCTACGAAAAAGTGATGGGCTTCAGCCTCCTGGTCACGTTCGACGACAAAGACATTAGCACCGAGTACAGCGCACTCATGTCGAAGGTCGTATCGAATGGAAACGGGTACATCAAGTTCCCCATCAACGAGCCGGCCCAGGGAAAGAAGAAGTCGCAGATCGAAGAGTACCTCGATTTCTACAAGGGAGCCGGCGTCCAGCACATCGCCATCGCCACCGACGACATCATCCATACCGTCTCTGAACTGCGCCGCCGCGGCGTGGAATTCCTGTACGTGCCGGAGACGTACTACGAAGACGTACTCGCCCGTGTCGGCAAGATCAGCGAGCCGCTGGAAGAATTGAAGAAACTGAACATTCTCATCGACCGCGACGAGGAAGGCTACCTCCTTCAGATCTTCACGAAGCCCGTCCAGGACCGCCCCACGCTGTTCTTTGAGATCATCGAACGCAATGGGGCCAAGTCGTTCGGCAAAGGAAACTTCAAGGCCCTCTTCGAATCCATCGAACGCGAGCAGGCCCTCCGCGGCAACCTATGATGCCCACCGTCGAAGTACTGGCTTCCCAGGCACCCCGAGAGATATTTCCCGGGTTTCACGGACGCTTCGTGCATTCCGAACGGATGACATTTGCCTACTGGGACATCGAAAGTGGAAGTCTCGTACCCGAGCACTCCCATATGCACGAACAGGTGGTCAACATGCTGGAAGGACAACTTGAACTTACCGTCGATGGCCACACACGCATCCTTGACCCCGGACAGGTGTTGATCATTCCACCCCACGCCATACACTCCGGCAAAGCCCTGACCGCCTGCAAAGTTCTTGATGTATTCAGTCCTGTTCGAGAAGATTATCGTTAATTCACTCCCCTACGCCCATGATCCAGATCTCCGAATTGCTTGCACAATCCACCGCCCGGGCCAAAGAATGGCTGGCAAGCAACATCGACGCCGACTCCAAGAAGCAGGTCGAGGCCTTGCTGAACCGCGAGGACCCCAAGCTTCTGATCGACAGTTTCTATAAAACGCTCGAGTTCGGAACCGGGGGTTTGCGGGGCATCATGGGCGTCGGCTCCAACTGCATCAACCGGTATACCATCGGCGCGGCCACCCAGGGGCTGGCCAACTACCTGAAAAAGTCCTTCCCTGGACAAGAGATCAGCGTGGCCGTTGCCTGCGACAGCCGGAACAACAGCTCCTACTTCGCCCAGGTTACCGCCGACGTGTTTTCTGCCAACGGCATTAACGTGCACCTCTTTCCTGAGCTGCGCCCCACCCCGATTTTGTCGTTTGCCATCCGGCAACTGAAATGCCAGTCGGGCGTGGTCATTACCGCCTCCCACAACCCGAAGGAATACAACGGGTACAAGGCCTATTGGACGGATGGCGCCCAACTGGTGCCTCCCCATGACAAGAATGTCATCGACGAAGTCAACGCCATCACCAGCTTCGATCAGATCAAGTTCAACTCCGATCCTGCGCGAATCAAGCGGATCGGCCCCGAAGTAGAAGAAGCCTATTATACAGAGGTGCTCAAACTCATCCCCCGCCAGGAGAGCATTCGAAAGCAGTCCAAGATTTCCATCGTCTACTCCAGCCTCCACGGCGCGGGCATCACGATGGTGCCGGAATGCCTGAAGCGGCTGGGGTTTGAAAACGTGACCATCGTCGAAGAGCAGAAAAAGCCCGACGGCAACTTCCCCACTGTGGAGTCGCCCAACCCCGAGGAGCGCTCGGCCATGGACCTGGCGCTGAAGAAGGCCAATGCCATCGGCGCCGACCTGGTCATGGCCACTGACCCGGACACCGACCGTGTAGGCATCGGCATCCGCAACAGCCGGGGCGAATTCTTCCTGCTCAACGGCAACCAGGCCCTCAGCCTGATGATCTGGTTCATCCTCAAGAACCTCAAGGACAAGAAGGACGCCTACATCGCCAAGACCATCGTCACTACCGACCTTATCGACCGAATGGCCGAACAGATGGGCGTGGAGTGCGTGAACACCCTGACCGGGTTCAAATACATCGCCGAACTTATCCGTGACAACGAAGGCAAAAAGAAATTCATCGCCGCCGGTGAGGAAAGCTACGGCTACATGGTGGGCGACTTCGTCCGCGACAAGGACGCCGTGTCGGCCTGTGCCTTCTTCGCCGCCATGGCCGCCGCAGCCAAAGACGACGGTCGCAGCCTGTACCAGTGGATGATAGAGATGTACCGCGAATACGGGCTTTATCGCGAAGGGCTGGTGAACGTCGTGCGCAAGGGCGCCGAAGGAGCCGCGCAGATCCGGTACATGATGGACCGCTTCCGCAGCAACCCTCCCCACATCATTGCCGGCCAGAAAGTATTGCGCCTGCTGGACTACGAAAAACAGATTGACAGAAATCTGCTCAACGGGCACGAACAGCCGATCACCTTACCTAAATCTGACGTCCTTCAGTTCCTGACCTGGGAGGGCGCCAAGATCTCTGTGCGGCCCTCGGGTACGGAGCCGAAGATCAAGTTCTATGTAAGCGTGAACCTACGGCTGTCGGATCCCAACAACTTCGAACTGGCAATGGAGCATCTGGGGGATAAGATTGCGGAGATTGAGAAGGATCTGGTGCGATAGTCTAAGAGGTCTAAGTTTAAGGTTGAAAGGCAAAAGTTTAAGGTTTTATGAATTTGGCAACGCAGTCATTGTTGACGCTTTATAACCGGGATCTGAACAAGTTGGCGGAGGAGATCAGGCTGTATCCCGGGGAGGAGGCGATCTGGAAGGTGGCGCCGGGGATTAGCAACTCAGCGGGCAACCTGTGTTTGCACTTGTGTGGCAACCTGCAGCATTTCATCGGCACCGTCCTGGGAAATACCGGGTACGTGAGAAACCGGGAGGCGGAGTTCTCCAGTAAGAATATTCCTCGCGAGAAGTTGCTGGAGGAGATTGAAAAGACGAAGGCGGCCATCGCGCAGGTGCTTCCCGACTTGCCGCACGAACAACTCCACGCCCCCTACCCTGTGGAGGTCTTCGGTCATCCCATGGCCACGGTGTTCTTCCTCATGCACCTGGCCACCCACCTCGGGTATCACCTGGGGCAGGTGAATTATCACCGAAGAATGATTGCATAGTTAGTAGCCGGCAAGACGAGTTACCTGCCTTGCGGATGGAGCGAATAACCACCCCAAAGGCACAAAGGCGCAAAGGGTCGCTAAGAACTTTGCGTTACTTCGCGTCTTAGCGTCTCCGCGGTGGTTACCAGATCTTTCTACGAAGAAGAGTGCTGGCTTTTATACCATAACTTCCAGTGATCCGATAGCCACTCCAGTCTGTGAAATCTCCCCGATCCTCACTACGCGGAGTTGGTTGATCAACTCCTCGTCGGCGGGGACAGCCACCCGGACGTAGTTTTCCGTAAAGCCGTGGATCATGCCATCTTCGATGTCTTTTTCAAACAGCACCGTGCGTGCCGACCCTACATTCTGCTCGTAGAACGCCCTCCGCTTTTTGTCAGAGAGAATGTGCAGCATCCGTGACCGCTCATTGCGCACGTTCTGGGGAACAGGGTCAGGCATGGTGGCCGCGAGGGTGTTCTCCCGTTCCGAATACGTGAAGACGTGCAGGTAGGAGATGTCGAGTTCGTTGAGGTAGTTGTACGTCTCCAGAAAATCTTCGTCTCTCTCCCCCGGGAAGCCCACGATGACGTCGACGCCGATGCAGGCATGAGGCATCACCGATTTGATTTTGGCAACTCGCTCGGTATACAGTTCCCGCAGGTACCTGCGCCGCATGAGTTTGAGGATACGGTCGGAGCCGGACTGGAGGGGCACGTGGAAGTGCGGCACAAACCGGCGGGAGGCGGCCACGAACTCAATGATCTCGTTGGACAGCAAGTTGGGCTCGATGGAAGAAATGCGGATACGTTCGATTCGCTCCACCTGGTCCAGTGCGCGGGCCAGGTCGATAAACCGTTCCTTTCGCACGCCGTTCTGCAGGCCGAAGTCGCCGGTGTTCACGCCCGTGAGGACGATCTCTTTCACGCCCGTCTCCGCAATCTCATGGGCCGTCTTCACGATGTTGGCTACCGTATCGCTGCGGCTTCCTCCGCGGGCGCGGGGAATCGTGCAGAAGCTACAGGAATAGTCGCAACCGTCCTGCACCTTCAGAAACGTGCGCGTGCGGTCGTGCATGGAGTATGATGTATGGAACGACTGCACCGTGTCGATGTCGCAGGAATACACGACCGGCTGCGGAGGGCGGACGAAGCCGTCCAGCAGTTCCACGAGCCGAAATTTCTCATTGGCGCCCAGCACGGCATCCACCCCCGGGATTGAGGCGATTTCCTTCGGCTTCAACTGAGCGTAGCAACCGATGATGGCGACAAAGGCATCGGGGGAAATGGCGCGGGCGTCGCGGACGAGTTTATGGCACTTCTTGTCGGCGTTCTCGGTGACCGAGCAGGTGTTGATGATGAAGATGTCGGGGGTATCCGTAAACTCCACCTTCCGGTACCCCTTCTCCTCGAATTTCCGCGAAATCGTGGACGTTTCGGAGTAGTTGAGCTTGCAGCCGAGGGTGTAGAAGGCGACTTTTTTCATGAGCGGATGCAAAGATACCGAGGGGGGCGTTATACCTCAAAACTGGGGGCTCCTGCCGAGCGGCACTGGCGAGTGGACTATCGACCATTCAGCACCCCATCTTTCATCTCCAGCTTCCGATCGGCCATGTTGGCAAACTCCTGGTTGTGGGTGACGATGATGAAGGTCTGGCCCATCTTGGAGCGCAGGTTGAAGAAGAGCTGGTGCAGGTCGTGGGCGTTGCGCGAGTCAAGGTTGCCGCTGGGCTCGTCGGCGAGGATGATGTCGGGGGAGTTCATGAGGGCGCGGGCACAGGCGGCACGCTGCTGCTCCCCTCCCGACAACTCCGACGGCTTGTGGCTCATGCGGTCTTTGAGGCCCAGGTCTTCCAGCAGCGATGTGGCTCTCTCTGTGACTTCCCGGTCGGGCTTGCCGGACAGGAATCCCGGGATCATCACGTTCTCCAGGGCAGAGAACTCCGGAAGAAGGTTATGGAACTGGAAGACAAAACCGATATGGCGGTTGCGGAAGGCGGCGAGGGCGTTGGGTGCCTGCTGAAAGACGTTGATCCCATTGACCGTCACCGTTCCCCGGTCGGGCGTGTCAAGCGTGCCGAGCAGGTGGAGGAGCGTGCTTTTGCCGGCCCCCGAGGCACCCACAATGGAGACGATCTCCCCGCGGCTCACCGTAAGGTCGACGCCTTTGAGCACCTTGAGAGAGCCGTAGGATTTCTCGATACCTTTCGCTTCCAGCATGGCGCAATTTCTTGAAATAAAGGTTTAAAAAAAGTAGATTGCCCGATAAACTTACCCTTTTATGAACATTCACGAATACCAGGCTAAAGACATCTTGAAGAAGTACGGTGTTGCCGTACAGGGCGGCATTGTTGCGGATACACCGGATCGTGCGGTGTCTGCCGCGAAGGAGCTGCATGCGGAGACCGGCACCAAGTGGTTTGTCGTGAAGTCGCAGATTCACGCCGGCGGACGGGGTAAGGGTACCATCAAGGAAACAGGTTCCAAAGGTGTGGTGCTGGCCAAGAGCGTGGATGAGGTATTTGACAAATCGAAGGCCATCCTGGGCGGTACCCTGGTTACCCACCAGACCGGCCCTACCGGCAAGAAAGTGAACAAAGTCCTGATCGCCGAAGACGTGTACTACCCCGGCGAGTCGGAGCCCAAGGAATACTATATGAGCATCCTGCTCGACCGCTCGAAGAGCAAGCCGGTGATCATGGCGTCTACCGAGGGCGGGATGAACATCGAAGATGTGGCCGCCGCGACCCCGGAGAAGATCATTAAGGAATGGGTGGATCCGGCCATCGGCCTGCAGCCGTTCCAGGCCCGGAAGATTGCCTTCGCCCTGGGACTTGAGGGCAACGCCTTCAAGGAGATGGTCAAGTTTGTGAACGCCCTGTATGGCGCCTATATCGCCATCGATGCGTCGATGTTTGAGATCAACCCGGTATTGAAAACTTCCGATAACCGGATTATTGCCGTTGACGGCAAGGTGAACCTGGACGACAACGCCCTATTCCGCCACAAGGAGCTGGCGGAACTCCGGGATATCTCCGAAGAAGACCCGCTGGAAGTTGAGGCCGGCAAGTCGGGGCTCAACTATGTGAAGTTGGATGGCAACGTAGGCTGCATGGTGAATGGTGCGGGGCTGGCGATGGCCACGATGGACATCATCAAATTGTCGGGCGGTGAGCCTGCCAACTTCCTCGATGTTGGGGGTGGTGCCAATGCCGAGACTGTGGAGGCCGGTTTCCGGATTATCCTGAAGGACCCCCATGTCAAGGCCATTTTGATCAACATTTTCGGGGGTATTGTCCGGTGCGACCGGGTGGCCAGCGGGGTGGTTGAGGCGTATAAGAAGGTAGGCAACATCCCGGTGCCCATTATTGTGCGTTTGCAGGGCACTAATGCCGAGGAAGGGGCCAAAATCATCCAGCAATCGGGTTTGAAGGTCTATTCCGCCATTATGTTGAAAGAGGCGGCCGAAAAAATCACGCAGGTTTTAGCCTGAGGGGCGGTTTCCTTCTTGGCTTAATTTTGATAAATTGCCACAATTAAGGCCCTTTTGATGAAGCGTATCCTTTTTGCCGGGCTGATGGCCCTGACCCTCCTTCCCGAGGTGGCCTCAAGCCAGAGCTTCTACGCCATGCGGCGGCCGAGGTCGCTCATCTTTGTGGGTGGGGTAGGCACCAGCACCTATCTTGGAGAGTTGGCCAATCCCGGCGATTACCTGGATGCAAAGCCTACCATGAGTGTAGGTCTTCAATACTACCTGAACCGCCGGATTTCCGTCCGGGCCGATTTCACCTGGTTCCAGCTTTCGGGCGACGATGCGAAGGCTGATGAGGGAAGCAGAAAAAAGAGGAACCTTAACTTCTACTCTAACAACTTTGAAATGACTGCCGTCGGGATAATTAACCTTTATCCTCACGGCCGCACCTTCTATCAGCGACCGGCCTTCAACGTCTACGGTTTTGCCGGCATTGGCCTGCTTTACTTCAACCCCAAGACGGAGTACCAGGGTACAACTTATTCCCTGTCTGACCTGAAAACAGAGCTGGTCAGCTACAGCACGGTTACGCCTGTAATTCCCATGGGCCTCGGCTTGCGTTTTCGGCTAGGTCCTTTCATGAACCTCTCGTTTGAAGGCGGGTATCGCAAGACGTTCACCGATTATCTGGATGACGTCAGCACCGTACACAATGCCGCCAGCAAGTTCTCCGATCCGATCGCTGCTGCTCTGTCCGATCGCAGGCCTGAACTGGGCATCGCCCCCGCAGCAGATGGTACCCAACGAGGGAATCCCAGCGCGGATGATGCCTATATCCTGTACACGGTCAAGATCGAATACTACCTCCCCGGCAACTTCCTCCACAGCAGCAGTGGCCCCAAATCGATCAAGAAGAACCGCAAGGCGTTCTATCGCTATAATAAGCGCGGTGGGTTGAGGAAGTGATCGGTGACCAGTGACCGGTAATCGGTGACCGGTAGTAATCCACAAGAAGTAGTTTGTTTGTAGTGCGCCTGAGGGTGATCGGTAATCAGTGATCGGTAATCGGTAGGTAGCAGGCGTAACTATGTTTGCCTCAGCGGGACGACCCGTTTGTAGCCCCGTCAGGTGTGGCCCGTTTGGGGCCGGGTCAGGGAATTGCAGAAGCGTCCAAGAGTTCCCCAGACCCCTTGCCCCTAAAGAGGGGACGAAGATTAGTGAAGAACTAGACGGGGTTCATGTATAGCGGAGCGTAAGCCGCGAAGGGAGTAGAAGAAATTTCCACTTGTTCCCCAGGCCCCTTGCCCCTAAAGGGGGGACGAAGATTAGTGAAGAACCAATAGAACGGGTAGTCTAGACCGGGTTCATGTATAGCGGAGCGTAAGCCGCGAAAGGAGTAGAAGAAATTTCCACTTGTTCCCCAGGCCCCTTGCCCCTAAAGGGGGAGAACGCTTGGTGGAAGAATCAAAGTAGGCTTGTCTGCAAGAGGTCATGCTGAGCGAAGCCGAAGCATGACCGGGTCCGTCAGCCTTCGACTTCCCTTCGACTCGCTCACGGCAGGCGTGGAATTACAAAACGCCCACTGGCTCCCCAGGCCCCTTGCCCCTAAAGGGGGAGAACGCTTGGTGGAAGAATCAAAGTAGGCTTGTCTGCAAGAGGTCATGCTGAGCGAAGTCGAAGCATGACTGGTCGCTAGTTCAACTCGCTGAACCGCTGGGTATCCAGCACTTCGTAGCGGGAGTAGTTGCTCTTGTACTCAGGGACGAGCTCTTTCATGAGGGCTACCATCTTCAGCTCGTTGCGGTCGTTGATGAGGTCGTGGAAGAGTTCAACGAAGCGGTTGATTTCTTCGTAGCTGTACTCCTGAACCCGGGCGATCAGGATTTTCTTGTGGTGAGTGGGGATGGTGTTTTCCTGGTTGGACAGCAGTTCTTCGTAAAGCTTCTCCCCTTCCCGCAGGCCGGTGAAATGGATTTCGATGTCACGATCAGGCTCCAGGCCCGACAGCCAGATCATCTTGCGGGCGAGATCCAGGATCTTCATGGACTTGCCCATGTCGAACAGGAATATCTCTCCTCCTTTGCCCATGGTCCCTGCTTCCAGCACCAACTGGCAGGCTTCGGGGATGGTCATGAAGTAGCGGGTGATTTCCGGGTGGGTCACCGTTACAGGGCCACCACTCGCGATTTGCCTTTTGAAAAGAGGGATTACCGAACCATTGGACCCTAACACGTTGCCAAACCGGGTAGTCACGAAGGCGGTACGGTGAGGCTTGCCTTCCTGAAAGTTGTTGAGTGACTGCACGTAGATCTCCGCGATGCGCTTTGAGCAACCCATCACGTTGGTCGGGTTAACCGCCTTGTCGGTGGAGATCATCACGAACTTCTGCACTCCCACTTCGGCTGAAAGGTCGGCCAATAGTTTCGTACCCAGGATATTGCAGGCCACCGCCTCCGACGGATGGCTTTCCATCATCGGCACATGCTTGTAGGCCGCCGCATGGTAAACCACGTCGGGACGTTGCTCGGTAAAGATGGCCTGCATCCGCTCCTTGTTGGTGATATCGGCCAGGCAAATTATGAGCTTGATTCCTGGCGTCAGGGCGACCAGTTCGCGCTCGAGTTCGTAGAGGGCCGACTCGGCCTGATCAATGGCGATAATGGAATCCGGGTGGTACTGAATGACCTGGTGGACGAGTTCGCGGCCAATGGACCCTGCGGCGCCGGTCACACAGATTCTCTTACCCTTCAGGTCGCGCTCCACGTTCTCCTTGTTCAGGCGGATGGCTTCGCGCCCCAGGAGGTCTTCGATATTGATCTCCTTGATCTGGCTAAAGCTCAGTTCTCCCTTCGCCCACTTGTCGATAGGCGGAATGACCCGGACCCTTACCCGGTGCTGAACACAAAGGTCAACCAGCTCATTGCGCCGATCCGGGTCGATGTCTTTGGCGGCAATCACCAACTCATCGAACGAACGGTCGCGCAGCAACTGCTCCAGTTCCGGCTTCCGCGCGCTGTAGATCCGCACGCCGTCGAGTACCTTCCCCACTTTGTCCGGGTTGTCTTCCAGGAAGCCCATGACCCGCATGCGTTTGGATGACTCCACCACATGCCGGGTGATGATCCCCGTCTGGCCCGCTCCGAAGATCAGCACCCGTGAACGCTTGAGCATCTGGTCTTCGTAATACGAGAAAATGTACTTGACCAGGAGCCGATAGTTGAACAGGAAGAGGAATGACGACAGGAAGCTGATCATCACCACCGAGTACGGGACCGGGTAAGGCAGCTTGTTGGAGGCGTAGAACAGGTTGACCCCGACGACAAGGAACAGGTTCAGCATCACCATGAAGAAGATGCGGGCGCCATCCTGCAAGCCGGTGTAACGGATGATGCCCTTATAGCTTCCGGTGAGCAGGATGGCAATCAGGCCGCCGACCGAGTAGACTACTATGCCCCGTTGGTACTCATGGAGGACCAGGTCGTTGAGCGCAAAATTGAATCGAAGGAGAAAACCCAGGAAGACCGAAAAGGAAATGAACGTCAGGTCGATGAAGATGATGACCCAACGAGGCAGGATCCGGAGGTTCCGGATAAGTTTAATCCACCACTGAATCACTCTTTCTTCGTTGACCTGAACCGTGAAAGCAACTGACGGACACCCAGCAGCGCGCCCCCACCCAACAGGAACTCAATACCTGAAATCGGAACATCCGGGTCGGGAGGCGGTCCAGGCTGGGCTATCCCAGTCATGGGTAGCATTACTATGGCCATTACGGCAACATAAGAGGTCAAAGGCCTGATCTTCATTAGTGACACTTCCTAGCGGTCAATTCTTGATAAACTTACGAACGTACACCCTGTTCCCTGCAAATACCTTTATCATGTAAACCCCTCCGGTAAGTGAACCAAGGTCCTTTGATCCGGTCAGCATTCCACTCTCTTCATGTAACATCATAGCACCCACTTCATTACCCATCAAATCCAGGATTATGACTTCCTTTGAAGCCGACTGATCGGTAACGATCACGGCAATATCTCTCATTACCGGGTTCGGATATACTCTAACCACATCGATTGAAGGAGCGCTAATAGCCTTTTCTCCAAACACTATGTAGAATCTGTCAACTGGTTGTGATGCCAATGACTCGCTGACATTAAATGTGTATGGACTGCTGTTCAAGTCGTAGACTTCACCTGTAAACTTATCGTGGAGCATTACTGTCTCAGAACTAAACAGACCTGAAAGTCTGGATTGCAGCATAAAGGAACCCATGCCAATGTCGGATATAGATAAGAAAACTGGGGTGCCATATGGAATCTCCTTTATCAAGTTGATTGCAAGAGGAACACCATCCCCAGACAGGAATGACAGGTTGAACGAGGGGCTTTTCCTTTTTACAGCGTCAAAGTTATCATAGGTCAAAGCAGCCTTATCATGGAGTTGAATGTAAGCATAATCCTCATCGGTGCTTCCAACTTCCTTAAGTGCAATTTCCAGGTAATCCGCCTCTTTCTCTGCATTCCGGAGAAATGCAGTAGATGTGGATGTCTTTGCCTGCTCATGAATAGTAATTGCCGTCCCACTTACGCCATGAATCCAAAAGCCTTGACCTGCTGCTATTCGTCCGCTGCCAAGGTCACCTGTACTGCCGTTCCATGTGCGGTATCCTCCGCTTGTACCTTTGGTTGGGTCCCATACAGAGATAGCATTACTGCCATAGTTGGTCTTTGTCCAGCCCGCAATTATGTCCCAATCTACTGCACTGGGGTAGGGATTGCCAACGAAATTCCATCCATCGTCTGCTGCACCGGCTGATGCGGTAAAGGTAACAGGAAGCACAATACTGCCGGAATTAATCGTCCCGCTCAACGACATGGTTGGAGAGCCTAACACACTTCTTACCAATAAATTGTAACCGCGTCCCGGTGACAACGTGGAGGTTGTGCTATTGCCTCCGTTAGGAGGGTGTGCAACATAACCATTGGTGAGTACGCCAGCAGCGGCTTCGTTATAGAAGTACATTGACGAGCCGTTTGTTGCGCATTCCGTACACGGAAAACTTGTTCCTGTAAACGGACCGGTAATGGTAATTCCGCTTGCTATTATCTGACTCACGGTAGGATTTAGAACTTGGGCCGAAATATCCCGATAGTGCCTTCCAACTCCTGTAATGAAGCGCTGTACGGCCACGGAACCTGTCACGCTGCCACCGCCGGAGAGATCGCCAATGGAGGCTGTACCGGATCCATTAGATATCAATGTAAGGTTGCCCCCGGAGGCGACAGTAGTGGCCGATTGGATATTGAGAAGCCCTGTGAGGTTTACCGCTGAGGAAAGCGTAACGCTTCCACCGGACTTATTCACGGTGATATTGGCGAATGTCTTCCCTGCTCCTGCCACCACCTGCGCACCACTGCCATTGAGGTTTATCGTGCCGGTATTGGCATTAAACGTTCCTCCTGAATTCAACTGCAGGTTCCCGGTAATGTTGACGGTTCCTGTTGGCATGGTAAGGGTAGAACCGCTGTTTGCTGTGACGTTGCTAAACGTGGGGGTTGATGATGCCGTGATGGTAACGCTGGCTCCACCGGCAATAATGACCGCACCTGTACCTCCTGTGAAGTTACCCGCTCCCTTGTTCCAAGTAGCTGAACTGCCGCCCATGGTAATGTTGAATCCGTTTGCATCCAAGGTCGAGCTAGTCAACTGCACATTGCCATCAGCCTTGGTGCTTTTGTCGAGGGTGACAGTCCCGCCATTTATGGTCAGGTTCAATAGCATGTCAGAGGCAACCGTTGGCAACTCAAGGCCAGTTGTCAAAGTGGATCCTGTATAAGTAACGCTATAATGTTGCCCGGGGGGCAAATCAGTTGGCGGGTTCCCGCTAAGGGTTCCGTTGGAATTTCTAACCAGCGTTGATCCATTAGCCATTTGAAGGCCGCTGGTATTGGTAAAGGTACCATTCGTAAGATTGAATGTAGTATTTACAATTAGCTGACTATTCAGCGAGGCTGTACCTGAACTTGAGCGGTTGAAGGTGAGGGTACCCAACGTGCTATTTACTGAGTTTATTCTCAAGGTGCCAAAAGGGCCACTTCCTCCAATAGTTAGTGTTGAACTACTGCTTGGTGAAAGGTCACCACTCCCGCTTCCGGAAAAAGTCCCATTGAGGGTGAGGGTCTGACCCGGAAATGATAGCGATCCGCTTGTAAGGGTCAGAACTCCGGTAATGGTCACATTATTTGCAAAAGTCACCCCATTAGAATTGTCCAGCGTAAGATTAGTAAAGGTTTGAGCCCCGGAAGGAAAGGGGAATGTTCCAATTGAACCCGAACCGCTAATGGTGATGCTTCCACCGGATCCGATGGTAATGAAGTTTCCACCAGCGGACAGGGTACCGTTGAGGGTTAACGCACCGTTTAGGATATTAAGGTTACCGGAAGTTAAGGTTAGGTTGGTGGTGATGATGACCGGGACGCCTACAATCAACGAAACACCGCTCGAGTTGTTGACGGTGGTATTGACCCCGGAAGTAGTGGGATGGCCATTACCGATGAATTGTCCGGCCAAACCGTTGTAAACTATTGTACATCCTGAATTGTAGGTCCGGCTACCCGATACCCGCACGTTACCGCTCAATGTCCCTGTTTGCATTGCACCGCTTGAACTAGTGGATGCTATCTGAAGAGTGCCGTCGACCGTCAGGGTTCCGCTCCCTGCAAGAAAACTTGTTGCCGGGATACTTACCACCGACAAGGCGCTGACATAATAGTTCACAGACCCCGAGGGGACAAGCGATGACGTATAAATTTGAGTTCCTGAGGTGCCCACAAAGTTCAAGGTTCCTGAACCGGTAGGAGCTGCACTTACCAAAATATCACCTCCGGTAAAATCAACGTTTCCTTGTGCGTTGATTACACCAACAGCCGAAAAAAAAGAAAAATCGAAAATGCCTCCAGAAATTGAAATATCACCAACGACGTTAATGGAAGCATCAACATCTTCCGCTAACTGAAAATATCCACCGGCGAGGATCATGTCTCCCGTGATGGTCATTGTACCCGGCGTCGCTGTCTGCGCGATGAAACCTGCCACTCCACCATTGACCACAAAATTGCCACCGATATTCAAGGTCGTATTGGCGCCACCCATTTGGTTCCAATAGAATCCTCCCACCCCAGTATCATCAATCTGAAAATTACCTGTCACGTTGGACGGAGCTCCGGCCAAGTCAACAAACTGATCCCAGTTGGGTGTATTCCATACAAAGTTCCCGAAAGTCTGACTCAGCCCGGTTGGCACGTTAGCGCCACCTGCCCCCAACCCGGTAATTGACATGGTTGAAGTTGCGTCCCAACCAGCCACAGGGATCGCATTGGCCGTGGTGCCATCAAAAAGATGGAAATAGCTAGAGCCTGCTCGGAAAGTGAGTTTTACGGCAGTTGAGTTTATGATAGAGCCAGCATTATTAAGCGTGCCATCCACCCTCAAGCGGTTTGAATTGCCTGGAAGGCCCGCAACCATTTGTATAGTCCCATTCACATTCAACACACCACCCGAATTAACGCTAATGTCGTCACCTGCTCCCGGCCCAAGCGTCACAGTCACTCCAGCATTAATTGTGAGGGTACCACCGTTTTGCACGGTGGTTTGGTCTGTTGTGAGAATCGCGGCAACCGTCACAACATGTCCGTTGCGGATGGTTATTGTACCTGAAGTTGAAGTAGGCGCTACCGTTGAAGGACTTTCCTCGAACGAACCATTCAAGTCAGCATCCCGCTCCCAGGTACCCGGTGTACCCCATGTACCCGATCCTAAAGACCGATAATTACCTGCCTGACCAAAGGAAAAGGCATATATCAATTGGAAGGCAACAACCAATAGTTTTGACTTCATTCTCTATTTCTTAATTGCTTTCCGTTATCAAAGATTCAAAAATAGGTAAAACCTTACATGATTCATACCAGACAACCAGCAACTGTAACCCGAAATTTGGCGAAAACTTGATGTCAGAAGAAGTGATGAACGGTCAAAATCAATACCAACTTAAGTGACTGTAAATCAATAATCTACATCATTTAAAGCCAAGTCTTGGAAATCGAATCGCTAAAAAACTGAAAATCAATTACTTAAGGGCGGAAAGAACTTCTGAAACAACCGCCGGCGGGGTCACATTATCCGGCCCCATGGGCAATACCAATCCCCTGTCAAATAGGTGGCTAGATAGCGCTAAGCCATGACTCTCCGCATGCCGAAATGCAGGCTGTGCATGAAGTGGTTTCCAGAGCCTTCTGCCCTCAATTCCGGCACTGTTCAACTTATCCAGTACATTCTTTGGCAGCAGACTACCTGGCAGCAAGCAAGCAGTCAGCCATGGCTGAAATCCTCCTAACTCAAGAATTCCTTGAAAAATCAGCCCCTGCTTCTTCCCTTCAGCCCTATAGACGCCGTCGATTGAGCGTCGCCTTTCGAAAAGCAGCGGCATTATTTGGAGCTGAGTCATGACATATGCGGCCGTAATTGGGCTCATGCGATAGTTATATCCCACCACTTCGTGTTGGTAATATGGCAGATTGGACCGCGCATGCGCCGCGAGGTATCGGGCCTTGGCGATCCAGTCGGCATTCGACGAAACCAATGCGCCTCCGCCAAAACCTGTTATCGTCTTGTTGCTGTTGAATGAATACACACCGATGTCGCCAATCGTACCGGTCCACTTGCCCCGCCAGGTTGAACCAAATGACTCCGCGGCATCTTCAATGACCGGCACGCTGAACTCCCGGCCAATCGCTGCCAGCTCATCCATGTCGGCAGGCACGCCGTAGTTGTGCACGACCACCATAGCTCCCACCCTTTTCCCTTCATGTTTGAGTTTCTCCACCGCCCGTCGAACCAGTACCGGGTCGATGTTCCAGGTTTTGGTCTCCGAGTCGACCAACACTAAGCGGGCACCGACGTATATCGCCGGGCTTACGGTTGCCACGTACGCGAATGTCGGCGCGATCACATAATCACCTGCATTAACACCAGCCACCTGGAGGGCCAGGTGCATGGCTGAGGTTCCCGATGTGACCGCCAGCACATTCGGACTGCCTGTCACCACCGACAATTTCTGCTCCAGGTCCCTGATAATCTCTTCGTGATGACGACCGGCGTATGATTTGAGCACCCGGCTGAGGGTGTCGGGGCCGATCTCGTTGTAGGAAAGGGGGACGGTGATCAAGGTCTTAAATCGAAGGTTCGAAGATGGCTGATGAGAAAGTTCCTAGGGTTCCTGAGGTTCCAAGGGTTCCAAAGGCTCCTAGGGTTCCAGGGGTTGCAAGAGTTCCTGAAGTTGGGTGACTCGTATTCAACGGTTTGATTCGTGGCGGCGCTGGTAGTACATGCCGGCGATCAAGATAATCATTAGCAGCGGATTGACGATCATCCGGTGGAGGGGCTGGAAGACCGGGGAGGAAAGTTCGGTGGGGCCTTCGGCCGAGAGTTTCAGGATGAGGTACAAGGGCAACAGCACGAACAACTCGAACAAGAACACCCACCAGGCTAACCGGGTGAAGCGCTGGTCCCGGAAGAAGGCCGACACCAGGGCGACGCAGAGTAAGTCGTTGATTACCAGACGGGTCACACGGTTCACAACAAACGAACTGGTCTCGGATGGCGATTGGCCTGCCCAGCCCGCCACCCATCCCAGGTAATCGATGCGCTGAAATATATAGACCAGGAACAGGCCGAGAAAAGCACCCGCCACGATGATGTTCCGCCGGCTAAACCACTCAGGCCGCATGATGCTCGACTGGTTTGCCGTTCCACCGCGTCACCCAAAACCACCAAAGCACAAATACGATGACATAGATAACGGCGGTGAAAAAGTATTTGTGGAAGTAATAGAACAACCGCTCGTTGAAGGCCGACAGCCCGAACAGCCAGAGAATGCGTCCGAGGTTGGCCAGGTGAATGACCAGGAACCCTATGGGTATGAACCAAAGTACCCGTTCGCGACGACCACCATAGGCCAGCACGAAGGACAGGAACACGATCATCACATTCAGGCCGTTGCAGCCTTCAAAGACATTCAGCACTTTCCTGGTGCCCTCGAAGACAAACACCGTGGGACCGTCCGGGTTAGGATTTTGGGATGCGTCTGCGCCGAAGAACGATAGGATAGCCACCACTTCCCGGCTCACCTCCGAGGTCATAAAATCCGGAACCTTGCCGAGGGACTCAATCCAAAACCCATACAGCAGGCTGAGCACCAGGTAGCACCCCAGGAAGATGCCCAGGAAGCGGAGCGCGGGTTTTACTTCACCCAGCTTCATGAAGCGGAAGGGACATGTTGTGCCGGCACCCCGATGAGACGGCTGGAGGCCGGAAACGACTTGGTGACTACCGCACCGGCACCGATCACGCTTTTTTCCCCCAACGTGATGCCCTGAAGGATGCGTGCGCCCGCCCCCACAAAGACTTCTTCCCCGAAGAGCACATTGCCTGAGATGCTGCACTGGGGCATTACGGAGCAGTAATCACTTAAACGACTGTCGTGACCCACTGTTGTAGCCAGGTTGATGATGGAAAATTCCCCTACAGAAATACCCGTGGTGAGGATCACACCGGCCGTGATGATACAGCCACGGCCGAACTTGTTGGAAGGTGAGCCGAGTCGTGCTGTTGGATGAACTACTTGTGGGAATGATATCTTTCGATTGGTAATGGATGTCACTACCTTCTTTCTCGTCGCCGGATCGGCAATTGCGACAACGACATCTATCGTCTCCGTCGTGGCATTCAGTTCCGTCATTCCGCCCAAGACAGGTAGCCCCTCAATTACAGCTCCCCTCTTCTCCCCGTCATCAAAAAAGCCTACCAGGTTCCACGTGTCAGCAGCCTGATTGATCTCCTGGATGAGCCAGGCCGTCTCCCGGCCGAATCCGCCGGCGCCGTAAACTGCGATGTCTTTCATGAGCTCAGAAGGGAATTCCTAGAGTTCCAGAGGTTCCAAGGGTTCGAAAAGTTCCAGAGGTTCAACGGTTCAAGGTTCAACAGTTGGAAAGTTAGGGGATTTGTTTGGGAGGGCGAAACTCCGGAATGAAAACGTGGAGGCCGCGGACGTGGAGAACCAGTCAGTTGGAGCCGGTGAATGGTAGCTCTTCGAGGGAGGTGTCTTTCCGGAACGAAAGCAGCAGTTGAAAGGTCTTGAAGATGATCTTCAGGTCCACCCAGAAGGACTGGTGGTCGACGTACCAGTTATCCAGTTCGAACTTCTTCGTCCAGGGGATGCCGTGGCGGCCATTGACCTGGGCCCAGCCGGTGATCCCGGGCCTGACCGCAAATCGCTTCCGCTGTTCAGCCGAAAAGAGGGGTTGATAGGCGACCGGCAAAGGCCTCGGGCCCACCAGCGACATCTCCCCTTTCAGGACATTCCAGAGTTGGGGAAGCTCATCGAGGCTGAGAAACCGGAGCATGGATCCCAAGACGAACTTCCTCTTATCCAGGGGCAGCTGCTCATCTTGTTTCAGGGTCCGGAATTTGTAAAGCACAAATGCCCTCTCATTCTTACCTAACCGCTCCTGCCGGAAGAACAGGGATCGCTCGCCGGTGAGGAGGTAAAGAAGTCCAACGAGCAGAAAGAGCCAGCTCAGCAGCACCAGCAGAATCGCTGCTGCGAGGGTATCCCCCAAACTCTTTATAAAAGAGTAGACTGAACTCATCTCTGCGCCTCCGCGCCTCTGCGGTTTACTACTTGCCTCATCCTATTTAAAGATATGAACGATTGTCAGCACAATGATCCTCACATCCGTCCAGAACGACTGCTCCCGGATGTATTTGAGGTTCAGCTCCAGTTTCTTCGGGAGAATCTCCTTCACATAGAAGTCAATGGGATCCTGCTTCCCTTCGAGCAGCTCGTTTTCATTCCGGAACTCCAGGGAGGCATAATCCGTAATCCCGGGGGTGACCTCGATTACCTTACGCTGATCTCCCTGGTAGAGATCCACAAATCGCTTCAACTCCGGCCGGGGGCCCACCAGCGACATCTCCCCTTTCAAGACATTGATCAGCTGGGGCAATTCATCCAGTTTAAACCGGCGCAGGAAGTACCCGACGGAGGTGATCCGTGGATCCCGCTGACCCACGGTAATCGCCGTGGCCTTGTCGGCCCCCACCCGCATAGTGCGGAACTTGAATAACCGGAAGATCATACCTCCCCTGCCCACCCGTTCCTGGAGGTAGAACACCGGGCCGCGGCTATCGACCTTGATAGCGGCGGCGAAAACCAAAAAAAATGGAGCCAGTATCACCAGCCCCACCGCGGAGACTACCAGGTCGAGAAGTCGTTTAGCCATTCCTCATCACCCCGTTGTATGCATCGACAACGGCATTCACAATGTATTCAATTTTTTTCTGATCCAGTTCGGGATAGACCGGCAACGAGATTTCCCGCGAATACGAATCGTAGGCCACCGGGTATTCATGGATGGCATAGCCCCGCTCCCTGAAAACCGTAAGCAAGGGAAGCGGCTGGAAATGCACATTCACCGAAGCGCCCGTCGTTGAGATGCGGTCAATCATGGCATCCCGCTGCGACTCTGTAATTCCTTTTATTCGCAAGGCGTAGACATGGCAAGAAGAGGACTTCACCTCCGACTGGAACGGCGGAAGTTCGGACCAGGGATGTGGCGACAGCAAGGCATTATAGGTTTTGAAGACCCGTTCCCGCTCGGGCAGAATAAGCGATTGGTATTTGCGAAGTTGCGCCAGTCCGATGGCCGCACAGATATCGGGCATGTTCATCTTGAACCCAGGGTACACGATATCGTACTTCCAGCCGGCCCCCTGCGACTTGGCCAGCGCATCTTTGGTCTGGCCATTGAGAGACCAGAGCTTCAGGGTACGGTACACCTCCTCGTGGTCAAAGTCGGCCGCGGGGAGGTTGATACACATGGCGCCGCCTTCCGCCGTGGTGACGTTCTTCACCGCATGGAAGGAGAACACCGTGAAGTCGGCCCAGTTGCCCGTGGGCTTTCCGTGGTACGATGCGCCGATGCTGTGCGCCGCGTCGGAGAGGATCATCACCCGTCCGAGTTTTCGCTGGGTTTCAGTAGCCGGCGCAAACTGCTTTCGTATGGCAGGTTCGTTGACGATCTCAAGGATGGTCGTGTAGTCGCAGGGCCACCCGGCGATATCGACGGGGATAATAGCTTTCGTCCGTGCCGTGATCGCCTTCCGGACCGCTGCCGTATCCATATTGAAGTCTGTGCCGCAATCGACCATGACCGGTGTGGCACCCAGGTGCATGACGGCGAGTGCGGTGGCGGCATACGTATAGGCCGGGACAATCACCTCATCGCCGCGGGTAACCCCGTACCAATGAAGAAGCAACAGGAGGCCCGAGGTGGCCGAGTTGCAGCAGGCGACAGAGGAAACTCCGGTCTGCTCAGCGACCAGCTGTTCCAACGCCTTCACCCGCGGCCCGGAGGTGATCCATCCGGAATCCAGGGCGTCCATGACCTCCTTGCGGATGTCGTCGTCGATGAAGGGGGGTGAGAAGGAGATAATCACGCTTTCTTAACGAGTAGAATTTAACGAATGCGAACTCAATTCCTAGAAGGGGTTCTCAAGGTCCTTAGCTTCAAAAGTCCGGTGTCGCTGCCGAAACAGCGTTGGCGCATCTCGTAAATGTATTTGCAGTGGATCTCCCTTCCTGAACAAGCTTGATACTCCTGCAATCGGCCAGAGAAACAAAAAGAAAACGAGCGTCAGTAGTATGTTGGGAATAATTAATCCAAGAATGTGGGCCAGTTTCATCCAGACCGAATCAATGTGCTGTGCGATACGGCTTGACAAAAGGGAAACTATACCGACAGAAAGACTTGCATAAAGCCAACCGGGATGTTGCGTTACCCAAAAAACAAGCATCAACCCAACGGTAATCACGAGTACCGTCTGAATCGCCTTCTGTTCCTTGTTTTTCATTACTAAAACAGTGTGTAAATAAAAGGAGCTAAAGCACTTCCGCCGCCGAAGACAATCAATAACCCCAAGAGTAACAACACAATGATAATCGGTGTAAGCCAGTACTTTTTCCTGTGCTTCATAAACATCCACAAATCTTCAAGGAATTCCATTTTAATCAGGTTTAAAATTATGCCTCCAGCGTTCGCGATTATGCCAATCCGGTTGATCCTCTTTCAGGTAAACATACTGGCCAATGACAAGAACATCCATCTCGGTGCTCATAAAGCAGCGATAAGCGTCTTCCGGGGTGCACACAATAGGCTCGCCACGCACATTAAAGCTAGTATTGACGACTACTCCATAGCCCGTAAGCTCTTTGAATGAATTGATTAGCTGCCAATACAGAGGATTTGTTTCGCGATGTACCGTTTGAACACGTGCGGAGAAATCAAGATGGGTAACCGACTGGATATCGCTGCGCATGTAATACAACCGATCCCATAGGGACTGCTTATGGTAATCAGCTGGCAAAGGGAATCTCCTTCTTTCCTGAACCGGCGCCACGAGCAGCATATACGGAGAAGGGGAACTTAACGTAAAGTAGGCCTCTGTATCTTCCGCCAATACGGACGGCGCAAAAGGACGGAAGCCTTCACGATACTTGATTTTGAGGTTAAGTTTCCTTTGCATTTCCGGATTGCGTGGGTCTCCCAAAATGCTACGATTGCCCAAGGCGCGGGGACCGAACTCCATTCTTCCCTGGAACCAGCCCACAACATTTCCCTGTGCGAGTTTATTGGCGGTCAACCGGGTCAACTCCCCAGAATCCTGAATCCGGGTATACACAGCTTTCACTTTTCGACTCATCAACTCAATCTCCTTATCGGAATAGGAAGGCCCCAAATACGAACCCTTCATAGTGTCATAAAATCCTGGCTGTACGCGCTCTTCACCGAAATAGATGTGACTTGCCGCCAGGGCTGCTCCTAAAGCGCCCCCGGCATCTCCTGCGGCCGGTTGAATGTAGATGTCATGAAACAGATTCTCTCGCAAAAGCTTACCATTAGCCACACAGTTGAGGGCTACTCCTCCTGCCAAACAAACCTTATCAGCCCCCGTCAACCGCTTTGCCTCGTGGGCCAACTTCAGGACAATTTCCTCCGTTACCTGTTGGATCGCAAGGGCCAGATTACAATGACGTTGCTGCAACTCACCTTCCGGGGTCCTTCGGGGGAAACCGAACAGCTTCTGCCACTTCCTTTCATGCACCATACGTAGGCCGGTAGCATAATTGAACATGGATTGATTTAACCAAACCGATCCGTCCTCTTTAATGGCCACTACGTGCGCCTTGATCAGATCCACAAACTTTCGGGTTTCATCGGCATTCGGATTGCCATAAGGCGCAAGGCCCATCAATTTGTACTCGCCTGAGTTGACGGTAAACCCGAGGTAATAGGTAAACGCACTATATAATAGTCCCACAGAATGGGGAAACTCTAATTCTCTAAAAAACTCAATCTTCCTTCCTTGGCCCCTGCCGATAGCTGTTGTACACCATTCCCCCACCCCGTCAACCGTTACGATAGCAGCTGTGTCAAAGCCGGAGGCGTAGAATGCACTGGCAGCATGTGATAGGTGATGCTCAGGAAAAAGTAACTTCAATTTGTTACGATCGTAGGGCTCAACTTCCCGGAGGCCCTGATAGAGCAACCTCTTTAAGAACATTTTTTCGCGCAGCCAAACCGGAATAGCTTTGAGAAAAGAAACCAGGCCCCTAGGAGAAAAAGCATAGTAGGTTTCAAGCAATCGCTCAAATTTCAATAACGGCTTGTCGTAAAATACAACAGCATCCAATTCATTGATATGAAGTCCAGCCTCATCAAGACAATACTGAACTGAATTTCGAGGAAAACTGGGAGTGTGTTTTTCTCGTGTAAACCGTTCTTCCTGCGCAGCTGCAATAATCTCCCCACCCACTACAACAGCAGCTGCTGAATCGTGATAGAAGGCCGAAATTCCCAGAATTTTTTTCATCCTTTATCTAAAACTACCATGATATTGCCAGCCGTCAACTCCTCCTCCGAAAATATCCTAAAATCCTCATGGATCCTTTCCGGCAATTTTTGCCCAGGGCGAGCCGACTTGTACGATAGGTAACGAACCCGGAATCCGCAATGCTTAAACATGTCGATATACTGAGGGAGCCGCCATCGGTTATGATAATCAAAACGCGTTTGAATGCTATCCCACATCCCCTGTGAATATCGGAGAAAATCCCAAAGCGACAGCGAGTGATCGGAATAAGCCCGGTGATCGCTCGGTGAAATCTGATGTATAACAAATCCTCCATGCTTCAAATAGGAGTAGGCCTGTTGATGAATTGACTTCAGATCAGCAGGCGAAACGTGCTCGAGTACATTGCGCGAAACCAGCACATCCAAGTCGGATAAGTCTGCCATCTCCAGAATGTTGGTTTGAGGGAAGTACCGGACCGAGCGAGGAAGATGATTTGGTAACGAAATACCCTTTCTACTGCTAATGAAACGATTATACTCTCTGATTCTTCCGGCCTGGAAATGGGCGTTAATATCAAAAGTCAAAACTTCTGCTGCCTGGTGATCAAAAACAAGTTCATACGGCAACACGGGTAGCCAACCTGATCCTATTTCCACGACCCGCTTACCAGCAAAAGCAAATCCCTGCTCGGCCGCCAGCTTAACAAATCGGTTGACTGTATCCATCTGGCTCGTATACTCTGCTTCAATCGACTTTGCTATCGCGTTCTGAAACCGGTGATAGATATAATCGCCCCACTTTGTAGGGAGTTGTTGCAGCAACTTAAAAACTAGGCTCTTCAGACGGTGGTTCATAATGTTGGCTTTCGGAACAACCCAACCCAGAAACCTAATCCGTAGGCGATATGTAATGTGGGGTATACGGCAATCATCGCAATTCGAACAGGCCACGAGTCTCCGCGCCGGACATAGCCAATTGTAAACAAAACATACGTGACCAGTGGAGAAAAGGCCCACGCTCGTAGTAGCCCAATCAAGAAAGGCAATGACAGCAAATAGGCAACAAATAGTGCAGGTATAAGATGCCGCAACCGAAGTTGTGATCTTACTTTTTGCAAAACCAGGGGTTTAAACAACCCGTAGCCAAAATACTGGGTAAAGAGGCTACGCACTGAATTGCGTGGATAATAGATCGATCGAATAACGGGGCTCTGGTAAATTTTGAGGCCAGCAGCCTTCGCCCGGTAATGAAATTCATCGTCTTGGTTACGCCACATCTGCTCATCAAAATGACCAATCTTCTCAAACACGCTCCGCTTCCACGCCCCCAGATAAACAGAATCGGTCAGACCTTCATACTCTTCAAAATGGAAACTGCTGTTGCCCACCCCAAAACGGGAAGAAGTGGCTTTAGCCACCGCTCTTTGAAACGAATTCTCGCCCACTGCGCGCATCGGTCCACCGACTATATCGGCTCCAGTCCTTGCAAACGTGGCAAGCACAGCCGTCAGGTAGTCGGGCGCATAGGCGGTGTGGGCATCCCAGCGAACTATGTAATCACCCTTGCAGTGTGGTAGAGCAAGATTGAGAGCATAAGGAACATACCGGTTCGGATTCTCCAGCAGTCGTACCGACGAATCTTTCCGCATATAATCGGAAACAATCGCGCATGTCCGGTCGGTAGACCCGCCGTCTATTACAAGCAACTCCTTTTCCACAGGCGCCATTTTCGAGTACGTCTCAAGCAGGAAACCTACGTAACCCTCTTCATTAAAAACAGGACAGATTATACTGATCATTCCTTACTTGCTCGCAACACCGCCACCCACATAGCACCAACGCTTTGGAAGAAACACAATAGCCGTCTTATTGACAACGTTAATAATCCAGGAAAAGAGGCTACTTTTTCCTCCAAAAGAAAGAAAGCCAAATGGGACAAAATCAAACGAACGAAAATCCGAAAATAAATACCGGTATTCTTCTAATGATAAATACCTCCAATTCCTACGCAGCCTCCTGTCCCTATGCAATAGCATGTGCAGTGGTGACCCCTGGAGATTTTCGGCCGACAAAAAGACTCCACCTGTTTTAAGAATTCGTCTAATCTCCGCAACCGCTCGATATTGATTCTCAAGTGTTCGACTCCCCCTATCCTGATAGTGAAACTTGAGTCCGCCTAATACTGATTTTGCTGCTACTATATCGAAAGAATCCTTGCCAAATGGCAGCCGGAATACATCTAACTGTTCATACTGAATTCTATCTTGAACATTGTATTTCGCATGCAGCTCCTTTGCCCGAACAGAGGGGGGCTTTATATCCGAACAAACCACCTGAAACCCGAGCAGGGCAAACCAGAGACTCAAACCACCATTTCGCTCACCAATACATAAAACTCTTGTATTCATTACATCAAACTGTTGGAGTGTCGGTGTCCATACGGCAAGGCATTGTGCCCACACGTTGACGTCCCATTCGATGATGTCATGGATCAACTCTTGCGTTAAAGAAACTGGCAAAGGTCTAATCATGGATTTCAGACACAAAATGCCGAAGCTTCATACTTGGAGTTGTGGGTATTTCAGTCACATACCGAAACTCAACACTAAACTCTTCACCCAAATAGTGACAAACGGTTTTTGCAATTATCTCCTCCTCTGACCTTGATAAATGACGTTTGGCTACCACATCAAAGACAAAATGATCCAATCGTGTCTGCCGCACTCTAAACTCATTCATCAACACACCATACCGCTCTAACAAACTTCTGGAGATATAATAGAATGAAAAGCCTGCAGCTATCTTGCCCGATGGGAAGCGGATCACATCATTTGTTCGCCCCTGTAACGAAGTGATCACAGACCTGCCCTTGTGCTTTGATAAAGTTACCAGATCACCGAGGCGGTAGCGGATCAATGGGAAGGCCGTATTAAATAGTGAAGTACATACAATCTCCGGAAGGCCGTCAGGCCCGTCCAACTGTTCGAAGAGAAATAACTCGTCTACACACTCAAGCGATTCAAGAGAATTGCCAAAAGCAAGTAGGCCCAACTCGGAAGCTCCATATTCGATGAAAACCGGAACCCCCATCTGCTGTTCGATGATCAATTTATCATATGCGCCACATGTCTCTGATGTCACTATCACCGATCGTAACGACTTTACATATTCTGCACACACAATCCCCTTACGCTTTAGAAACTCAGCAAAAAGCACAATGGCAGAAGTATAGCCGTATATAAACTCGATCTCCCGGGCTTGAATAGACTCGAGAAACTTGTTAAAAGCACCATCAGAAAGGTCGTACACCGGAAGCCGGATACGATCCATCACACGATCCTTCAAATGTTCAAAACTTCTATCCAAAAAACTCTTCGGCACACCATACAACCGACCTTGGGGCGAGGACAATCTGAGCCCAGCTCTCTCATACCAATAGGCAATCGAAGCCCATGTTAGGCCATGGCTAAACTTGTCCTTTGCAAAGAAGAACGGATGACCGGATGAACCCGAAGTACTCGAAACATAAAGCGAGTGTTGCCGCTTTCTCGCAGGTAGCGATAGAAGATCGGTTAACGGACGTTGAAAATCACCTTTCTTCAAAAAGGGTAAATCATCCCATTGTCTAACCTCGGAAATTCCGGCTATGGATCGATAGAACTCATTGTTCCGTAAATGATAGTTAGCAATCATAATGGAACGATCTTTTTGCCAGCCAATGAAATCATCCGGAGACAGAGAACGGATTCTCGCGAATTCATCCACCGCAGAAGAAAACGAAAAACCCCTTACCTCTAGAAGCAACTCAAATAAACTCACGCCAAAATGGGTTGCCATTGTGAGTACACTCTGTCCTCATCGAATTCCTCTACGGTAGCACGGGCATTTCGGGCAAGCCGAAGTGCGAGCGTGCCATCACTACATAGTTGGATAACTGCATCCACCATAGCCTTTCTATCTTCCGATGGGACGAGCAAACCATTAAACCCATGGTCAATCAGAAAAGGAATTCCTCCAACATTTGTAGAAACAACCGGGAGGCCCAAAGCCATAGCCTCCATGACACTCACAGGTATATTGTCAAAACGTGCAGTATTGATAAAAATATCGTACTCGGCCGATCTCTGAATCCAAGCTTCTTTTGCCATCAGGCCGGGAAAATGCACATTAGTCAAACTCTTAGATTTACAAAAAGATATGCACTGCTCCAATGTATCGTCTTTAGCCGGACCGATCATTGCGAGGGTCGCATTAGGATAAACCTTTTTCAATTCGTGGAAAACCTCTACTGCCAGCAAGGGGTTATAAATTTCATGAAATGACCGGACCCAAAGAAGCCTGGGACGCGGTAAAGCACGAACTGAAAATGGGCAAATGGCAAGTCGTACCGGATTCGGAATATACTGAAGATTACTAATCCCTTGCTCACCAAAAAAGGAGTATAAATATTTGGATGGTGACACGACCCATTTAGCAGAACTGAAAATAATCCTACAAAAAGACGGATTTCTTTTCCATCGGGCAGGCAAATCCCCACCTCGCAAAATCGGAATGTAGTGAATCCCGAACATCTTGCAAGCAAGGCTACAAACCAATCCATAGTAGAAGGCTGAAGTACTATAGAGATCAATTACTACCACATTCACTGTCTTGCGATATCTGAAAATGGAGACCACCATTTCAAAAAGCCGGCCGGGCTTCCATTGCCTTGAGCCCGCATAGTAAACCTGATGATGATACCTCTCGAAAAGCGCACCCAGAAAGTCAATACCAGTAGGTGTTCGCCCATGCCTACTCAATCTGTTTCCAATATATAAAATACCGGGTAGCATCCCCTACGTCCTCGATCGCTTTGCAAATGTCAACGCGAGACCATAATAGAACCCCGGAAGAGCAAGACGCATAGCCGAATGCGACATCGTAATTAATGCCAATACATAGAGCCCAACCAATACAGGCAGGGCCCCCGGGGGCACCTCGCGAAAATGAAACAAGGGAAACGTAATGAGCAAGAGAATTGCCCCCAACCCAAAAACACCGTGCTCCGCCAGTGTCCGCGAGTACTCAGAGTGCGTATTAGAGAAAAAAAGTCCGCTGACCGCTTGTTCACGTATCATACCGGGCCCTATGCCAAACACTGGATTACTCAAAAACAAACCAATCTCATGCTCCAGGATCAAAACCCGGTTGGACGTAATGTCCTTTTGCTGCCCCGTTCGATAGTTAATCCCTTGATAGCGATATGTTAACCTTCCTTGGGACAAATTGTCGACGTAAATCCATGAAAGTACTAGCAATGCAGATCCAAATGCAAAAAAGACAACACTTTTGCCCTTCTGGACAACACCCGACGTACGAAACAGAAAAACAATAAAGAATACAAGGAGGGCCAGCACTCCAGCTATCAACCCACCGCGTGAAAATGTGGCAAGACCTCGGATGCTAAATGCAAAAACAAGCACAATATCAAACAGAAAAGATCCAGTGACGTATTGCTTTGTGAATAGAAAAAATACCAAACAAAAAATGCAGGCCCCAATCATCGTGGAAACCTGATTAGGCCCGAATCCAGCAGTAGCCTGAAAATTAGACTGTGTTCCATATTCAATTTCAGACAAATCAGGCGTAACCAATGCCAAATAAACCAGCATGGTGACTAATGGAAATACCATCGACCTCAGAATAGATACAAATCGTGATGGCGATAATGCTCTTCGAAAAAAATACCAACTTGCAATTATTAAGCTCAATGGCCCTGATAAATTAAAAGAGACAGCCTGACGGAAACGCTCGAAGTCCGGAAATTCTACAACCGAAAACGAGGGGACTAGTAGAGCCGCATACAACAAAATTTGAACGGGAATGCTCTTCCTCGACTCCTGTACGAGCAAGCCAAGAGCTAGAAAAATACAGATTACATATTTACCCATCTCCCAAAAAACGAATCCGCCCGTCATGCGGAGAACGACTTCGAGGCCGACAAAATACGCACTCCATATGGCCGCCTCGTCCTTTCCATTTTTAGAGTACACAATGTGTACTAAGGCGACAAAAAAAATAAAAATGCCGAGGGGGCCTGTCAGTTGTCGATATTGAGCAAGCAAAAGGCCAAGTAATGCATGGATGATAACAAGAATGACTTGGCGACTCATGGCTATTGGCTTGCTTGCATTCCACGAACTAGGTCCGCAACGCCAGATGCGAATTGGTCAGCAGTATATTGAACAGCCTCCGTACGACCCAAATACCTGAGCCGTCGAATTTCAGATGGCGAAAGTGCGGATACTTGAATGAGTGCTTGAGACAACCCCTCGGGGCTAGCCTTGAAAAGAAATCCGTTTTCACCATGCCGAATGATTGTAGGCAGGAGACCTGCACTCACACACACTGGAATTGCACCCGCACACCAAGCCTCGACCACTACCTTCGGCCATCCCTCTTTTTCTCCTGGCATTAGTACCACATCTGCAAAATTCAGTAGACGCATGGCCTCCATGTAGGGACGAGAGCCAATGAAGCTCACTTTGCTTTCTACACCAAGTTCGCAGGCTAGCCGCCGAAGATGACTCTCCTCTGGACCATCACCAACAATGAAATAGTGCCAATCTGTGGCGGGAGTAAGTTGAGACAACAAAGCCAATCCCTCGATAGCCAGAGAAAAACCCTTTTCAGGTAATAGTCGGCCCAATGAGTAGACTCGCAACTTCCCAGTTAGATCATTCTCCCTTCCATCCTCTATCCGCTCGCCTCCAAAGATCTCATCCTTCTCCTTTTTTGACATAAGGAGTGGAAAGAAACTAATCAAATGAGGTTGCTGATACTGTCCGTAGACCAGAACCCGGTTATCGGCACCCAACCAATTTCGAACTATGTATCGCTCGAAAATGGAAGGAATACGCTCCCCCTTAAAGTGTCCAAAGTAGCCAGCAAACTTAGTAATACTCTTCTTTCTCAGAGAGACAACAAGCATATGAGCGAGCAGAGAAAAATGCCCAGGGCTACGGATAAGCAGGAAGTCGTGGCGCCAGATGAAAGCTGCCATTTGAAAGAACACGATCGGTAGCTGCAAAAAACGCACCACAAAACCTAGCCGAAAGACTCGAGTATCATAGCGCACAAAGCGGAAGAAGACATTGGATCGATTATACGTAGATAGACTTCCCTTTTTGGGTGATGCTGTTAATGGAGTAAAAATTTCCACCTCTTGAAACAAATCTGCCCAAATGCGCATTTCACGAACGTATGGCTCATATGCGACTACTTCTCCTGTGGATTCGATCCAGTGGTTGGTTTGAGTAATCGTACCCAACCTTGAATTAAGTACCTGACTATCTACCTCTTCACTTGCCATGCTGCTTCAATCAACCTCCGAGCTTCATCAATGCCTGTATTAAAAAGGCAGTCGACAATCGATAGTCCAGGAATAAACTTTTCACCTTGTTGCGCGTACACCGTATTATTCGGCTCAAACTCTTGCCACACAACTTCAATACCGGATGTATTCCAACGATCCACATCGATGTAATTCTTACCCCCCCTGCCGGCAATGTAATGGGTGGCTTCTAACTTATTGCAAATATCAATCAGGCGTTGATTGGGCTCTTCACTTAGCGGCAAAAGTTCTTCCGCCCGCAAGATTTTACCCGGGTACTTCAGTGCCTTTAGAATCAAATCAAGAAACTCGTAGTTAAGTTTATCCAGGTTAGCATCGCAGGAAAGAATCAGGTTGATAAGCTCAGGACCCAATTCGTGAAAGTAAGGTGCTCTCCCATAGAACTGCTCCATCGTTCTTGCCATTGGCTTACGCCAACCATTGCTTACCTCCTCCACTTCATCAATGGATATACCTAACGAGGCTCGTACGGGCACTGTTAGCCAAAATTCTAGGAGCGTATTGGGGTTTTTAACCTTTGTGCGGTTTTGAAAGTAGTTCTTACGGAACTGCACATTGTGTAGCCACACAAATACATCACTGTTCCAAACTTTATTGAAATATCCAAGCCATGGTAAAAAGTGCGGCTGGTGAATGCTCACGATCATAGAATCATCCGGATTACCTCGAAACACTCAGCATACTCTTTGCCAATTTGCTTGCCACGGACACGGGCTAAATCACCTACAATGTCGTTTGAAAAAAACATTCGCCCTTTTTGCGTTTCGTATGCATTTATCGCCTGCACTTTTGCATCAACAGATTCTTTACTGAGTTCGATAAACAGATCCATCTTAAAGTCAAAACTATTCCATGGCAACTCATAACCCAATATAGAAGAATACTTAAAAGCACGCCTGCCTTCAGCAAACACCACTTCATGCGATTGGTGAATGTCTCTACTATTAGGGAGAAAAACCAAATCAGGCTTGTATTGCATGCTTAGATCGTAGAAAAACTGAAGGATCTCCATCCGCACATCGAACAAATTGCGTGGATCGTACGACTTTAGAAGAACATGATCGGGCTTAATGCCCAGTATAGATGCGCTGCGGTGAAACTCGCTTAGCAGCGTACCACTATTAACCAATGGAGGCAATGACAAGCCAACATAAAAAACCCGGTTTGTCTTCCCCAATTGATAGATTGTGCCACCCGCACCCAATTCAACATCATCAACATGAGGTGCAATGGCAAAAATGGTTTTGTCTCTCAGATTAATCATTTTCTATTGACGTAATCGCTTCATTTCAGTTCTGTCGTTGTCTTGATGTACCACGGAGAATCCCAATCGAATGTAAAAGGAGACCGCCCGAGCATTGTGTGTGTCCACTTTAAGCGTGATTGGTAGGTGGGCATAACGGGTCTCTTCGAAAAGCCTCCTTATCAAGGTCTCCCCTATTCCCTTAGACTGCCATTGACTTCTCACCGCAAGACGATGGATGTGAATGGACGTAATCTTTCTAGATGCTATCAGAAAACCGACCAACAAGCCACCATTGAGTGCCATAAAAGACAACTCCCATTTTTCCGGTAATTCAACAAGAAAATTGTCGATGATCCAAAAGTCACGGCCGATTACTTCGTCAACCTTCAGAAACTCCTCTATATTGCTTCGAAGGAACTCTTTTGTCATAGGCAAAATGGAGAGGCTCATCAATCTATTATTGTGTGATAGAGATGAAAAACTTGATCTTGATACCTCTTAACCGAGTACAAATCTTCAAACAAGAGGCCAATCCGTCTCTTTAGAGCACCCAAATCCGATCGTAGCAATGATATTCGGTGGATCCACTCCTGAACAGAGAAATCAGAAACTATAAGTTGCGGAAGGTACTCAGACACATCCGCTGACACTCCTCCACTATTAGATGCAACAAAAGGCAACCCACCGCACATAAACTCCAACAAAACCAAGGGCCCTGTCTCAGCTCTCGAGCAATGAATACCCAAGCTATAAGCTGGAATTATGCTACTTATATCAGATATATCCTCGCGGATTTGAATTCTATCTGAAAGACCAAGCGACCTAATCATGGTACTAATCTCAATATAGTAGATTTTGTCCAGCGGTTTACCCACAATATCCAATGTTACATTCATATTCCTTTCAATCATTTCAGCAACTAACGCTACTGCAAACTCAATATTCTTGATGCGTCTGAAATTACTAACTAGCAATAATTTGACTACATCTGCCTCTTTTCGCTCCTCCACCATCGGCTTGCATTCAATAGCATTGCCTAACGAATGGGCCCGAACAGGGTTAAGTCCAAAGTTGGCAACCGCCCATTGCAGCAACTGTTCACTCACGGCCAGGTAATGCTGCTTGCGCAACCACCACACTACAAAAAAAGGAAGCTCTGTTTTGGATAGTCCCTCCACCAATACTTCAGCCGAATGATCATGCAAAAGCACCGGCACCGGAACACCAAAAAGAAGGTGTACCACATACACATATTTGGCATTATGTTTCTGATGCACGTGGAGTAAATCATACTGCCTCGCTAAAGAGGCTAAGGCTCTGAGCGCCCTCCAATCGAATCGCCATTGGCGATTCAACTCATACACCTGAACCCGGCTGTCCAATTGAGTGGCCAATGGCCCCCTGTTTACCAGCAGGCACACACCCACCGTATGCCCCGCCTGAACGGATGCATTGGCAATGGTCACCACCATTTTTTCGGCTCCGCCTACTTCCAGGCTACTTATCACATGTAAAATCCGCATACCTAAAGTCCGCCAGTTAATTATACATACCCTGTAGATGCCTCTGAATAGATTCGTGAAGCCATCGCAGAACGTCGACGTATTTCCAGCAGATTACCAGGCAAACAAAGAAACGCCCACACTACCTTTGTTAACTTCATAAGTATACTTCCGCGAATACTAAAGGTTCCCACTATACTATGCCACAGGTATTCGCGCTGCTGCACCGCATCCAGATTCTTCAGATTAAAATAAAGCTCAGTTACATGGGGCAACCGGAAATGCGTAACTGTGGTGCGACTGCTGGCGTACGTTACCTTGCGCACATTATGCTTTCGCAAACCCCCACTGGGCGCCCGATGATGAAGTACCTTGATTTCAGGATTTATCACCATCAGGGCCCCAGACCGGTATAAGCGAGCTCCCAAATCACCATCGGCCTTTTGACCGCGATCATAGGCCATATCAAAACTCCCGGCATGCTCTAGGACGTTGCGCTTTACCATTCCATTATTGGTAGAAAAAATATCCGCCATTCGGATCATACGAAACCGAACAGGAGCCTCACCAATGCCTGGCTCCTGGCATAGCCCGCACGAAACATCAGCATTGAAATAAGCAATATTCCGCAAATGATCCTCAATCAATTCAGGATAAACCTCATCATCGTCATCCAAAAACAAAATGTATTCACCAGTGGCGTGCTGCAGACCAAGATTCCGTGACCGGCACTGACCTGTCTCATCCATGGTGAGTACCCGCAAAGGCACTTCGTCCAGTGCAATAGCTCTTCGAGACTCCTCCTGCGTTTGGTCAATAACCAATATCTCAAACGGCTTGAGCGTTTGAAGTTTTAACTGTTCCAACATCTTGAACAAATACGGATAACGATCAACAGTTGGAATGAGGATAGAAACCTTTGGGCTTGACGGTAAGTTCGCCTTGCGCCAGCCGCTAAAATCAATTGTACTTACGAGCAAGGGCTGATCCGACTTCATTTTTAGAAGGGTCCGGATACCCCGAAACCCGCTAAAGCACTTACCAGTCATTATCAAGCGGAGGCATGTCCAAAAAGCCCACTTATGCCCCATGAAATACCTCACGATACGCAACTGATCACTGAGAGGAATGGGTTGAATTTCCTGTTGATGCCTCAGTATTGGTGTGCTGCGGATAATTGCACCCGAAAACAATTGCTGAAATGACCACCACGCTCCAGCCCCAGCTAGCGAATCAAATCGTGTATCGAGAAAATTGGACTTTAGCAGTGACTTATCAATCAGGCAATTCTCCAGGGATACCAACCAGGTTGAAAACTCTTCTGTGCCCCCAAAGGGTTTGAAGTTAAAAAAGGACAACGGCACAGAGTAACTTAAAAGATCTGGAAATGCGACACAGTTGCCGCAATAGACACGGTTAGGTCTCTCTGTGCATTTCAGAATGCTGACAATTCCCTCAGGCAAAATATCCCCCTTATAAAGGTATAAGTATCCAGTGTCTGACTGCTCCAGGACTTTGTTTACCACCCTTTTCAATGCAGGTATAGAAAACTCGCTTTTGTAAACCTGTCCTAAAGCCCATTCCCCCTGCCAAGCCGTATTCGCAATCAGATCAACCGTCATTCCGCCTTCTGTTCAATTCTAACAAAGAAAGAGTCTCGTTTTTTTCTTGCTTTTATGCCAAGCGAGGCCTTGATCTTTCTCTTGACATTGAATGGGCTCCAGCTAAACGGGATAATGCCTACGTAAGGAATGATCAAACGCTTACATGTTTGCCGATTAATTCGCTTGGCTAGCTTATCCATATACACGAAATCAGCCATGTGCGGACGTAAATTGTTCCACTTCTCCCCAAGCCTGTCATGTATAATTCGCACCGTAGTGTAGGCGGTAACCATGCTTTTGATTCCAGTGAAATTGTATTCGTGCGGCAATACGCCAATGCGCACAGGCCTTTTCAGAAATGCTTCACGAAAGGTGGGCATATCCGCATACATACCCAGTTCACGATGGGTTTGTAGCCACGTGTCAAAAAATTCATTCACCTCTTTACTTCGAACAAACCCAACTACTCCCGTATTGAATTCATGCAAGGTATCCTTTAATTTTAAATGATAATCGGGTTGATACTGTCGCCAAAAGGAAATGCTATGACCGTTCATATCGAGCGTCATGGCAAAATCAAAATAATCGAGAAATTCAAAAATCGAATCGATGCTAGCACACACAAAGGTGTCGGTATCCAGAAAAACCGTGCGCTGAAAAGGCGAGCGCATCATACCTGTGATCTTAACCTCAAAACTACGTCCCAGGTCATTTGCCAATATAACATCATCAAAATAAACGGACTTGTAGCTCTCGTCATCGGTTATCAGGACTACTGGATAGCTTGTGAATCGTTTAAGCGAGCGACAGGATTGCTCAGCTTCATGCCGGAACATCTCGCCAATGGCGATGTAGACATACCCACGCGAATTCGACTCTACTTCCATGCAAACACCAATTCATTTTTACGATCGTTACTCGGAACAGACTGAATGGTGAAGGAGAACCCTTTAAGGTATTCTAATACTTCCTCACGGCTGGAGCTAAATCCGACTAAGTCTCTCGGATGAATTTCGATCAACAACTTCAGACTACTACTTTTCAGCAATTTCTTCATTCCCTGCAGCACTTTCATCTCAGCACCCTCCACATCGATCTTTACAAATGTTGGATTCTTAGCTTTTGATGCAAAGAAGTCGTCAAGTGAAACCGATTCCACTTTTACCACATCCGGATCAATATCCCTATTTTCTTCCATAATCTTAAGTACGGCACTTCCAACAGCAGAATCCTGATGAAATAGCGTACCGGAACAGTCAGCAACGGCGGCTTCAAACATCTCTACGGTTGTTAGGCCATTTAACTTGATATTTCTCTCAAGAATCCGAAAGTTTTCATGCCCCATCTCAAATGCAACTATTTTGGTATCTGGCAAGCAAACCCCGACTACAACCGTGAAATAGCCAATATTAGCCCCAACATCTACAAATACATCATTCGGACTCAGTTGCTGCATGAGTAACTCAACCGCTTCCGGTTCATACACTTTACTATTCAGATAATATCCGACAAAAGATGCAGAATACGGGTCTTCGACTGAAAATTTGGCTATGCGGTCCCGGATTTTGTACTCATAATGCGATACCCCTTCAAAAGCTGCTAGAAAACTTCTCTTACTCCTGCTGTACAGTACTTTCCTAATCCATTTCAACAGCCCCAGCTTGCGGAGTGTGCTTTTTGCGAATTCTTTAAAGACCTTCTTCAAAATATCGATCGGTTAATTTCATAATTCATAAAACGACTTCCATTGCAACAAGTGGCTATCCATTTGAAAGTGCGATGAAGCACGTTGACGGGCTTGCGAGGAAATAGTAATCCTCTCTTCCATCGACAGGCCCATTAGCCTTATCACTGCCTCTGAACAAGCAAGAGGATTGCGCGGCTCAAAAAGCCAACCAGTGACACCATGCTCTATGTTTTCGACAAGTCCACCTACCCGGCTGGCTATACATAGACACCCCACAGCCTGAGCTTCCAATACCGCATTACAAAATCCTTCATTCAAACTAGGCTGCACATAAATATCCGATTTAAGCATCCGGTTCACGGTGTCGGAATGAGAAAGCCTTCCTGCGAAAGTAACGTCGTCAGTCAACCCCAGCGCATGAATTTCATGCAGCAGATGTTCCCGATCAGGCCCATCGCCCACAATGGTATAGTGAATATCAACCCCTTGCGTCTTTAAAATGGCAACCGCCTGCAGAGTATACGATAGTCCCTTAATCCAGGTGAGCCGGGCTACTGTCATTAGGTGTAGGGGTTGCCCAAACTCAAAATTAGTCTTTATAGGTAAGTTAGGGCTGACGGCAGGGGTAATCATTTGGGTGGTTATGGAATCCGGCAGTCCGTATACCCTAGCACGGTCCATCAGGTACTGTGAAATGGAATGAACTTTGTCCAACCGTTTCCACAGACTAAGATAACAATCAGGATGTTTGAGCGGGTAAACATTAATATCATAGCCGCGGAAACTCACGGCCAGTTTGGCTTCAATCGCTTTGGCTACATTTTCCTTGCCCGTGCACAAAGTGGCAAACCCAAAATGAAGCCAGTCGAGGTCATATGGTAGAATGTGCGCGTTCAGGTAAAGTATCTTGACAATCGCAGTCCAACTTTTTCCCTCCTTTCTCTCCAACTGCCACAACCGGAGAATAATACGAGGTGCCCGTAGAAATAGGGCGGGCAATACTACGACCAAACTCACCCAGCGCAGGAACGTACTTTCAAATACGGGGTAAGGCTGTATAACCCGACAGCGCAGGTTGGCCTCCTTTACCCCTCGTGCAAAGACAATGATTTCATAGCCCATGCCAGTTAAGCCATTTATCTTGGAGGTGAAGAAAGTCTCAGAATACGCCGGGACGGACGAAAGCACCAAGCCTATGCGGATACCTTTAATTCTCTTTTTCAAATGATTCCGGATGAAGCCTCGCCTTCTGCCTATTGAGAATCACTTTGGGAAGGCCGCCCCTGGGTAGCGATTCTTTCCTGTAGCAACTCCTTGATCTCTGCTGCGAGTCGTGAAGCTGCACAAACACCCCCTTCTCGATTGTAGTGAATAAGATCACGGAAGGCTTCCATTCTTCCCGAACAAGCGGAAGACAAATCAAAGAAGGGTGTAGAAAATCGATCCGCCTCTGACGACAAAACAGAGTCACATTTCTGAGTGGCTTGAAGAAGGGCTGACAAGGAAAGACCTGTAGATGTTGAGAATCGCCCGGAGGCTGTGATTTCGTCCAGATTATTGGGCGTCAACAGGCGCGGCTCAGTAGCCAGAATTGGATGAATACCGGCAGCCTGACAAGTGGCAAGAAATACCTGAATATTGAGTCGAAATTGATCGAGTGCCGCTTGTTGAATATCCTCGGCCTCGTCCGGTTGATATGTATAGTCCTGATCCTGAGCTAATTGTGGCTGCGTCCGACTGTTCAAGAGAGCGTCGCGGATGTACAAATAGATCTGGAACTGCTCTAATGTTCGTATCCAAAAACTCACATGAGGATGAGTAGGATGCCCAAGTTTGGGTAATGTATGGAAGGGGGTTGAGTCCGGGCCTGCCCACGAAAAATATTTTAGGTCGTTGTAGGTCTGGCAAAGAATGATATAGTCAGGCTCATAGTAGTGCACTTCGGCCATAATCCGGCCAATCATGTCAAATGTTCGCCATCCAGGTACGCCAGCATTGATGATGGAAATGTGGGAATAGCCCTCCGCATGTAGATTCTTCTCCGCCCTTGAGGGCCAATCAAGACCGAGTGGAGCATTTAGATCAAATACGTGGGAGCCACCCATCACAAAAAATCGTATCTCGCCAGCACGTTTGGGTGCCCTGAAACGACTTGTGGAGAATCCTCCCGAGAGAATCCGTATCGTATCCTTTGTGCTGCCTGACACAATAAACTGGTCGTTCGGATCCAGCCGATGTTGCGATACGGGTGAAGGCAGGTAAGCAGGGGATGCCCGTTGAACGTCTAAAGTAGTATATCGTGGGTTTATCCGAAGCAAGAGTTCAACCACGGTGAGTGACCAAATCAGGGTGATCAATAGGACCGGCCTCTCTGGTGAGATCTGCCACTTGCTGAATCGCATGCGCATGGCAACCAGTGATAGCAACAACATACTACCACCGACAGCCCAAAAAAGTCTGCGGGTAGCATAAATACGGGCCACATTGGCAGCGTCAATCTCTCCATCACTTGCAAATGCCACCAACACTGCAGGGTGAATGAACAACGATAATAGCAACATAACCCCTGAAAGCAGGGCTATGAATGCAAACACAAGACCGAGGCTCTTATCTCCCTTTATTTCCATAGAGTTACAAAAACGATCTATTCGAGCCGAAAAAACGATCAAAACATGAAAGAGTCAATAACATCGTAACCGCATGAACATAGTCCTTTCCCTGCCGTTGGAACTTCGAGAAGTATTCCACTGATATTTCCTTAGGGATAAATTCCGAATTCCATTGATCGACAAGATATCTTCTTAGGTTATTGACGTTTGCTTCACCGACGAACTGCAACTCCCAATTGTTGGCATCAGCCCGTTTGCCCAACACGTGACTTCTAAATTGACGTTTACCCTTCAGCCAGGCACGAGCAATTCTTATCCCAAGTGAGTTGAATTCGCTGTAGTTATACAAATTGCAAGGATAGACTTTTTGCCAAGGGATTTTAGCAAGTGATGAGCTCTTTCTTTTTATGTATTCGATTTCAAGTTTGCGACCACTCAAATGAGCTTCCGGCGTAGTACAAATCCATCTGCAGATCTCATCCTGAAAAAAAGGTACTGAAACAGGAAGCTGCTGCTGGAAAAGTTCGAGATTCACGGCTGTCCAGCGCGCTACATAATACTCTGTTTTAAAGGCCCTCAGGCGAGCATTCGCATTATTAATTTCTATTCCTCGAAGCAACTCCAGTATTCGGGCAGTTAAATACTCTTTGAAATCACCAACAATACCCCAGGCCTTCCACAAGCTTTCGCCCAATTGCCAGCCCGCAGGCTTGATTAACTTCTTTATCAGATACTCAAGCTGTTCTCTCTCCGTAAGATTATCCAAGACACCCATACCGTCAAAGAACAAATCACCACCATGCCCAAGTAAATAAATATCTCCCTTGTGAGCTAATTGACCATATACTGCCATTTGTCGCGGATTGAGAAATTCCGCATAACATCCATTCAGTTGTGCCAACTGGTCAATCACGCTCCATAAGTAACCCCTTGAGAGAGTAAAGCCCTGGTGCGGAAAAGATAATGCCGTTGCCACTGCAGATCCGAAAAGACTCTCCGATATCCCGTCTTCAAACTGATAGCTGTAACAGAATACATCGCTTCGATGGGCTACAGCAGCCGCCAATGTGCGGCTATCTAGTCCACCCGAAATAGGCAAAACAATCTTTTTGTTGGCCGTGTCCCGCTCAACAATTCCTTCGAGCAAATCAGAAAATTCATTCAATGCTTGATCAAAAGTAATTTCACGCGGTAGATAATTCCAATGAAAATACCGGCCTTTAGAAACCACCTTACCGGAAGCATCAAACCTGTACTCGGTTGCAGGCCGAAACGCTTTTCGATTCGTGTAATATGTATCCTCATTCAGAAAAAAACCCAGTGCAGAAAAACAACAGATGGCAGGGTAATCCAATTTTACTTCACCTGGCAGGGTATAATAAGAAACCACCGGAGGTACAATGGGTAACTTAGTGGTTCGATTGCTATAAGCCGACATCTGAAAGACTAAACTGTTTATAAGGATTGTGTCGAATGCGTCTAATTAACTTGCTTCCCAACTCCATCAGCATGGTTACCTTGTCGGTAAAGGTTGCTGACATGTGCCAGGCATGATAGAAATAAGTACTAAATCCCTGCCAATCAAGAAGACTGACACAAGCCACCGCTGTACCCACCAATAGCGAACGCTTTTCGCGCGCATGGGTAGGCGTGAGCAAGCCCTCCTGCAACCAAACCTGAAGGTCAATTTTTTCACCGCGCTCAATAGCATCAAAGCCCGACTGTTTCCGTTGTTGAGCCAACACACGGGGCACCTGATTGATGAGTGCCGTCTCAGGTTTGAATATTAACGAACCGGGCTCCAAACGTTTACCAAACAAAGGTGTAGTAATGGTGACACACGGCCCAAATCTCTCCATTAACCGTAACCACAAGTCTACATCCATACCCGAACGCTGAAACGCACGGTAGCCGCCTACCGAAAGCACTTTCTCCTTTTCCACCATCACAGAAGGATCGGTAAATAGTCGATGGTTAGTGATCAAGTCCTCCCAAGTCTCTATCTTGTATTTATCGTTGGTTAGATTTCGGTCACAATACAATTTGTTACCCGGAGTGATGCGATACCGGTTAAGTCCGCAGAAGGCAGCCTCCGGATGGAGCTCAAGCGCCTTAAGTTGCTCTTCCAAGCGAGTAGGTAAGCATACATCATCCGCATCCATACGGGCAATGTATTTTCCCCGGGCAAGCGCAATACCGGCATTCATGGCTGTGGGATAGCCGCTGTTCACGTCAAGTGAAAGAACTCTAATTCTGTCATCTTGATAAGAACGGATCACACTTAATGAGCTATCGGTTGAAGCATCATCTACTACGATAAGCTCCCAGTTATTGGTGGTCTGTTTCAGAATGCTCTGAATAGCATCCCTTACAAGATTTTCAGCATTATAACAAGGAAGTATAACAGAGATTGACAGCATTTACTTGATAAAGAGCACTCCATTACCAGTTTTGGTAGAGGGGCCAATTATCTCCCTGTGCTCATACTGTTGTTTAACTTCTGCCCAGAAATTCTTGACCTGATGATTGGACTTCATATTTTGGATATCGTGAAAAGCAATCAATCCACCTTTCCGCACCATGGGTGAGTAAAGTTGAAAATCTGCTTTCACCCCCTCATAGGTGTGGTCCGCATCGATGTACAAGAAATCAATAAAGCGACCATTCAAAGCTCCCTTTAAACGCGCTGCTGTTTCAGGTAAATGTGAGTTACCTCGTATAAATTCCATGTGTGTCTTGGGCCTGTCGTGAGCAAACAATCTATAAAGCTTCTCTCTGCTAGAATCGTACCCTCCACCATATTGCCCCCCCGGCAGATCAACACTTACGATCAATTCTGCCTGAGGGTTAGTTCTGGTCCATATAAATAATGTGCCTCCCTTATAAGTACCTATTTCAACTATTACTTTTGGCATAATGCTATGAACCAGCTTCGCCATCTCGCGGATTTCTACCGGGTCCTGTTCAGCATGAATACGATCATAAAGGCCCCTGCCCACAAATGTATTCGGTATCTCTACGATATCTTCAAAATCACTTGACTTCATTAGCTTAAGCAAGGCGTGCTTTGATAGCAGCCAGGCGGGTATATTAAATACTTTTCTTCGAAATGTCTTCATTGTACTATTTTAACGTATCCAGTAGCCATCTTCCAGCTAGCCTCGCGAACATTCCATACGAGGTATCGTCCATCACCCTTGCACCAAACAGAACGTAGCACTTTTCGTAATACCGGAACTTTGTAAAGATTGAACATTAACTTTCTGTATTCATAGTTGGATAAACCATACGCGATACTCTTCCGACTTATTTCAACCTCAGCAATATTAATGTTACGGCTTTTTTGGTCTGCATGCAGACGCATAAGGGCCAATATGGCCTCAACACTTACCAGTTCGGAATATTTTGACATGCGAATCCACATGTCAATATCCATCGCGTGGTTAAAGGACTCATCAAACCTCCGGCCCACTTGGTCAAATAGTTTGGAGCTCCAGAAAGTGGAACACTGTTGATTCCATCCAAACAACGAACCTACATGGTAGCCTTTCCGATAAAGTTCTCTGCTGAAGAGCTTGACCGCATCACGCTTGGGGGAAAGAACATTCTCCGCTACCAACCTCGATTGAATCCCTGTCAGCCAATTTAAAGAATGGGCGATAAACAGCTCGGCTACCAAGCGAAAAGTATAAGGCATATATACATCATCGCTGTTGATGTAGGCCAAGATATCACCCGTAGCCCTTTCAAACCCCTTGTTTATTGCATGCGTTTGCCCGCTGTCCTTTTCGCTTACCCAATAAGCAATGTGTTTCTCATATTTTCGGATTATGTCCACTGTTCCATCCTTGCTTCCCCCATCGATAATTATATACTCAAGGTTAGGGTATCCCTGCATAATAACAGATCGGATTGTCTCCTCAATGTAGCTGACTTGGTTAAAGGAAGGAGTTACTATACTGATTTTCGGCCAAGCCGTACCGGTTGACATTCTGTCCTTAATTTGGAAGGGTGCTTCCCGCCAGACCCAGAGTAAGTTGTTACCATCCATGTTTTGTGCCTTCGAAAAGTATCGCGGAATCGCCAACCATACGCTTTAAGCAGTTCTTATAATAATCTTGTGGAACCAATCCAAATATGCCTTAATCATCAAATCAGCGGAGAATCTACTCCTCGCGTCTACTACTGCATTTCGGCTTAGTGTTCCCCTCAAGTCATCATTGGAAAAAAGCAACTTCATTGCTGTTGCAAACCCGTCAACATCACCAGGTTTTACTAGAATTCCAGTTGCCTCTTCATCCTCCCAGTTGTGCTGCATATCGCCTCGCACTTTGGATGGTTTGTAGCATTTGACCTGTTCAGGAATACCCCCAACATCTGTGGCAATCACTGGCAGTCCGCAAGACAAAGCTTCCAGAATGGAAGTTGGAAATGTGTCCACCTTCGCAGCATGAAGGTATACATCAGCCGCCCTGTAAAAGTTGGCTACAATATTTTGATCTGCATTAAAAGGCCTAAATTCAATGCAAACATTGCTTGAAAAATACTCACTGGGTCGACTATCTCCTAAAGCAAGGAAAATCACTCTTCTGCCATGAAAGTCAGGTTCTACCCGCAACAATGCATTTCTCATGAGCTCAAAATCCTTCCAACGATTTCGACTTGCGGCATTCGCTGAAAACAAAAAGACAAAGGCTTCTTGGTCGATCTGCGTCAGAGTCCTGGCAGATCCCCTATCTCCGGGACAGAAAACACGCTGATCAACCCCATGCGGAATAACCCGCCTTTCTATACAGGCCTGAGCTAGCATTGACTGATCCACCTTGTCCATTAACCACTTGCAAGGTGTCGCAACATAGAGCTTGCTTCTCTTGTAAATACTATCTTTCCTCATCCAGTTTATCCTTGATCCATCCCGTTTTATGGCCACCGGAATTGATAGATCAGGGCACTTACCACATCCCGTCTTCCATCTCTCACAATCAAATGAATGAGCACAATGACCAGCCAGCAACCATGCTCCATGAAGTGTATAAATCACTGGAAAACGATGGCTCAACTCAGGAAGGTATCTCAAGTCAAAGAAGCCACCCCTAGGCATATGAAGATGAATCACATCAGTAGCTATCCTACTTGATGCAAAGAAATTTTTAACAGCCGGAAAATCAAACTCCTCTAAGCCCAGCTCATATCTAATTCTACTTAAAGGATCTTCAATCCAAAGTAAAATAGAAGTTATAAACCTTCTTACTTGGTTTGATCCTTTCAAATGCCCAGTTACTCTCCATCGTAAGTGCGCGACCTTCCTCCGCCAAAAACTATAATTATCAATGTCTCTTACTTCAATGACACCATCCCCTCCCTTTACTTTTTGCCCAACCAAAAAATAAGATCCATGACCAAATGCGGAATACCCTTCAAATAGGGCTCGTGAAATCCCAGCAGCGCCACCTCCAAAGTCAGAATGATTAACAGAAATAATATTAATCTTCTGCTCCATAACTACGCTTAGGTATAAACAAATAGTCTTGGGAGTCATCACTGTGCTCAACAAATGAAACCAATTTGCCGTGCTGAAACACAAAAGCTATATAGCCTATTTCAATCAAATAATTGACAAGTACTTTGGAGTCCTTCTTTGAGTTCCTCTCACAAATCTCACATAATATAACCGGCCTAAATCTTTTGATACTCTCTGATGCGCCCTCGACAACCTCAGCCTCAAGTCCCTCCACGTCAATCTTCAAGAAATCCAGCCTATCCAGCCTCAAGGTAAGAATGATATCATCAACTGTGCAGCCCAAAACTTTGCGCTCGGTCTGCACCACCCCACGACCAGTCTGCTGCAATGATGAATACGCCGAATCAATATTCTCATAAAAACTCAACAACCCCGATTGATTCGACAAAGCAATATTCAATGGAATAACATTAGGCAGACTGGCAACATTCTTGACCAATAGATTAAACACACGCTTACCAGGTTCAAAAGCAAGCACCAATCCGCTCCTACACATTGGGGCATAGTGACATGCATACACTCCAATATTCGCACCAACATCTAGAACAACACTGCCTTCACCAATAAATCTTCGGCAGTATTGAAGTGGCTCGAACTCGAATGCTCCATGGAAGAACAGCTGGAATCCAATTGTTGAGTTCAATTCATAGCGCAAGAACAACTGATCGTCAATTGCCACCATTGGTCTCCTTATCAAGCGGCTTAGAATCCCGGTGACTTTCCTTTTGAAGTCATTCTTGGATGCTGACACTCCCGGTAGTGACCGCCAGGCACGAAATGCCAGATTGAAAAGAGACAATCGAAAGTTCATTCAAAAGAATTAAACTATTACCTACTGCTTGATCTTGCGTAATACCAGATACATTTCGCTTCCTACACGCCCTTTCAGCATTCTAAATTCAATTGAACTTAGGAGCTTCACCACAAAATCTGGAACCATCGCAAAAGGTAACATCAAAACACATAATAGGAAAGAAACACGATACAGCAATCTCTTCTTGTACCGGGAGCGGTAATGAGAGTAACGGGTAACAGGAAAGCGAGCAGCAAAAAGCAAAATGAGAATGGATCGAAGCAACAAGACAGGCAATACATAATTTCTGCTTCTTAGGGCCCTAATGCCAGTGAATTTACTTATCAACTCTACACTCGAAGTCGTAATCCACTCAATCGATCCAAAAACCTTGTTCGCATATCGAAGTGAAACCGCTCTGCACCCTACTAATTCAAACTTGGATACAAGCTGTTCTGCCGTTAGCCTTCGATGGTGTTCAGCGTGCTCAAAAAACATCCTACATCCCCGATTTACATCAAAGCCATCCGAGCGCCACTCGCAGATAAGGTTTTCAAGACTTCCTTTGCCCCCCGAAGGCAAAATGTGGAGCATTAGAGCACCAGGCTTGCACATCTCAGCAATTTGACTAATGGTCGAATCAATATCTTCAACATGCTCCAAAACATGGTGACTAAAAATAAAATCATACTGCCCTTTATCCGATGACTCAACATTAAGCACAAAGAATCGACAGTCAGGCACGTTATTATGGGCAATGCTGACCGCGACACCACTAACATCAGCCCCGTCAATTCGCCAATCAGGAAGCTCGTCTTTTATGATTCGCGTAAACTCACCACGACCACATCCAAAATCTAAGCCTCGTTGCTCTCCACTCTTCAACCCTAGGCTACTCAGAATCTTTCTGACCCTTGCTTTTTTCCAAGCAGGCCATGATTCCAAATACCCAGAACTAAATCTTCGATCATACTTTTCAGACTGCTTCATTTGAATTCCAAGAATGCTGCACCAATGTCGTCACCAAAAATAACATCTGTGGAAAAGGCGCCAGAAAAGCCCATAACCTAACATTTGCCATCCAACAATCAGCCGAATGAGTGCCATAATCCGTCTGTCAAAAGTAATACTGCGCATATGATTATGTTTATCAAGAAACACCTCCACAAGATTCATGAATGCATCTATATCTTTCCCGGATAATCTTGCTCCACTACGAACAGATTGACGGATACGTCCGACTGACTCGTTAGACAATTTAACCAGATTCTGCATCGCCTTTTTTGAAACCTCTAAACTCGCTTGAACTTGCTCATTGGACTTCGAATAGGTCCAACTTCTGGAATTAATACGGTATTGAATCAGGCGAGAAGGTAACACGGCAATCCTAGTAACCTTTGCCATCTCAACCCATAAATCGTAGTCCTCAGCGTACCTTCTTTCATAATTCAACGAATAAGTAGTGAGGATATTACGACGTAACAATACAGTAGAATGAATGATCGGATTCTTGAAGAGTAATTCCCAACGCAAATCAATTTCAGACTTTATTCTATTGGTACCCTTCGAAACAGATACTCCAAGTTCGTCAACAATGTCAGCATTACTAGCTAGCAATCCAACGGATGCATCACTATCCATGAAGGAGACTTGTCGTGCCAATCGATAGGGATAAGCAATGTCATCGGCGTCTAATCGAACCACATATTCACCGCGCACTGCACGGAGGCCTGCCCGCAGAGCACCGGTCACACCTTGGTTCTTTGCCAAATGAATCTGGACTACTCTAGGATCCGTCAGCGAGTCAAGGTACTGCGTCGTGCCATCCACAGAGCAATCGTTGACGATTATAAATTCAAAATCACGATATGATTGATTCAGGATACTATTTACTGCCTCCGGTAAGAAAGGCATGCCATTATGCACAGGCATGAGAACCGATACACGGGGGCTTACTGTCATCATATCTTATAACCAAAACCCAAGCTGCTGACCGTGCCAAAACGGCTCAGATAACCTGATCTCTGTACTTCATTCCAATAGCGAATCACCCCATCCCATTTCCCTTTGATGTCATGGAAGGCAATTATTCCGTTCCTTTTAACATGAGGATAGAACGCGTGGAAATCAGCCTTAACATCTTCATATTCATGCGACCCGTCAATGAATAGAATATCAATGGGCCGAGTCCAGGATTGAGCCACCGTCAGCGAGTGACTGCGTATATCGGTAACGTAAGATTCCACCCCGCATCGACGTACGTTGCCGCGAAACTGCTGTTGGAAGTCCCCCTGCCCATACATGTCCCCATCACCTTCGAACAGGTCAATCGCGTAAACATGCTTACTCGTTCCTTTGCAACCCAAGGCAAAACTGACCGTGCTCCGGCCGAGGAATGAACCAATTTCAACTATGACAGCACCCTCAGGCGCATTACGGGCAGCATTGAAGAACCATCGTTCCTGCATCGGTGACTTGAGGTAACCGGACACCTGGTCGATTTGGATGTAGGCTGCCTTGAAGTCTTCTAGATTCGGATCCAAACGATCAACCCACCAACGCCTGGCTCTCTCTGTAAATTTTCGGATACTATGCATCTATTGTACTGTTGTCCAACTACCGGAAAGCAGGAAACTGGGTCGCGCACGGGTTAACTTCCTGACATGGACACCGGTCCCATAAAAATCCCCGGACACCATGTCCAGGTAACCTACTCCACGTTCAGGAAAATCCAAGACCTCCCCGTTGCGCATGACCTGGGCTTTGACCAGGTACCTACCTTCTGGGATTGGCAAGGACTCGATCCTGCACTTGACTGTTATTCGATCGCCGTCAAGTATAAAAGTCTGCCCTACATATGAACTGTACAGGATCGTAACGAGACTGTCTTCCTCGGTGCTGTGAATGGAAAAACCAATATCGAGGTTGTCCAACTCTACTGCCTGTTCGCTTGAGAGGCTGAAACGGAGTTCGACTGAAGCGCCGGTGGCTGCCACGGAAACAGGAGCCCCGTACCCGTCAAATAACTCAAAGGACTCGATCCGAACCAAACCTGTTCCCTTTCTCGATACCCCGGTATGAAGAAACCCTGAATCTTCAGGCTCAAATCCGGCCAGGTAAGCGCGGACAGTACTCGAAACGGTATCATCAATACTCACTCGACCGTGATGCAGCAGCAGCGCCCGAGAGCAGAGACTCTGAATGGCAGCCATCTGATGGCTTACGAACAGGATGGTCTTGCCGCTCCCGGAAACCTCGCCCATCTTTCCAATACACTTCCTTTGAAATCCGATATCACCCACGGCAAGAACTTCATCAACAATCAGGATCTCTGGATCTAGGTGGGCCGCCACAGCAAATCCAAGGCGAACCTTCATCCCGCTGGAATAGAACTTCACCGGCGTATCGATGTGCTTTTCCACCCCGCTGAAGTCTACAATCTCAGCAAACTTGGAGTCAATTTCTCTCCTCCTCATCCCCAGAATGGTGCCATTCATGTACACATTCTCCCGGCCTGTCAATTCAGGATGAAATCCGGTCCCTACTTCCAAAAGCGAAGCCACTCTTCCCCGCAACAGAACCTCCCCTTCACTGGGATCAGTAATCTGGCTCAGAATCTTGAGCAACGTACTCTTACCAGCCCCGTTATGCCCGATAATGCCCAAAACTTCACCTTTCTCCACGGAAAAAGAAACATCACGCAACGCCCAGAAGATTGAATCTTCATTGCTGCTCAGCGCCGACAAATCGCGAATCCTTCTGAAGTTGCGAACGGGTGCCAAAAGGCTGTTCCAAGCTGCAGACACCAGGGTTTCTTCTTTCTTCTCCCTGACGCCAAGCCTGTACTTCTTGCTCAGCCCTTTTACTTCCACTACCGAACCCACGCTCTTTGTTTAGGCTACGTCTGAGAAAACGCGCTCCATCCGTTTAAAAAAAAACAATCCGAAGACAAAAAGTCCTGCCGAAACCGCGGTCCCCGTCCACATCCATTCGTAAGGAAAACTAATGGTACCGAGAAACACCGACCGGAAGCCTTCAATAACCCCCACCATGGGATTCAGTGAATAGGCCATTCGAAACTCCTGGGGTACGTTGGTGGTCGGGTAGACAACCGGGGCTGCATACATGAGCAGCTGAACGAGGAAGGTCAGGGCGTACTTGATGTCGCGGTACTGTACCGCCAGTGCTGAAAGGATCATCCCCGTACCCAAAGAGGTCATCAGCAGGATGAGGATAAGCCAAGGAAGAAGTATCACGGTCGTGCTTGGTACAATTCCGTAGACCAACAACATACCCATTAGAAGGACAAAACCAATGATAAAGTCCACCCCCTTTGAAAACACAGAGGAAAGTGGCAGGACAAGCCGGGGAAAATAAACCTTGGTCACCAGGTTGGCATTGGTGATCAAACTGGACGCGGAATCGGTCAGGGTATTGGAGAAGAAAGTCCAGGGTACAAGAGCGACAAGGCTAAAGAGGAAGTAAGGAACTCCGTTGGAATCGATCCTGGCCAGGTTGCCAAAAACCACCGTATAAACCAACGTCGAAAATAATGGCTGGATCACGGCCCAACCGACCCCAAGCACTGACTGGGCATACTTGGCCTTGATTCCACGCAACGTAAGGAACCAGAGAAGATCCTTGTAGCGGAACAACTCCTTGAAATTAATCTGCACCCAACCTCGTCGCGGAGTAATCTTTACTTCTTGAAACATCACTCTTCGTAGTAGCCACCCTTGCTGCGCTTTCCATACGGATAACCGTAAGAATAGCCGTAATGGTACGCATAACCCTGGCCATAACCGTACCCAAGACCGGACTTATAGATATCGTTCAACAGAATACTGATGTTCTTGAGTTTGCCGGACTCATAGTATTCGTGAATGCTTCGCACAAACTCCTTGGGTGAGTAATTCTGTCGCAGCACAAACACGGAATGATTGACAAACTTAGAAATGACGAAGGCATCTGTAACCAGCGCCAAGGGGGGAGTGTCGATGATAACGTAATCAAATCGTTCTAATGCCTCGCGAACAAATGACTCAAACCGGTCCGTAAGCAGAAGCTCCGATGGGTTTGGCGGCACCGGTCCGCCACTGACGAGGAATAAGTTGTCTATATCTGTCTTCTGGACGACCGCATCAAATTCATTGAGTCCGGACAAATAAGTGCTCAGGCCCACATCATTCTTTCGGTTAAAGTCTTCGAAAATCTTGGGCCTTCTCATGTCGGCACCCACGATGAGCGTCTTCTTACCTGACAGGGAGAACACGGTGGACAGGTTGATGGTCGTAAATGTCTTGCCCTCTCCGCTGATGGAACTGGTTACCATGAAGACCTGCTTAGTCTTGTTGCCGGTGAAATAGTTCAGGTTCGACCGCATCGCCCGGAAGGATTCGGCGACTCCCGACTTCGGCCGTTCGCTGACTGTCAGGTTACCGCCGGAAGTTTTATGCCCCACGCCGCCGATGAAGGGAATGGTGGTCATCTTGTCAATATCTTCCTTCGACTGCACCTTATTGTTCATCAGCTCGAAGGCCACGAAAATGATAAAGGGAACCAAAAGGCCGATGAAAGCGGCAATGGCATAGTTCCGGGAAGGCACCGGTGAAATCTGGCCACCACGCATCGGCGGGTTAATAGAAATCACATCCGAAGTGTTGGAGGCTTTGGAGATTCCAGCCTCGGAGAGCTTTTGCATCAGGAATACGTAGAGGTTCTCCAAAAGCGAATAATTCCGTTGAATGGCAATCAGTTGCCTCTCCGAGGCCGGCAACATCGCCGACTGCCGCTCAATTTCCCGTATTTCCTTATTGAGAAAATCCAGCTTTATCTTATCCGTCGATTTCAGGGTACGGACTGCTTCAACAATGTCACGTTTAATCGCATTGATCCGATCCACCTTTGCAGCCACGAGGGGATTCTGTCCGCGCTCCGGATCAGTCGCCATCCGGATCTCCAACTGCAGGTCAATCATTTTGGTGATCAGCGATCCCAAGACCGGATCATTCATTCCCACCGATGAAGGCAAAATGATCTGATCAAGGCTAGCCCTGTTGTCCTTGAGGTACTCATCCAGGTACTTGTAATAGTTTTCCCTGATGAGTAGTTCAGCGCGCTGAACCTCAAATCCTTCTGCTTTCTCCAACAATCGCTGGGCAGCAATGCTCATGTCTTTTACCCTCCCGCTGCTTCCGTACCTTTCCAACTGGAACTCTACCGTGCGTAGTGAATCCTTGATGCTTCTCAACTGGGACTGGATAAAGGCGATGGTGCGCTCAGCAGCCTCATTCTTCTTCTTCAGATCCCGTTCCTGATAGGTGGCAACAAGGGCTTCCAGGAAGTCCATGTCCTTCTCGGGGTTTGTACCGGTAAGACTCAGGTTTATCACCCCGGATCCAGGCTCAGCCCAATCCACTTTCAATCGGGATGCATAACCACCTGCCACTGAAAGCGGTCGCTGAATAGATAGCAAGAAGGGTACACCGATGTAGTTCAAGAGATTGCGCCCATTGATGGCGCTAACACAAAGGCTGAAGCTATTATACTGAACGGAATCATCCAGTTGGAACGTCTGTCTGTTTGCTTCGGAAAGATCTTCCACATAAGTGGAGAGCGTGAATGTTGTATCCGGATTCAGCACCAGTATAAATTGGGCTGCCCGAATTTCTTTGGGATCGCATAAAACAGCCCTTAAAGGCACATAAGCATATGCCTCGGTGGTCATAAAGTACCCTTCACGATAGAAGGAGACATTGAAGTGATTGGTACGGACCACTTCCTCAATCAAGGGATAGGAGCGGATGATATACGGTTCGTTCAGGTAGTTTCTGTAGGGATCAATTAGGGCATTCTTATATAAGAGTTCTGCACCACCTGTTTCCTGCGTTTCCCTTATCATGATGGAGGCGGTTACCGGGTAGACCCTCTCGCTGTACCGGGTTTGATAAACCGCCGTAGCCATGGTGGCACCGAAGAAGATGACAACTACGTACCAAAAACGAAGGGCGCGGGCAAGAACCCGCTTAAAGTCGAGTGTAAAACCCGGAGGGGTCTGCTGATCTGGTGTGGAGAAGAAATCAGATGTGGCCACGATCTATTGCCTGGCTAGAGTTATTACCAAGATCACCAAACTGAGGGTAGAAACAAGCAAGGCCATGTTCTTGCCAAAATAAGTCTGGTAGGGACGCTGCTTCAGGGCAGGAACAATCAGGATATCACCCTGGTAGATAAAATAGTTAGGAGAATTAATAAAATTCTCATCGAGAAGATCGATATACTGGACCGAAGTCACCCCATCTTTCTTTCGAATCAACTTCACATTCCTCTTGTCCGCTAAATCCGTTAAGCCCCCTGCCCACCCAATAGCCTCCAGCATCGTAACTTTATTGTTTGCCAGCAGCACAGTTCCTTCCTGCTTTGCTTCACCCAATAATGTAAATCGAAAGTTCACCAGGCGAACCTTTACCACAGGAGAATCCAGGTATTGCTGGGCAATCTTCTGCAACTTATCCTGGATTTCAAACACTGAAAGCCCGCTTACTTTGACTTTGCCTATAAACGGAAAGGGTATTTCACCGTTTGGATCAACCAACTCGCCGATGAGAAGGGCATTACCACCAGGGACTCCTGTATTCGCCGCTACACCAGAACTTTCCTGTTTCAGGAAGTCAAGGTCCTTGGGCGTCAGGCTCTCAAATCGGACTGATACGATGTCTTCCGGTTGAATCTTGTATTCAGGGGCTTCAACAAAATACTTCCGCACAACGGAATCAACCGGAAGCCCTTCCTTGTTCACGTCGTCCTTCTGCATTAGCACATACTTCTTGTTCGAGACACACGAACTCGCCGCGAAGACCAGGATCAGGAAGCCAAGAAGGCGGAAACGCATGAATTCAGGGGTGTTGAAGGGGTAAAAATAAGGAAAAACGCTGTAGATACAGTTTCTTAGGTTCCTGGGGGTTCCCTGGGTTCCTAAAGTTCCAGAGGTTTAAGGGTTCCAGATGTTCCATCGCATGGTTTCCACAGCTCCGCCTCCTCAGTCCCATTGGGATGAGTAGGATTAGCAGGAATGAGTTGCCCGACCGGTTACTCCTCCCTCCAAAGCCACAGGGCCTTGTCGGGGTTTAGGCTGGCGCGGGTCTTTTCAAACTCGGGCACAGAGAGGATCAGCGACCGGACGCGCCGGTTGATGAGCTTCTCCACTTTGTCCACGCACTGCTTAAAATACTCCTGGTCGATGTCGCCCACGACGACGAGATCAATGATCCCGCTGTCGCGGCCCTCGGCGTAGTCGCCAGTGATGAATGCCATCTCCAGCTTGCCCAGCCGCTTCAGGACTTTGTGGACCACATCTTCCAATATCTTATCGATGCCCAGGTACTTGTGTACCAGGCTTTTAAGTTCATTATACAAGGGATGGCCGGTGTTGGCCTTATAATAGATAGAACGCCCCTTCTCCTCGGCCACGAGGTAACCGGCCTTTGACAGGTTGTTCAACTCCAGGCGGATGCTGTTGGTGGATTCCCCGAACTCCTTCGCCATCTCCCGCAAATAGCCCTGCGAGCTGCTGTTCGAGAAGAACTTGAGCAGCATCTTGATCCTGGTCTTGGATGTTATCAGGGTATCTAGCACAGAATTCCGTTCAATGTCCGGTCAGGGGTTCATTAGGTTCCAATAGTTCCAAGGGTTCCAGGGGTTCAAGGGGAATAAATATAGGGTGAAGAATTGATTATAGAGTAAAAAAATTACTCGAATTAATACTTTAAGCGGTGGATTAGGTGACCAGGGCAGGCCAAAACACGGTTAATTTGCTGATGATCAAGTAAATGGATTGCCTAAGCCCCAAGAATCCCAGGGGATTGAGTACCACTCGGACTGCAATCGAGGGAACCCCTGAGCAACCTGTGGAACCCTGGAACCTGTGGAACCCTGGAACCTGTGGAACCTTGGAACCTAAGGAACCACTTGAACCTTTGAATTCAGCCCTCAGACTTTCCGGACAACAAGTGGTTTCACTTCGACTCTCATCGCCCGTCCCAACGCCTGCAACACCACAATGAACTTCCCGCTGCCCTTGCCTTCGACCTGGCCGATCAGTCCCTTCAGCGGGCCGTCCATGACCTCGACCTGCTCGCCGATCTCGATGCTCTCGGCGGGGAGGTCCTCGATGAGCAGGCCGGTCTCAATGAACCGGACGATGGTTTCGTACTCCCTGGGCTGCAGCTCCGCGGGCTTGTCGTTATGCCGGATCGCCCAGGCAACCCCAGGCACCTGGAGCACTTCCTCAGCGCGGTGGTACGGAATCCTCACGAAGATGTAGGAATTGAACAACGGCACCTCCACCCTCTTCTTCCGGTCGCTCCACTGGCGCAACACTTTCTGCATGGGAAGGAATACATCGAAGCCGCGGCGCGTCAATAAGTCGCGGACCTTCTTTTCGTGTCGGGCTTTGGTGTAGAAAACTAGCCAGCGGAAATCAGAAACTACTCGGGACAAACTCAATTCTGTTTTTGCA
>JAEUUE010000016.1 GCA_016787605.1 Cyclobacteriaceae bacterium
TAGATACAGTTTCTTAGGTTCCTGGGGGTTCCCTGGGTTCCTAAAGTTCCAGAGGTTTAAGGGTTCCAGATGTTCCATCGCATGGTTTCCACAGCTCCGCCTCCTCAGTCCCATTGGGATGAGTAGGATTAGCAGGAATGGATTGCCCGACCAGTTACTCCTCCCGCCAAAGCCACAGGGCCTTGTCGGGGTTGAGGCTGGCGCGGGTCTTTTCAAACTCGGGCACAGAGAGGATCAGCGACCGGACGCGCCGGTTGATGAGCTTCTCCACTTTGTCCACGCACTGCTTAAAGTACTCCTGGTCGATGTCGCCCACGACGACGAGGTCAATGATCCCGCTGTCGCGGCCCTCGGCGTAGTCGCCGGTGATAAAGGCCATCTCCAGCTTGCCCAGCCGCTTCAGGACCTTGTGGACCACATCTTCCAATATCTTATCGATGCCCAGGTACTTGTGCACCAAGCTTTTAAGCTCATTATACAAGGGATGGCCGGTGTTGGCCTTATAATAGATAGAACGCCCCTTCTCCTCGGCCACGAGGTAGCCGGCCTTCGACAGGTTGTTCAACTCCAGGCGGATGCTGTTGGTGGATTCGCCGAATTCCTTCGCCATCTCCCGCAAATAGCCCTGCGAGCTGCTGTTCGAGAAGAACTTGAGCAGCATCTTGATCCTGGTCTTGGATGTTATCAGGGTATCTAGCACGGAATTCCGTTCAATGTCCGGTCAGGGGTTCATTAGGTTCCAAGAGTTCCAAGGGTTCCAAGGGTTCCAATGGTTCCAATAGTTCCAAGGGTTCCAGGGGTTCTAGGGGTTCCAGGGGTTCAAGGGGTTCCAGGGGTTCAAGGGGTTCCAGGGGAATAAATATAAGATGAAGAAATGAGTATAGAGTAAAAAACTTACTCGAATTAATACTTTAAGTATTGGATTAGGTGACCCGGGGCAGGTTAAAACATGGTCAATTTGCTGATGATCAAGCAAATGGAATACTTAAGCCTCAGTGGATCCCAGGGGATTGGGTACCACCCCGACTGCAATCGGGGGAACCCCCGATCAACTTGAGGAACCCTAGAACCTGTGGAACATATGGAACTCCTGGAACCTCTGGAACTCGTGGATGCCGGTCGTCAGACCTTCCTCACAACCAGGGGTTTCACTTCGACTCTCATCGCCCTCCCCAACGCCTGCAACACCACAATAAACTTCCCGCTGCCCTTGCCTTCGACCTGGCCGATCAGGCCCTTCAGCGGGCCGTCCATGACCTCGACCTGCTCGCCGATCTCGATGCTCTCAGCGGGGAGGTCTTCAATCAGCAGGCCGGTCTCGATGAAGCGGACGATGGTTTCGTACTCCCTGGGCTGCAACTCCGCGGGCTTGTCGTTGTGCCGGATCGCCCAGGCAACCCCAGGCACCTGGAGCACTTCCTCAGCGCGGTGGTACGGAATCCTCACGAAGATGTAGGAATTGAACAACGGCACTTCCACCCTCTTCTTCCGGTCGCTCCATTGGCGCAAGACTTTCTGCATGGGAAGGAATACATCGAAGCCGCGGCGCGTCAATAAGTCGCGGACCTTCTTTTCGTGTCGGGCTTTGGTGTAGAAAACTAGCCAGCGGAAATCAGAAACTACTCGGGACAAACTCAATTCTGTTTTTGCA
>JAEUUE010000064.1 GCA_016787605.1 Cyclobacteriaceae bacterium
GAACGGCTCGGCGGCGGGAGCGCCCGCTGCATGATGGCGGAGGTGTTTCTTAGCGAATCCAGAGGCGAATGACTCCGCGGATACTTGGGTGCTGGGTTGGCTACCGTGATGCCTGGAGGTTGATTGCTTTATGGATCCAGAGTGTTGATTGGGTAATTCAATCTTTGAACGTTAAACCAAAAAGAAGGCATCGTGAATCTGGAATTTGAACAAACACGTCAAGATATTGAGTCTTTCTACCTGTTCCATTACTGGGAGTCTGATGAAAAGAAACTGCTTAGAAATAAGCTTAGGTTTGGATGTGGATTTGTTGCAACTATTCCTGTTTGGTTGATTCTGTTGTTTGGAGATGGGGAAAAATCTGTATTTGGTGTGATAGTTTTTGTTACGACGCTCTTTCTGCTTGGCTTTTCGTTGGTAAGGAACATTGTGTTAAACAAAGTAATATCAATGACCCAAATTAATGCCGCTAACGAGTTGAATGAGCAATTATTCCGTCGCAGAAGTATCGAGTTCACTCCGGACAAGATAATTTGGAGTGATCAGGTGTCACGGGGTGAGACAGACGTTAAAGGATTAGTGAAAATAGTAGAGGGTGTCAATGGATTCTATCTCTACATCAATGCTGATACCGCATTTTTGGTTCCAAAGAGGATATTTCAAGGTGACGCCCAGATGCAAAATTTCCGCAATCTTCTGGATAACTACCGCCAGCGGATGCTTATTCAGGATAACCCAAGGTCCTGAATGGTAGAAAAAGAAGCCGTCAAAAAGAGTGCTTTACGTGGAGCCAGTGGGAGTCGAACCTCCGCCTACATTTCATTGCGGCGGGCGAGGCACGCCCTCGATCCAGATAGATATCGGGACCATTGTCGCGCTAGGGTGTAGGTCAAAAAAAGAGAAAGCCCTCTCAATGGAGGGCTTCCTAAGTGGAGCCAGTGGGAGTCGAACCCACGACCTCGACAATGCCATTGTCGCGCTCTAGCCAGCTGAGCTATGGCCCCGAAATGTCCCCGAAACCGCTTTAAACGAAGTCGGGGCTGCAAAGATATACTTTCGGCACAATTCCATCCCGTAGCCAATTCCAAATTTTTTCAAGACCATCAAATGGCGTTGTGACACGAGTTGACATGCTGAAATGTGAGTTTGCAAGTAGGTCGAGGCAGACCCAGATCCCCCGGCCAACCGGCCAACCGGCTATCTGGTAATCCATTGGCTACTCACTTTCGGTTGAAAACAAAAAAGTTGTAAATAGTCTGGTCAATTTCTGCTCTGAAAACCTTCACCCTATATCGCTCCTCAGCCGGCTCGGGAAAGACGCGCACCCTGGCCAAAGAATACCTGAAGTGGGCGCTCCGAAACAAGGCGTATTACTTCCGGCATATTCTTGCAGTGACCTTCACCAACAAGGCCACGCAGGAGATGAAGGACCGGGTACTGGCCTACCTGGGATCGTTCTCCGGCGCCACCCCCGGCTCGTGGCCCGATGCCGAGGCGTTGGCCAGGGAGCTCATGACGGAGCTCAACCTGGATGAGCCTACCTTCCGCCAGAACAGCCACGAGTTGCTCACGCTGATTCTCCATCAATACGATCAGTTCTCCATCAGCACGATTGACGCCTTTTTTCAGCGCGTCATCCGGGCCTTTACCCGCGAGTCGGGCCTGCTGGGTGACTATCGCCTGGAAGTGGAGCAGGAAGCGGTGCTCACCGAGGTGGTGGATAACCTGATCGACGAACTCCGCGAAAACCATGAGCTCACCGATTGGGTGGTTCGCTATGCCGTGGAAAGCATGGAGTCGGACCGCTCGTGGGACATCCGCAAGCAACTGACGAATTTTTCGAAGGAGATTTTCCGGGACGAGTTTAAGCTCATCGAAGACCAGGTTTACGCCAGGACAGGTGACCCTCAGTTTTTTTCCAACTTCCAGCGTGAACTCTACAAGATCAGGAACGCCTTCATAGCCAAAGTATCGCCGCCTGCCCGCGAGATGCTCGAGATCATACGGGCCAGGGGCTGGAGCGCCGAACACTTCAGTTATGGAAAGAACTCCGGGATCTTTACCTACTTGAATTCCTTTGCCCAGGTCAATTCCATCAAGGACCTGGAGGTCAAGGGCCGAATGAAGGACTATTTTCTCTCGGCGAAGAACTGGCCGAACAAGAAGTATGCGTTGGTGGCCCCGGAAATCACCGCGGTGGCGGAACGGGAATTCATTCCGAGAATCACGACGATCAACAAGACCTATGAGCAGGAGTATAACCGGGTGCTTACGGCGGAGGTCATCCTTCAGCACCTGTATACCTTCGGCCTCATCTCCGACATCGCCCGCAAGCTCAGGGAATACAAGGCGGAGAACAACCTCATGCTCCTGGCCGATGCCCCCAAATTCCTCAACCATATTATCGGCGAAAGCGACACACCCTTTGTCTATGAAAAGGTGGGATCCTTCTACCGGAATTACCTGATCGACGAATTCCAGGATACCTCGGGCTACCAGTGGAAGAATTTCCTGCCGCTCCTGACCAACAGCCTCGACTCGGGCTACCCCAGCATGGTCGTGGGCGACGTGAAGCAGGCGATTTACCGCTGGCGCGGCGGAGACCTGAACTTGCTTCAGCGCCACCTGGAAGAGCACATCGGCCCGGAACGTGTGGAGGTGAAGGAATTGTCGAGTAATTTCAGGAGCAGCAAGGAGATCGTTCAATTCAACAACCTGCTGTTCGAGACTGCGGCACGGGTGGCCGGGGTCAAGATCAGCTCGTCGCTTCCTGCCGATGTCTACTTCGACGTTCGGCAATCGTCACCGGTAGAAAGCCCGGGATTGGTGCGCGTGGAATTCCTGGCGGCAGAGGAAGAGAAGGACGGCAACTGGCGGGATTTGTCGCTGGCCAAACTTACCCGCGACATTGAGTACCTGCAGACTCATGGCGTCGCGGCCGGAGAAATCGCTATCCTGGTCAGGCGGAATGAGGAAGGCCAGGACATCGCGGCCCATTTGCTCGGCTACAAGCACTCGTCGGAGGCCAAGCCCGGGGTGAATTACGAAGTGGTTTCCAACGAATCCCTCCGGATCGATGGAGCCGGCTCGGTGAAATTGCTCCTGGGTGCACTGGCGCACCTGGTCAACCCCGATGATCCCATTGCCCGGGCACAGCTGTGCTATGAGTATGCCCGTATTCACCCGGGCGACCAGGAGACTTCAGAGATCTTCAGCGAGGCAGGCAAGTTATTCTTCGAAAGCCAACTGCCGGAATCCTTCACCGCCCATAAACTCTCCCTGAAGAAACTTCCCCTGTTTGAACTCACGGAAACGCTTATCGCGATTTTTGACCTGGGCAAGATCAGGGGCGAACTGGCTTACCTCCAGGCGTTCCAGGATCTTGTGCTGGATTTCTATACCCGTGAGCGCAATGACCTGTCCGCCTTCATGGAATGGTGGGAGGCCAACAAGGACAGCGACAAGACGTCCATCAAACTTTCCGGCACGGTGAACGCCATGAGCATTCTCACCATTCACAAGTCGAAGGGGCTCCAATTCCGCTATGTACTCATTCCCTTTTGCTCCTGGAATGTGGACCATGAAGGCTTCCGTTCTCCGTTGCTATGGGTGACCTCCGACGAGGAGCCCTATAGGGAGGTGGGCCCCATGCCCGTCAAATACGGTTCTTCCCTTACGGATTCGTATTTCAGGAATGACTACGAGGAGGAGCGCACGAAGGTGTACCTCGACAACCTCAACCTGCTGTACGTGGCACTCACCCGGGCGGAGCGGGGCATGATCATTACCTGCCCGGCCAAGGGATACAAGAACACCGTGGCGGAGTGGCTCCTGGAATCCATACAGCAGACTCCTGATCTGCTGAATGAATGGGATGAGGGTGCCAAGAGTCTAACCCTGGGAGCACTCTCGCCTCCCAGTCGTCCTGCGGAGGCGCCTCGTCCGCCCATGCAACTCGATTCCTACGATACGGGACGCTGGCGCGACAAACTTGTCATCCGGCAGGCGGGCAATGTCTTCTTTGAGGGGATGAATCCGGAGACCCGCGAGCGCATCAGCTTCGGGATCTACCTGCACGCCCTGTTCAGCCGAATTCGCACGCGGGAGGACTCCGGGCCCGCGCTGGATCGCCTCGTCCAGGAGGGCACGATGACGAAGGAAGAGCGCGTGCTTATGGACGAGCAGTTAGCCGAGCTCTTCAGCAACCCTGTGGTGTCGGCATGGTTTGACAGCACCTGGGATGTTCGTACCGAAGTACCCATTCTCCTGCCGGGTGGCGCCACCCAGCGCATCGACCGCCTTCTGTTGAATGGTAGCAAAGCCGTTGTGGTCGATTATAAGACCGGAGAGAAGAAAGCCGCCGATCAGCAACAGGTGGCGGAATACATGGAGATTCTGCGGAAGATGGGTTTCACGGAAGTGGAAGGCTACCTCCTGTATACCCGCGACAAAGAGGTCATGGAGGTGGGCAAGGGCAAACCGCCACGCCTCGTGAAAAAGAAAAAGGATGATCACCAGTTAGGCCTTGGATTCTAGTATGAAGAGCTTTCTTAGTGAATTGGCGGAATCGGTGTTGAAGAAGCAGGCTTCTCTCGACGGGCTGACCATAGTTTTTCCCAACCGCCGTGCGATCCTGTATTTCCGGAAACACCTTGCCGATCGGCTCGACAAGCCCGCCTTTGCTCCCCGCCTGGTCACCATCGAAGAGTTTTTCGGCGGGCTTTCTCCCTTGTATGTCCCTGACCGGCTGGAGCTGGTTCACCGGCTCTACCAGGTCTACTCCTCCGTGATGAGCACCCGCCAGGACGGCGAGGATCCCATGCAGGAACCGTTCGACCAATTCTACTTCTGGGGCGACATGCTGCTCCGGGATTTTGATGAGGTAGACAAGTACCGAATCCAGGCGGCGCAATTGTTCCGCGACCTCAGCAATCAAAAGGAGCTCGACTCCGGGTTTGATTTTCTTACGGAAGAGCAGCTGGAGTATCTCCGGAGCTTCTGGGGAAACTTCAGCGGGTCGCTCAATGAAAACAAGCGCAAATTCCTGCGCGTATGGCGACTGCTTCCGGCCGTCTACGAGAAATACCGGGAGCACCTCCTGCAGCTCGGCATGGCGTACGATGGACTGCTCCAGCGGCAGGCGGTGGAATCGCTGGAAAGCAAGCCCCCGAAGGTGAACGGCATGGTGATCTTTGCCGGCTTCAACGCGCTCACCGGCGTGGAAGAGAAGCTGATCAGCCACTTCGTCTCCAAACTCGGCGCCCAGGCTTACTGGGACATGGATGCCTACTACGTTAACAACCAGGCGCAGGAGGCTGGAAGGTTCTTTCGGGAGTACCAGAAGCACCCCGACCTGAAGTCGACGTTTCCCCAGGACATCCCGGCCAATTTCAATACGCCGAAAAAGGTGAAGGTCATGGGCTCGGCGCAGCACGTGGGGCAGACCAAGCTGATGAGCCGGCGGCTGACGGAATTGCTCAAGCAGGGAGCGGATCCTCAGGATACGCTTATTGTTCTACCCGACGAGAAACTGCTGTTGCCGGTGTTGCACGGCGTCGCCGGCCGGGTGGAGAACATGAACGTGACCATGGGCTTTCCATTGGCCAGCACTCCGGTCTTCAACCTGGTGGAGTTCCTGGTCGAGCTGCAACAATACCATCGAAACGGGTTGTTTAACCACCGGCAGGTTCTCTCGCTATTGTCGCATCCGTACCTAGTCGCCGCCGATCCGTCGCATGCCTATCATACCCGTAAAGCTATCCTGGAGAAGAACCAGGTTTCGGTTCCCGGGGATTTCCTGGACAAGGGGCCGTCGCTTTATGGTGTGCTGTTTCGTCCCATGGAACGGCAACACATCCTCAATTACCTCCGGGAAGTGCTGATCTCCGTGGGTTCGCTGGAGTCCATCACGCCATTGGATAAGGAATACGTCTTTCAGGGCCTGACGCTCGTGAACCGGCTGAAGGAAGTGATGGGAACGGAGTTGATCCAGGGTGAAGATGTGGGGACACATCAAAAGGAGATGCTCAAGTCATTCATGCGCCTGTTCCGTCAGCTGGGGCGGACGCAGAAGATTCCCTTTACGGGGGAACCGCTGAAGGGCTTGCAGATCATGGGTGTCCTGGAGACCCGCAACCTGGACTTCAAGAACGTCTTTGTGCTGTCCTTGAATGAAGGCGCGCTCCCGTCGTCAGGAAGTAAGGCGTCCTATATTCCTTTCAACATTCGCAAGGCCTATGGATTGCCCACGGCCGAGCACCAGGATGCCATGTACGCTTACCTGTTCTACCGTGTCCTTCAGCGGGCGGAGAATGTTCACCTCTTCTACAACACCGAGCCCGACATCCTGGGGCAGGGAGAGATGAGCCGCTTCCTGCAGCAGTTGCTGGTGGAGTCGGGTTGGAAGGTCAAGCCGGAAATTCTTCACACGCCAATCGAGCCGCAGCCGGTGACGCCGATCCGGATCAACAAGGACGAGCGGGTTCTCGAGGCCTTGATGCGGCTGAACGAAGGGAGCTCCCGGTTCAAAGGGATCTCTCCGTCGGCGCTGAATTCGTATATCGATTGCTCCCTGCAGTTCTATTTCAAACAGGTGGCCAAGCTCCGCGAGGCCAGCGAGGTCGAGGACTATGTGGACTCCCGGCTCTTTGGTAACCTGCTTCACCACGTGATGGAGAAGTTCTATCGCCGGATCCAGGACAAGAACAAGAGCACGCTCGTTCAGTCAACCGACTTCGAACGTTACAAGGACGTCGTCCGCCAGCTGATCGATGACGCATTCGTGAAGCACTATGGGCTTGACCCGACCCGGAAGGTGGTATACCAGGGACAGACGCTGGTGGCGCGGGAAGTAATCCGGAGTTTTGTGGAGAAAGTGCTTGAGCATGACAAGGCCTATACACCCTTTCATATTGAAGGTCTTGAGCGGGGAGAGTGGCAGTACTTTGTGCCCATTCCACATGCTCCTGGTCGTGTCATTCTCAGCGGGAAAATCGACCGCCTCGACCGCAAAGAGAATACGGTTCGCATCCTGGACTACAAGACCGGGAAGGCCGATCTCAACTTCGACAGTATTGATGCGTTGTTTGACGGCAGCAACAACAAGCGTAACCGGGCGGCGTTCCAGACCTTGATCTACTCCCTGTTGTACAAGGCCGGCAGTCCTGGTGCCGATATCGCCATCGTCCCCGGCCTGGTGAGCCGCCAGAACCTGTTCACCGACGACTTCCGGCCGAACCTGACCCTGGACAAGGAGGAGGTGACCGACGCCAACCGGTTTCTTCCAGACTTTGAGGCCAGGCTGAAGCAGCTGCTCGAAGAGATTTTCGATCCCTCCAAACCCTTTGTACAGACCGAGCACACCTCGCATTGCAAGCTTTGCGCGTTCAAGGGCATTTGCTATCGCTAGTCCCTAAGTTTTTCCCGCAGATTTGCGCGGATTGAATACACGCAGATGTGCGCTGATCTGCGGGATACTGTCCGGATTCGTCCAGTGCATTGTTCGGTTTTGCCCGGGAAATGGGCATTGAGGCGCTTGAGGTCTTCAAGATTGAGGGGGTAGGTTGATGGCCGGATCTTTGCAGGATGCCGCGGTATGAAGATTATCCTCTGGTTCATCCTCCTGGTCCTCTGCTGGCCGCTAGCCATTGCCCTCCTGTTTCTTTACCCCCTCATCTGGCTGCTGCTGTTGCCGTTCCGGTTGGTCGGCATCGCGGTGGAGGGTGGTTTCCGTTTCATTGGCGCCCTCTTCATGTTGCCGGCACGTATTCTGGGCCGTTAGCGCTTTATCGGGTATATTCATACCGGTAACGCACCGAGTACCCATACGAATAGTCATGAGTTGTTTAGTGCCGGTGGCGGCAAATCGCGCCCACATTATTCCGCTGGTCTGCATTTTGTGTCTGTGGATGTTCAATTGCAGCCAGGAGAAGGCACGGGGTTCGCAGGATTACACGCAATACGTAAATCCATTCATCGGTACGGAAGGAACAGGTCATACCTTCCCGGGTCCGTGCATGCCGTTTGGAATGGTGCAGCCGGGACCCGATAATGCGGACAGCGGGTGGGACTATACCAGTGGTTACCAATACAAGGACAGCATCATTCTTGGTTTTTCGCAAACGAGAGCCAATGGGACCGGCATCAATGAGTTTGGTGACGTGCTTCTTCGGCCGTTAACGGATGAGAAGATCGAAAAGCCAGGCATGTCGTATCTCAAGGTGACGGAGAAAGCATCGCCTGGTTACTATACGGTCACCTTAGCCAACCGAGTAAAAGTTGAATTGACGTGCACGGAGCGGGTGGCGTTTCACCAGTACACCTATCCGGGCTCAACCGCAAGGCTGCTGGTTGATTTGCAGCATGGGCTTCGTTTCTTAACGGATTCGTTGGTGCTGGAGAGCGATGTGGAGATCGAAGACGAAAGAACCATCAGCGGATATTGTCACACAAAAAACTGGGTAGAACGAAAATACTTTTTTGCCATACAATTCAATGAGCCGTTTATTTCTTCAAGCGAATTGGAAAGAAAAGGGAAGGAAGCCGCGCCACGGTATCTTTTGACATTCGCGTTGAAAGACAGAGTCCTTCAGGCGAAAATAGCGTTGTCAACCGTTAGTGTCGAGTCTGCGAAAGGCAATTTAAGGAGGGAGTTACCGGGCTGGGATTTTGACGAGGTGGTCGAAAATGCAAAGGAGGTTTGGAACAGTTATTTGGGCAGGATTGATATCGATGCGAGCCAAACGCAGAAGGAAATCTTCTATAGTTCGATGTACCGTCTCTTCATTCAGCCTTCAAACATTGCTGATGTGGACGGAAGATACAGGGGTCCCGACGATTCTATTCGAACCGCAGCGAATGGTCAGTATTATTCCACCCTTTCCTTATGGGATACCTATAGGGCGGCCCATCCGCTATACACGCTGATCGCCCCAGAGCGGGTGAATGGATTTGTGTATAGTATGATGGAGCACGCTAAAGCCGCCGGTTTTCTTCCGATCTGGACGGCCTGGGGCAAAGACAATTATTGCATGATCGGCAACCATGCCATACCCGTAATCGCTGATGCTTGCCTGAAAGGTTTTCCTGGTGTTGATGCCGAGGAAGCCCTGGGGCAAATGATAAAGTCCACGACAGAAAATCACATTAACAGCAACTGGTCACTGCTCAACCGATATGGCTATTACCCCTACGACAGCATGGATAACGAATCGGTTTCAAGAACATTAGAGCATGGCGTGGATGATTATTGTATTGCTTTCCTGGCAGAAAGAATGGGAAAGGCGGAAGTAGCGGCCACCTATTACCGGCGCGCCAACTACTTCAAGAATCTCTACGACTCCACGACGAGACAAATGCGGGGCAAAGACAGCCACGGAAAGTGGCGGGAGCAGTTTGATCCGTTGATGGCTACTTCACCGATGAACAACCCTGGGGATTACACAGAGGCAAATGCGTGGCAGTATTTCTGGACCCCGGCACAGTATGATATCGAGGGTATGAGAGAACTGTTGGGAGGCCAAAAAGAGTTCACCGATCAACTCGATCGTTTTTTCAGCATCAATTCTATTCAAGCGAACAAGCATTTGGGGCAGGAAGCAATGATTGGTCAATATGCACATGGCAATGAACCCAGTCATCATGTCGCCTACCTCTACGCTTTTTCTGAAAAGCCGCATCGCACAGGTGAACTGGTCAGCCAAATCTGCAATTCATTCTATACGAATGCCCCAACAGGTTTGATTGGCAATGACGATTGCGGACAAATGAGCGCCTGGTATATTTTTTCTGTGCTGGGGTTTTACCCGGTAAACCCGGTAAATGGAGATTTTGTTTTTGGGAGCCCCCAGGTCAACAGGGCAACCATTGAGTTGGCCCAGGGGAAGAAGTTCGTTATTGAGACAAGGCGATCCTCCGGAAGCTCCTATCCCGGGCAACACAGAATTTTGAACGATAAACCAATCGAGGACCCTTTCATATCTTACCCGGTCATCATGAAAGGAGGAATATTGACTTTTGAAATGCCTGATAAATGAAAGCAACCACTTTTCTGATCGTCCTGGGAATTTCGTTGAGCTTGCGGGCACAGCAGCAGGACGTTTTCCAACCGATGCCCCTCGGCAGCATCCAGCCCACCGGGTGGCTCAAAGTGCAGATGGAAAAAGATATGAGGGGATTTGTGGGTAATCTTGATATTATCGTCCCGGAGTTGATTAATGATCCCATTTATGGTTCAGGCCGACTGCAAAAAAATTCGAAGGCGAAGGACCTGGGCAACATGAAGGCGGGCGACGCGGCTGGGGACGAACAATACAAGTGGTGGAATAGCGAAACACAGTCTAACTGGTGGGATGGATATATCCGACATGCTTTCTTGATCCGGGATAGCAGCGGCATGGAGAAAGCAAGACGGTACGTGATGTCCATACTGGCCACCCAGGATGAGGACGGCTACCTGGGCATCTATGACCAAGAGCTCCGTTACCGGTTCGCCTCCGAGAATGGCGAGTTATGGTCGAAGGCGACCCTGTATAGGGGGCTGCTGGCCTATTATGAATTCACCAAAGACGAGAGCGTCTTCGGGGCCGTGAAGAACGCCGTGGAAAATGTCATGCGCAACTATCCAATAGGCGCATCCAGCCCCTTCAGTTCGGGTACAGCATTCAATGGCGGCGTATCGCACGGACTAACATTTACCGACGTATTGGAGCGAATGTATTACCATACCCGGGAGGAGAAGTACAGGGCGTACGCACTGTTCTTGTATAAAGACTTCTCACAAACCTATCAGTCCGAAGGCGATGCGCAACTCAAGAATATCCTGGACCCTGGTTATAAACTGTGGTCTCACGGCGTGCACACCTTTGAACACATCAGGGCGGTGATTATCGCCCGGTACGCCTCTTCGGAAAAAGAGCTGGACCAAGCGCTGGAGACCTACCTGGGCAGAGTCAGGAAAGCCACCACTATTAGCGGCGGAGCGATTGGTGATGAGTGGATTGCCGGCCGGGAGGCGGATGCTTCCCATACCGGGTATGAGTACTGTTCTTTGCAGGAACTCCTGGACAGCTATAGCCTGCTTATGCAGAAGACGGGAACTGGAAGCATGGGCGATGCGGTGGAGAATATTTTCTACAATGCCGCACAGGGCTCCCGGAACCCGAACCATTCCTGCATCGCCTACCTCAAGACCGACAATTCTTATGAAATGTTGGGAACAAAGAACGGTGAAATCGAGCCGGACAGAAAACAAACCCGCTACAAGTACTCGGCGGCTCATCAGGATGTCGCGGTTTGCTGCAATCCCAACGCCGGAAGGATTTCTCCCTACTTTGTTCAGAATTCCTGGATGAAGGAAAATGATACCACGCTGGTCGCCGCGCTATTGATGCCCAACGTAGTGGAGACGGCGGTTAAGGGTTCAAAAGTGGTTGTCGAGAACAAGACCGGGTATCCCTATCAGAACACCCTGAGTTTCCGGATTCGGGTGGAGAAACCCATTTCATTCACGATCAAGATCAGGAAACCGGGTTGGGTTACGGGTGTAGTTACCAAGGAGAACTACCGGCAGGAAGGAGATTTCCTGGTCATTCACAGGGTGTTCTCTTCCACCGATGAGGTGAATGTTTCTTTGGAAAGCAAGATTCAAGTGGGTAAGGACGGAAAGGGAGAACGGTACTATTCCTTCGGCGCCTTATTGTACGCGAAACCCATTGAGGCAAGAGAACTGAGGGGCAGGGTATATGCCAACCAATTTGCTGACTTGACCTATGAACCCATACAGTTAACTCATTATTCCTTCTACGATGCACACCAATCCGTCTACAAAGACGGAGTGATCCGGACACAGTTAATCAATGCCAAGACCGGTAAATTGGAGAAGGTGGAGCTGGTCCCCTTCGGGAAGACCATTTTGCGGCAAGTGACATTCAAGTGATTTTTCTGCGGACTTGTTCTGCGCCGGCCAGGTCATCGACCTTGGGTTGGGGATAGACCCTGATCACCGTTACCTTTGCCCCATGGACCTCGACCGCTCCGTATTTATTTCGTGAAAATTCGTGCAATTCATGGCTGAAAAGAAGGTGATATTCAGGTCCAAGCTTTATGATAGAACAAAAGTTCGCGAGCCGAATTATTGGAAATATCTTAATGTGGCCATTTTTGGCCTTGCACTAGGATACTTGGTGCATACTATTAGCCAATACGTTTCATTATTTTGGGTGCCTCTGTTTGATTTCAAGGTGTTGGAATTTGGCTTCTTGCTCATTGCCGTGGGGGCGATGCTCAATGATGCGTTTCGTTGGTACGGAGTAAGGGAAGGGAGGGGTCGTCCAATTGGTGATCTTGCACTGTCGGGTGATGAGATAGTAATCAATAATGAGGTAATTAGTGTATCCACCATTGTCGAGTTGAAGGTTGAAATCCAGGAAATAAAGGGTGAGCTATCGTGGTGGGGTCAAGGTTATTCAATCCTGAGTGGGACCGCGAATACCCTGGAGTTTACGGCAAACGGAAGAACTTCTGTTCATCATTTCGAGTTATTCTCCGACTACCATTTGGATCAACTTTGTGATGTCCTTGGGCAACTGTATGCCAAAGGGATTTTTGTTAAGGAGTTTTATCGGGGAGGAAGGACCTATCTTCTGGAGTCTCTTGGTTACGATGAGATCCAGGCGTTTAAGCGTAAGTATGGTTTCTCCTGAGGCAGGCTACAAAGCATCGGTCTACTTCCATCTTTGCCGGCAATTGATCACACCGGCCCTCATTTGCATTAAATCCGTGCCATCCGTGGCTGACCTGACCGTTGCACTTAATTCGTGACAATTCGTGTAATTCGTGGCATGGACCTCGACAAGTTCCGACAACGCGCCGCCGCCAAAAAAGCCGAACACCGCCAGTTTCTATTGGGCTTAAAGAAGAAGGACGCCCGGAAAGTTGACAACGCCTTCCATGCCGTGCACGAGGAGGTCTTCGCCGAAACCGATTGTCTTGCCTGCGCCAACTGCTGCAAGACCACCAGTCCCATTTTTAACCAGACCGATATCGAGCGAGCGGCGAAGGCGCTGCGGATCAAGCCGGGCGAGTTCATCGAAAGATATCTCCACGTCGATGAGGACAAAGATTTCGTTCTGAAGTCAGCACCTTGCCCGTTCCTGGGGCCGGACAACTACTGCTCGATCTACGACGACCGCCCAAAAGCCTGCCGCGAGTACCCGCACACCGACCGCAAGAAGATGGTGCAGATTATGGAGCTCACCGCGAAGAACACGCAGGTGTGTCCGGCGGTTTTTGAGATGGTGGAGCGGCTCAAAAAAATAAACCTGTGATGGAGAGTACTCCTTTCACAGGTTTATGGATTTCTCGCAAAGGCGCGAGGGCGCTCCCGATAGCTATCGGGATAAGGCGCGAAGGTGTTTAGCCTACTTGTGCCTTGAGTTTGCCGGCCAGTACGGATTTCGGTACGGCGCCGATCTGCTTGTCAACGATCTGGCCGTTCTTGAATACGAGCAGGGTGGGGATGGAACGCACGCCGAAACGGGCGGTCACCTGGGGGTTTTCGTCCACGTTCAACTTGGCCACAACGGCCTTGCCTTCGTATTCGGAGGCCAGTTCTTCAACGGCAGGCCCGATCATTTTGCAGGGACCACACCATTCGGCCCAGAAATCGACCAGTACAGGTTTATCGGATTTGATGGTTGCGTCAAACGTCGCGTCGGTGAGTTCAAGTGCTTTAGCCATGGGAAAAGTATGTGTTTTTGAGTGTTTTCAGGTTGAGAACGCAAATATAACCGGGGAAGTTCAATAAAGGTTCAACGATTGCTTTGTTCATTATTCGGGGATGGCTGTGTAACCATGGTTACAGTTTTGGCAGGTTCCGGCGCCCTTCATCCTTTTAGCCACGGCATTAATGCCGGGGCCAAAAAGAATGAAGGATTCGATCAATAGACCACACTCACCTCCACCAGCGGCAGTTTCTTCATCCGCTTCACCATCTCGTTGACGGGCTTCACCCGGAACTTGCGGGAAAGCAATTCCACGCTCATGTTTTCCTTTTCGTCCCGGAGCTTCAGGTACAGGGGGGTACCCCCGTTATATTCTGAAAAGATGGCTTCCATCTGCTTGACCAGGTCGGCGTTCAGCGCATCGGTGGCTACCCGCACTTCGAGGCCTTTGGCCCGCTTAACGCCGATTTCGTTCAGGAGGTCCATGGAGCGGATTTTGAATTCCAGGTTCTGCTCGCCCCAGGTCTTGCGCAACACGTTGCCTTCCACAAAAAGGAACAGCCCGGGCATGAGAAAGGACTTGAATTTGAGGTAGTCGTCGCTCCACAGCACAAACTCGAATTTGCCGCTGTAGTCCTCGAGCACCAGCTTCCCGAATGGTTTGCCGGTCTTGGTCATCTTATGCTCTACCGAGGCAACAATTCCGCCCAGCTTGAATTCCTTCCCCTCGGAGCCGGTCAGGTCGTTCAACGCCGCAATGGGAGCGCTGCAGAAGGTGTCCATCTCAAATTTGAAGTTGTCCAGCGGGTGACCGGAGATGTAAACGCCAACCACCTCTTTTTCGAAGTGGAGTTTTTCAATCTCACTAAACGGTTCTACGGAGTCCACTTTCGGCTTGGGCACCTCGCCGCCGGCCGGGCCGCCAAACAGGCTGACCTGAGAGCTCATGGTCTCCTGCTGGAGTTTCGCAGCAAAACGAGTCGCTTTTTCTGTCAGGTTGATATCGCCTTCCTTGGCATAGACGTATTGCCGGCGATGATACTCGGTGAAGCAGTCAAAGGCGCCGGACAAGGCCAGGCATTCGAAGGTCTTCTTGTTTACCGACCGCTGGCTTAACCGCGTGGCAAAGTCGAAAATGTCTTTGTAGGGTCCGTGTGCTTCGCGTTCCTGGATAATGGATTCCACGGCCGCATCGCCGGCTCCCTTGATGGCACCCAGCCCGAAGCGGATGGCGCCGTCTTTGTTTACCTCGAAGAAGACGCCCGATTCATTTACGTGCGGTCCCAGCACTTCAAGTCCCATCTTGCGGCACTCTTCGGTGAAGAAGGTCACATTCTCCAGGTTGCTTTGCGAATGGGTAAGCACGGCCGCCATGTACTCGGCCGGGTAGTTGGCCTTCAGGTAAGCGGTGTGGTAGGCCACCAGGGAGTAACAGGTCGAGTGCGACTTGTTGAAGGCGTACTGGGCAAACGCTTCCCAGTCTTTCCAGATCTTGTCGGCGATGCGTTCATCGTGGCCGTTCTTCTTACAGCCGGCGATGAACTTGTCCTTCATTTTGTCGAGTACGTCTTTCTGCTTTTTGCCCATCGCCTTCCGCAGCACGTCGGCGTCGCCTTTGGAAAAGTTGGCGAGCTTCTGCGAAAGCAACATCACCTGCTCCTGGTAGACTGTGATGCCGTAGGTGTCCTTCAGGAATTCCTCCATCTCCGGCAAGTCGTACCGGATGGGTTCCCGGCCATGCTTGCGGGCGATGAAGTTGGGGATGTATTCCATGGGCCCCGGGCGGTACAGGGCGTTCATGGCGATGAGGTCTTCAAACTTGTCGGGCTTGAGGGCACGCAGGTAGGTCTGCATGCCTTCGCTTTCAAACTGGAAGGTTCCTGTCACTTCACCGCGCTGGTACAGCAGGTAGGTTTTCGGGTCGTCCAGCGGTACCTTCTCCATATCGATATCGATGCCGTGGCGCCGCTTGATGTTCTTCAAAGCCGTCTTGATGATGGTCAGCGTCGTCAGCCCCAGGAAGTCCATCTTCAGCATGCCCGCGCTTTCCACCACGCTGTTGTCGAACTGCGTCACCAGCATCGTCGAGTCCTTCGCGGTCGAAACCGGTATAAGCGTTGTCATGTCCTGCGGCGTGATGATGACCCCGCAGGCGTGGGTTCCGGTATTGCGCAAGGAGCCTTCGATGACGATGGCTTGCTTGAGCACCTCCGCTCTTTTGTCGGCACCCTTGCGGATGTCATCGAGTTCGCGCACCTCTTCAAAGGCCTTCGCCAGGGTGGTTCCCGGCCTTTCGGGCACCATCTTGGCGAGGTTGTTGGCGTCGGCGAGGGGAAGTTCCATCACCCGAGAGCAGTCACGGATCGATGATTTGGCCGCCATCGTGCCGTAGGTGATGATCTGGGCTACCTGGGTGTGGCCATATTTCTCGATCACATACTGCAGCACTTTGTCGCGCCCTTCGTCGTCAAAGTCGATATCGATATCGGGGAGCGACACGCGGTCGGGGTTCAGGAAGCGCTCGAACAGCAAGTCGTAGGCGATCGGGTCGACGTTGGTGATGCCGATGCAGTAGGCCACCGCTGATCCGGCGGCCGAACCGCGTCCGGGTCCTACGCTGACGCCCATCTCACGGGCCTTGGAGGTAAAATCCTGCACAATGAGGAAGTACCCGGGATAACCGGTCTTTTTGATGGTCTCGAGTTCAAACTCGAGACGTTCCTTTATCTCGGGGGTCACTTCCGGGTACCGCCGTTTCGCGCCTTCAAACGTGAGGTGGCGCAGGTAGTCGTCTTCCGACTTGAATCCCTTGGGGATGTCAAACTTCGGGAGCATCACCTTGCGCTCCAGTTTGTAGACCTCCACCTTGTCGATAATCTCGGAAATGGTTTCGATGGCTTCCGGCAGATCGCGGAAGAGCGCCTTCATCTGGTCCTGCGACTTGAAGTAGTATTCGTTGTTGGGCAAACCGTACCGCTTGCCGCGCCCTTCGCCGATCGGGGTCGACTGAAACTCGCCTTCCTTGATGCAGAGCAACACGTCGTGGGCGTTGGCCTGCTCTTTTTCGAGGTAGTATACTTCGTTGGCTGCGAAATACTTCACTTTATATTTCTCGCAGAAGCGAAGCAGTACCTGGTTGACGTGGTCTTCCTCCGGGATCCCGTGGCGGTTGAGTTCCACGTAGAAATCTTTCCCGAAGACCTTGTGGTACCAGGCGAATACTTCCTCCGCCTGTCGTTCGCCAACGTGAAGAATGAGGTGATTGACCTCGGAATGCAGTCCGCCTGTCGTGGCGATAAGTCCTTTCTTGTACTCCTGGATGAGCGCCTTGTCGATACGGGGGTAAATGCCGTAAAGCCCTTCGATGAATCCGATGGAACTGAGTTTGGCCAGGTTATGGTAGCCTTCCTCGGTCTTCGCAAGGAGCACCTGCTGAAAGCGTTTGTCCGGGTTGTCTTTGGTGAACTTGGTCTTCTTGCGTTCCTCGGCCACAAAGAACTCACAGCCCACGATGGCTTTGAGCCCCTGCTTGTTGGCTTCGGTGACAAACTTGAACGCTCCAAATAGGTTGCCCAGGTCGGTGAGCGCCACGGCCGTCATCCCGGAGGCTTTGGCCTTGCTGATGATTTCCTCCACGTCGGCCGTGGCCTGGAGGACGGAATACTGCGAGTGGAGATGAAGGTGGCAAAATGGACTCTCGCTCAGTCCTTCTCCGCTGTCTTCCTTGCCGGTATCGGTTTTCTTCTTCTTTTCCCGTTTGCTTTGGTTTCCGGCTTCCAGGTTCGGCTCTTCGTATTCAATTTGCTCCGGCGGCGTGCTGTCGAAAGGTGACACCACCTTTCGTTTGACCAGGCCGAAGAACGACCGTGCCGTGGCGGCCACATCGTAGGAGGCATCGTGGGCGTCATCGAAATCTTTTCCAAACAGCTTCTGGTGCAGTTCACTGAGGCGCGGCATTTTCAGCTTTCCGCCCGGTCCGCCCGACAGCTGGCAGAATTCGACCGAGGCCACGCCGGTATCCACTTTCTTTGCTTCCAGCAGCGGATCGGGCTTCAGGCCCTGCCGGATGAACTCCGCGCCGAGAATATTGATATCAAACTCGATATTATGTCCGACGAGCACCGAGGTCTTGTCCAGATCAGCGCGGAAGGCGGTAAGCACTTCGGCGAGAGGAAAACCCTCCTCCATGGCCCGGCGGGTGGAAATGCCGTGCACCTGTTCCGCCTTGAAGGGAATATCAAAACCGTCGGGGCGAACGATGAAATTCTTCTGGGAAAGCAGTCTTCCTTGCTTGTCGTGGAGCTGCCAGGCGATTTGGACCACCCGGGGCCAGTTGTCGAGATCGGTAAGCGGGGCGGATTTGTTGTGCGGAACACCTGTGGTTTCCGTGTCAAAAATGAGATACATGCGTCGTAGTGGTGGGTAAAAATAACCCGGTGGGTTTCAAGGGCCAAAACAATTTCCTGGCGGTTTTCAGGACAAACTCCCGGTTTGTTTGTTAAAGCTTCGGGAAGTATTTTTGGTTCCACCTGAAAAACCCCAATCCTTCCTTATGAAGTGGTTCCTAGAAATGTTCTCCAGCACGCTGGGGAGAAAGCTGGTGATGGCCCTGACCGGCTTGTTCCTGATTACTTTTCTCTTGGTCCACCTGATCGGCAACCTCCAGCTCCTGAAGAATGACGGAGGACATGCGTTCAACGTGTATGCGGAGTTTATGAGCACGAACCCTCTTATTCAGACGGTTTCTAAAGTAAACTTCGCCCTGATCCTCGGGCATATTATTGTATCTGCCCTGTTGACCATCAAGAACCGCAAGGCTCGGGGGTCGGAAGGGTATGCGGTGACCAATTCCACCTCCTCGATCTGGTCCAGCCGCAACATGGGCATCCTGGGTACGATTATCCTGGTGTTCCTGGTGATTCACCTGAAAGATTTCTGGGCCCAGATGCATTGGGGTGGTGTTCCGGTGCTGGATTACGACGGCAAGCCGGTTCGCGACCTTTACTCCCTGGTTAATGAGTGGTTCCACGTAGGTTGGTATGTGGGACTTTACGCCTTCTGTATGATCGGCGTCGCCTTCCACCTGTGGCACGGCTTCGAGAGCGCGTTCCAGACGCTGGGCCTCAACCACTTGAAATACAACGGGCTGATCAGTTTCGTCGGGAAGGCCTTTTCCATCCTCGTTCCCGCCCTCTTTGCCCTCATTCCGATAATGATGTACCTGTCCTGAGCTAACGCCCTAAACGAATGACCAAGCTAGACTCGAAAATTCCTGCCGGACCGCTCGCTGAAAAGTGGTCCAAGCACAAGTTCAACCTGAAGCTGGTGAACCCGGCCAACAAGCGGAAATATGACGTCATTGTCGTAGGTACGGGTCTCGCCGGTGCCTCGGCCGCCGCATCGCTCGGCGAATTGGGCTACAACGTGAAGGCCTTCTGCTTCCAGGACAGCCCGCGCCGCGCGCACTCCATCGCCGCGCAAGGGGGGATCAATGCCGCGAAGAACTACCAGAATGACGGCGATAGCATCTATCGCTTGTTTTATGATACCATCAAGGGTGGCGACTACCGCGCCCGGGAAGGCAACGTGTATCGCCTCGCCGAAGTCAGTGTAAATATCATCGACCAGTGTGTGGCCCAGGGTGTTCCGTTCGCCCGGGAATATGGCGGCACGCTCGCCAACCGTTCTTTTGGCGGATCCCAGGTGTCCCGGACATTCTATGCCCGCGGTCAAACCGGTCAACAACTCCTTCTCGGTGCCTATTCGGCGCTGAACCGCCAGATTGCCAACGGCAAGGTGAAGATGTACAACCGCACGGAGATGCTCGACGTGGTCATCGTCGACGGCAAAGCACGGGGTATCATTACCCGCGATCTCGTCACTGGCAAGATCGAAGCGCATGCCGCCCATGCCGTCCTGCTGTGTACCGGTGGATACGGAAACGTCTTTTACCTCTCTACCAATGCCAAGGGTTCCAATACTACGGCCATTTGGCGCGCCCATAAGAAGGGGGCGCTCTTCGGCAATCCTTGCTTCACGCAAATCCACCCTACCTGTATCCCGGTTTCCGGCGACCACCAGTCGAAGCTGACGCTGATGTCGGAGTCGCTTCGCAACGACGGCCGCGTCTGGGCGCCGAAAGTGGCGGTGAAAGGGCTTAAGGCCAAGGAGGCTGTGAAAATTCCTGAGGCCGACCGCGACTACTTCCTGGAGCGGCGTTACCCCTCGTTTGGTAACCTCGTTCCCCGCGACGTGGCTTCCCGAAACGCCAAGATGATATGCGACGAAGGTCGCGGCGTGGGCGCCACCGGCCTGGCGGTCTTTCTCGATTTCGCCGACGCCATCAAGCGCGACGGGCGGAAGGTGATCGAAGCCAAGTATGGCAACCTGTTTGACATGTATAAGCAGATCACCGGCGATGACCCGTACGAAGTGCCGATGATGATCTTCCCCGCGGTGCACTACACCATGGGAGGCCTCTGGGTCGATTACAACCTGATGACCACGGTCCCCGGCCTGTATGCCCTCGGAGAGTGCAATTTCTCCGACCACGGCGCGAACCGGCTGGGTGCCAGCGCACTCATGCAGGGACTGGCTGACGGCTATTTCGTGATCCCCTACACGATTGGTGATTACCTCGCGACCCTCGGGTGGGACAAGGTGACCACGGACCGGCCGGAATTCAAGGAGGCCATGGACGGCGTTCAATCGCGGATTGACAAGTTGCTGTCCATCAAGGGCAAGAAGACGGTGGATGAGCTTCACCGCGAACTGGGACTCACCATGTGGGAATACTGCGGGATGTCGCGGAACGAAGCCGGCCTGAAAAAGGCCAAGGAAAAGATCCAGGCACTGCGCAAGGAGTTCTGGGAAAATGTCAACGTGCTGGGCAGCGGCAACGAACTCAACGTGGAGTTGGAGAAAGCCGGCCGAGTGGCTGACTTTATGGAACTGGGTGAACTGATGGTGGATGATGCTTTGAACCGCACCGAGTCGTGCGGCGGGCACTTCCGCGAAGAGTCGGCTACGCCCGACGGCGAGGCCATGCGCAAAGACGACGATTTTGCCTATGTCGCCGCCTGGGAGTTCAAGGGCGATAATCAGCCTTCCGAACTTCACAAGGAGCCGCTGGTCTTCGAGAACGTGAAGCTCACCCAACGCAGCTACAAGTAATTCAGCCTGAAGCAAACGCTAACCGCCAAAAGCAAATAGCATGAAAATCACACTGAAGGTTTGGAGACAAAAGAACACCAACACCAAGGGTTCCTTCAAGACCTACGAACTTCCTCATGTTTCGCCCGACATGTCGTTCCTCGAGATGTTTGATATCCTGAACACGGACCTGATCAAGAAGGGCGAGGAGCCGGTGGCTTTTGACCACGATTGCCGGGAGGGTATCTGCGGGATGTGCAGCATGGTCATCAACGGGCGGCCTCACGGCCCGCTGCAGACGACGACCTGCCAGCTGCACATGCGTACCTTCAAGGATGGCGATACCATCACGGTTGAACCCTGGAGAGCGAGCGCTTTCCCGGTGATCAAGGATCTGGTGGTTGATCGTACGGCCTTTGAGCGAATCCAGCAGTCGGGCGGTTACGTCTCCGTCAACACGGGTGGTGCCCCCGATGCCAACGAAATCCTGATTCCCAAGAAGATCGCCGACGAGGCCATGGATGCTGCCACATGCATCGGCTGCGGCGCCTGTGTCGCGGCCTGCAAGAACGCCTCTGCCATGTTGTTTGTGAGTGCGAAGGTGTCGCAGTTTGCCCTGTTGCCTCAAGGCCAGCTGGAGCGCAAAGAGCGCGTGGAAAAGATGGTGGCCCAGATGGACAAGGAGGGCTTCGGCGCCTGCACCAACACGCGTGCCTGTGAGGCGGAATGCCCGAAGGCGATCAAAATCACGAATATCGCGCGGCTCAACCGCGAATACTTCTCCGCGATGATGTCATCCTACGAGGTGGCAGGCGGCGGGGGAGAAGGCTGACCTTCGACTACGCTCAGGCTGGCTTCGACTTCGTTTACGAGTAGATCACTCGCTCTTGCAGGTGGCGATGCCTGTCCTGCCGGTGGGCTTTGCCTTGGTGAAGGATGCACCGATGTTTCCGGCTGCGAGGATCACGTTGCGGGCATCGCCCGTTTCGCCCAGGTGAATCTTGATGGCAGCGGGGAGATCCGATAGTTGATCGTAATTGAGAGCGGTCTCATCCGCCAGCATGGAAAAAGTTGTTTCACTCCGTCCTGTTGCCGCATCGACAGGGTTAAGCAGCAGGGCGATATCGGCATCCGGGGTGGCCAGGTCTCCCAGGTGGAGGTGTACCGGGAATTTGGCGGTACCGCTGGTCCCCGTCAGCTGGATGAAGGCCGTTATCTTGCTGTCGCGACGCTCTTTGAACGTAATGGTGCCGGTGATGCCGTGCTCCGACCCCGACTGTAAATCGTAGGTTGTCTCATTCCCGGTGAAGTCGGAGACCGCGTCGGTCCCCGGCGACTGGCAGGATACCACGACCGCCACCAGCATCAATAATCCCAAGCCCTTCATTTCCTGATATTTTTTACAAAACTACGAGCGAAACGTTTATTCTTTCAATGTCAAATTAATTCTTAACACCCCGCAATAACCGTTAATTTTGGCATGAAACTGGGTTAGTTCATTCTATAGTCCCTTAATCCGTGAAATACCTCTCCTTCTTCGTCATTTTGCTGGTCGGGGCTTGCAGCCCGTCGGTCAATAAGCCCCCGGTCGATCCCAACCCAAAACCGTCCTGGATGAGTGCCAAGCCCATGGCCGACGCCTATTTCGTCGGTATTGGTCATTCAACGAAGACGGGAACCAACAATTATGTCCAGGAGGCTAAAAAGAGCGCCCTGGAAGATATGGTCTCAGAGATTAAGGTCAACGTGTCGTCGACCTCGGTATTGACGCAGATTGACGATAACAAGGAATTCCGCGAGCGGTATGAGCAGATGATCCAGACCACGGCCGCCGACGAGATCGAGGAGTTTGAGTCGGTCGACAGCTGGGAAGACGACAAGAATTACTGGGTGTATTACCGCCTTTCAAAGCAGCGTTACCGGGAGATCAAAGAGCAGCAGAAGCGGGATGCCGTCACGCTGGCGCTGGATTACTTTACCAAGGCCAAGCAGTCGGAGCGGGAGGCCAATCCCATCCAGGCGTTGGGCTTCTATTACCAGGGCTTTCGGGCCGTGGAGAAATACCTGGCCGAGCCCATCACGCTGACGTTCGAGGGCAAGGAGATGATATTGACCAACGAGATTTACGCCAGCATCCAGAAAATACTCGACGATATTCAACTGGCCGCCAACCCGGCCCAGATCACCCTGAACAGAAGGGTGACCCAGGGCAGCCAGTCGGTGGTGGTTACAGCCTCGAGCAAGTCGGCCCGGAAGGTGCTGGCGGACCTTCCGCTGAAGGCGGCCTTCGACAAGGGCTCCGGCAACGTATTCCCGGATTACAAGACGACGGCGGAAGGGCAGGCCAAGATCCTGCTGACCAAGATCGGGTCCCGGGAACTGGAACAGTCGGTGGGTGTCAGTGTGAACCTCCTGGCCTTCGCGGGCACCAATCCTTCGGCGATTTTCACGCTGGTCTCTTCCAAGATGACCGTGCCCAAAGTGTCGATCCTGATGGCCGTCCAGCGCCCAATTGTATTTATTTCCTCTTCGGAGAAGAATTTCGGCAACATCCGGGCCACGCAGCAGATTACCAACAAGATCAAGAACTACCTCTCCAAGGAGGGATTTGAGTTTACGGAAGACCGCTCGAAGGCCGAACTGGTCATGAACGTGTCGTCGGATTCGGAAAAGGGGGCGGTTTCGGGCAGCATCTACATCAGCTATGTGACCAGCGTCATCCATGTAAGTACGGCGGCGGACAATAAGGAGATTTACGCCACCACGCTGGACCGCATCAAAGGGTACAGCCTGGACCATGAGAGGGCAAGCCAGGAAGCCTATACCAAGTCGCTGGAGATCCTGGAAACGGAAAAGCTTCCCGAGCTCCTGAATGCCATATTACAGTGATGAATATGCGTATTTGCCCCGTTTCCGGCGATTTATACCCCGTTAGTAATGTGGCCTGTTAATTGCATTGTGTAACTTGCATAACCAAACGTGAAAATTGATATGAAAAACCTTATGCGTCTGTCCAGTGTACTGGCGATCGTGGCTGCGGTCGTTATCTCCGGCTGTAAGTCGAAGCAGCCGATGCCCGAAGGGGAAAAAGAAGTAGTCGTGCCCTGCTCCGGTCCTGATTACTTTACCAACAACAAAGTATTCCGTGCCAATTCCATCGGGGAGAGCATGGACCAGGTGACTTCCAAGAAGAAGGCCCTCACCAACGCCCGCAACGAACTGGCTCAGTCGATCCAGACCACGGTGAAGACGGTGACGGATAACTACACCAACTCCCGCGAAATGAACCGCCGCGAAGAACTGGAACAGCGCTTCGAGCAGCTCAACCGGGAAGTGGTAGACCAGACCCTCCAGGGTGTGCGTACCATCTGCGAAAAACTGGTGCAGACCAAGGAAGGAAACTACAAGACGTATGTGGCCATTGAATTGTCCGCCGACGAACTGGTCAAGCAATACAACGAGCGCCTCAGCAAAGACGAGCGCCTGAAAATTGACTACGACTACGAGAAGTTCAAGAAGACTTTCGACGAAGAAATGGCCAAGCGCGGCAGCAACTAAGTCGATTTCCCATACAGAGAAGACGCCCCGGATGACGGGGCGTCTTTTTTTTGTGGCAACACGAAGAGTCCTTGAGCCGTTTTACCTCTCAATGGCAGGATATTCCGGTACGCCGCTGATCAGGAAACTCGGCCTTGGGCCGGGAGCGGTCGCTTTTGTGCGTCATGAGCCGCCATCGTACTGGGACTGGCTAAGCCCCCTGCCCGAAGGCGTGGAGGTGAGGAAGCGGCTCACGCCTGGACTTACCTTTGTCCATCTTTTTTGCACCTCGTCGGCGGCCACGAAGAAGGAAGTAAGGGCCGCCAAAACATGCCTGGCCCCCCATGGGATGATTTGGGTCTCGTGGCCGAAGAAATCCTCAGGCGTTGCCTCCGATCTGGACGAGAATCTCATTCGTGATTTTGCGCTGAAGAACGGACTGGTGGACGTGAAAGTCTGCGCAGTGGACGACGTATGGTCGGGGCTGAAATTGGTGATCCCGGTGAAGCTCCGCAAGAAGCCGCGGTAGCCTGGTTTATTTCTTCAGGCCGTTGACCAGCATGTCGGAAAGCTGCTGGCCCAGATCGTCCGGCACGATGTTCTTGTGCGGATCGTACCATTGCGGCATCCAGTTGAGCGAGGAGAACAGGGTCATCACGGCCAGTTTCTTGTCGATCGACTCTTTAAACTCCCCGGATTGAATGCCTTGCTCGATGATATCCTTGAACCGGTTGATGTAGTTGATGCGCAGGAGGAGAAACTGGCGGAGGTACGGCTGGCTGAGGTGGCGGTGTTCGTTCATAAACACGGCGGAGGCCGTGAGGTCCTTGGCCATCACCTTGATGTGCCCGACGATCCCGTTGCGGAGTTTGAGGCTGGCGGGCAGGTCTTGCTTCTCCACTTCGTCGAGCGACTTGCGAAATTCGGCCGCCATGTCAAAACAGAGGTGCTGAAGGATTTCTTCCTTGGAGCGGATGTGGGAATAGAGACTGGCCGCTTCGATGCCCATCTTCTGGGCCAGGTCACGCATGGAGGAGGCCGCATAGCCCTTCTCCATGAACAGTTCCGCCGCGTGGCGGATCACTTGCTCTTTTCGGGATAGCGTCGCGGTCGTTTCCATCATATTTCCTTGCTACCTTTACCTTTCACGAAGCGTATGAATTTCTTTTCTGCGAAAGAGTACTTCTACAAAGCTAATACGATCGGCTTCATCCTCCTACTGTTGCCGGTGATCGTATTCCTATATATCCACGTGGATGCGCTTCAATCGTTTCCGGTGGTCTCCGATCTGCCCCGGAAAAACCAATTGTTCATCCTGATCAGCGCCATGGTGGTTACCATACTAACAGTTGTTAACCTGCTTTGGCGATCCCGGATCGACCGGATGAGGGCTCTTGGCGAACTTTCGAAGAAAATGGAAGGCTATTTTGTCCTTTTTGTCATGCGCAACGGGGCCTATGCCGCCAGTCTCCTCCTGATTTCGGCGGGCTACTACCTGACGCACAGCATCTACTTTACCGGCATTTATTTCATTGTGCTGCTCTTGATCATCTCCCAATGGCCCGGGCCGGCCCGTTTTTGCCTGGCTTTTGACCTGAAGGGCCCCGAACGCGACCTGATTCTGCATAACCAGGATTTGTTCCGGAAGCCCCGGAAGCCTGCGGGCCAGCCGGGGAAATAGAAAAAGGGAGGTTTCTGACCTCCCTTTCTGCTACCGGCTCGAGCCGCCTCAGAGTGTGATGCCGAAGCTGAAGGCGTTCAGCTTGGGACCTTTGCCGTCGATAAACAACCCGTTGAGGTCGTAGTTGAAGAAGATGTCGGTGTCGCGGAAGCCGATCTGGGCCCGCAAGCCGTACCGGACGTTGTTCAGGTAGTAATTGTCGTGGTAGTGCGACTTCTGCTTGTCGCCGCTTTCTTCCCACACCTGCTTCGTGTAGCTGTCGAGGCGGTAGCCCACATAGGGTCCTACGCCGATGCGAAACGAGCCGCGACGGTCGAAGTTGAGCCGGTCGCCATTGAATACGTTGGGCTTGCGGCTGTAACCTCCCAGGTCAAACATGGGCACCATGGACAGGTTGATGTAGCAGACCGTCAGTTTTGATTTGGTAAACTCCACGTCGGTGCGCGGGTTCTCATAGAAGATTACCCCGTTGCCATCCTTTGAAATCTGGGTCTTGTAGTTGCTGAACTTGAAGTTGTACCAGCTGACGCCGGCTCCCCACTCCAGGTAGAACTTGTTGGTGACCTTGGTGCGCAGGGTCGACGTGAGACCCACGTACCACGAGCCCCAGGGTTTCACGGTGTATAACTGGTTGCCGCCATCCGGGAAGTGGCCGTTCTCGAGGTAGTTGTTCATGCCCAGGTCGATGTTGAAGGAATGATAGAACCGGCGGGAATATTTGTCGCTGCGACGTGACCAGCGGTATTCGTCGGCCCAGTCGTTGGCGCGGTCATCCTCGTCACGCCGGTCGCGGATCCACGTATCTTCCGGCGCGGGTTTGGTACTTTGCTGCGTGGTGTCTTTGAGGTACGCAGACGACTGTTTCTTCAGCGAACTGGTGTCGCGCTGCTCCAGTTTCCGGAGCATGTCATCCATGAGCGCCTGGAAGTTGTAATGCTTTAGCGTCTCGAGGTCCTGCTTGTCTTTGATCGAGAAAATTACTTTGGATTCTTTTCCCACTTTCACGACGATGGTGTCGGCCGGCTGGGCCTTGGCCAGGGCGGCAAGAAGGAAGAGGGCGGATACAAGGATAATGCGTATGCGGTTCATGGGTTAATTCTTTTTGGGTTGTTTCTTCCGCAGGTCAAAGGCGAACAGTTCGTCCTTAAGTCCGCGGATGTCTCCGATCGGGTCGCTGTGTTTTACCGTCCGGGCAAAGTCCACCACCTTATCCAGCGCGTTTCGGTCTGCGGCGTCGGGGGCTTCAGTCGCCACCGTCTCCAGGGTATATTCCAGCACGAGGGGCTTGGGTGTCTCCGTGTTGACGGCAATCTCCTCTTCGAGCACGACCGGCTCGAGGGTGATCTCTTCGAAGGCTATGGTCTCTTCTACTGCGGGTGCCGGGCTAGCTTCCGTCACCGGGGTGGAGGCGATCATGGGTTTCGTTACTGTCTTCTTTCGGGGAGTGACCTGTGTTTGTGCCAGGGGTTCGGTCGCGGGAACGGCGGCCGGCACAACCGGCTCCGCGGGCTGCAGCGCCGGGGCGACGGTCTGTTTGGCTACCGGCGCGGTCGTCTCCGGTTCGGCGCTCATCCAAAGGCCTGCGGCAACGAGCGCGGGCACGAGCACGGCGGCCCACCGCATCCAGGCCAGGGAATGGCCGGGTTGGGGAAGGCCGGCTTCCACGCGCGCCCACACCTCCGGGGAGGGAGGGGTGACGTGTTCCGCCAGCGTGTCGCTAAAGAGCCGATCGATGTCTTTCATTGCGCTTGTTGTTTAAGGCCCCTGTCTTGTTCCATGGTTTGCAGTCGCGCCTGCAGGTGCATCCGGGCGCGGCTGAGTTGCGACTTGGAGGTGCTCTCCGTGATGCCGATCTGTTCGGCGATCTCCTTGTGGGAGAAGCCGTCGATGGCATAGAGGTTGAACACCATCCGGTAGCCGGCCGGCAGTTCCTGGATCAGCTTCATCAGGTCTTCAGCCTCCAGGTCCGTGTCGGTCGAAGCCGGTTCCGATTCGCGTTCGGCTGTCTCCAGGTCGGTCTCCAGGTACATCACCTTGTTCTTTCTCAGGAAGGTGAGCGACTCGTTCACGACGATACGCCGAACCCATCCTTCGAAACTTCCGTCGCCCTTGAACTGACCGATCCGTTCGAAGACTTTGGTGAACGAGACGACCAGGACGTCTTCGGCCTCCATATGGTCGCGCACATAGCGGCGGCATACCGACAGCATTTTGGGTGCCATCCGGTCGAACAGGGCCTTTTGAGCCGTCCGGTCATTGCGGCGGCAGCCCTCGATCAGTTCCGCCTCCCTGGCGCGATAAATCTGGAAATGCATTTCGTCGATTCGAGGATAAGATGCAAACCCCCTGCCGGAGGTTGCATGGTCTCAGAATGATTTATTCAAGGATTTATACGGAGAAAGGGCCTTTCGGGGTGCCGGGCTGGCCAATGGGGTGCTGGGTACTGGGCTCTGGGGTCCTTGGTATACCCCAATGGTAACACCCAGAACCAAGCTCCTGGCGCCCAGCGCCTGGTGCCCAGTACCCAGGGCCTAGTAAGCGGCGTCGTAGTCGATGGTGATGGTTTTCCAGGCGTATTGGCCCTCCTTGATGGTTACCGGGTTGATAAAGCCCTTGCCGTCGAAGAGGTTGGCATACAATCCATTCTTCTCCCGGGTGAACACGGAATAGCTGCCGATGGGCAACTTCACTTTGAAGGTTCCATCCGGCTTGGAGGTCGTGGTGGCCACGAGCCGGGTCTTGATGTCGCGGAAGAAGGGGCCGATCTGGGTGGCGTCGGTAATGTTGGTAATCTCATAAATGAGCACTTCCCGAACGGCACCCTGGTTGGGCGAGAGGACGGCGTCCGGTCCGGGCATCTGGTTTCCGGAGACCCAGAAGACCTGGCCTTGGAGTCCCTGCTTCTGGCCGGTGGCCGACAAGCTGAGCAGGAGGAACAGAAAGACCAGGACGTGCTTCATGTTTAGCGGCGGGTAGGCGTCAGACCTTGATAAACCACTTTCGATGATACATCCATCGCAGGATGACGCCAAAGATGAGGACGAGCGTGAGGGCAAAAGCTACCGAAGCCGTGTGCGGTTCCAGCCAGGAGGCGTAGGCGTGTTGATAAAGAAAATTCCATAGCGACTCTTCGGTTCCTGCTTCGGTGGCCCATCGGGTTCGCAGCAAGGCTTTCGCGATCACACCCGAGGCGACAAATGCAAAAATGGCATTCGTCCCGAAATATAGAAAGGGTTTTGTCCACGACTGGTGTCCTCGAATGTCGATGAGCCAGTGACTCGCGGCGAGAGCCTGCATGGCCCATCCCCCAGTGTACAGTACATAACTACTGGTCCATAGTGATTTATTAATGGGAAACGCCATATCCAACGCCAAACCGGAAAGAATAAGAACCATTCCAAAGAAAAAGATCCAGCTAACGCGTTCTGAGGTATTTTCCACCCGGTCCATCAGTTGGCCGGTGAGGAGCCCAAGAATTCCGGTGACAAGGGCGGGCAAAGTGCTTAGCACACCCTCGGGATCCCAGGTCCTGGACTGCGACCACAGGTGGCCGTCGAAGAACAGGCGATCGGACCAGGCGGCGAGATTGGTTCCGGGTTCCAGGTTGGGTGGACCAAACCCCGGAACGGGGACCCATGTCATCAACAGGTAGTAGGCCAGGAGGAGCCCGGCACCCAACCGTAATTGGGTGACCCACGACGTGGTGAGGTTGAGAATGGCGATCGCAAAGAAGACCACGCTGATCCGCTGCAATACGCCGGGGATGCGGAGAGTGGACAGCCGTTCCAGGTCGACCATGCGCTCGATCGGGAGCGTGAACCAGGCAAGCAGGATGCCGAGGAGGAAGATGATCACGGAGCGCCGGGCGATCTTGGCGAAATTCTTCCGGCTCAGGCCTTCCGATTTCTTTTCGCGATAGGCGAAGTGAACCGACACGCCGACGATGAACAGGAAGAACGGGAAGATCATGTCGGTGGGGGTACACCCGTGCCACGCGGCATGTCGCAAAGGGGCGTAGACATATTCCCAGGTGCCGGGGTTGTTGACCGTGATCATCGCCATCACGGTAGCCCCCCGGAAAAAATCAAGGGACGGAAGTCGTTGACGTTCCATCCCTTTAAGGTAAGGAGTTCCCGGCAATTCCCGCCTAGCGCCGGATTACTTCGGCATCGCCGCGGTGGGACACACTGCTGGCTACCCCTTTGTCGATCTCCAGCGTTTCGGACACGTTGACGCGGGCGATGCAGGCGCCATGAGCTTCCACGATGCAATGGGCTACTTCATACCCGTAAGCGCGAAGGCCGGATGCGCCCGTAATATCGGCCTGCATGAACCGGCCTTTGCCGTCGAGGTCAAGGAAGGAGGCCCCGGTGAGTTCGATATGCAGCCGGTCGGCCGAAAAGTCGCCGGTGGCCATGACGGCCCCGGTGAGGGCAATGTCGACGTCATCTTCTTCGAAACCTTTGATCACGATTTGGCCGGCGCCCCGGATGTCAAGTTCCTTCAGTTCCGGCATGATGATGCGGATTTTTACCCTGTCATCTTTGAGAAAGTCACGTTTCCAGAAGTACTTACGATCGTCATCGTAGTCGATTACCAGGGTCTCTCCGCTGACATAGACGTCATAGCGGCTGCGTTCCTTTTCCGGACCGGTGATTTCCACGGCGTAGTCGTCGCCCTTTTCCATCCTGGCGTCAACCAGCCCTTTGATGTCCACGCTGGTGAACCCCTCCAGCCCGAATTGGTCCTGGAGCAGCATGGGCGGCTCACCTTGGTTGGATGAGAGGCAATCGACGCACTCGTAGCCTTCGCGGGAGATCTTCACCCGGTGCGTTTCGTTGTCGTGCCGGAAGAAGAAACGATCCTGGTTGTCGATGATTCGCCACAGCCCGGCTTCAATTTCAACGACCTGGTCGTAGGGAATGTAGATGTCTACATCCAGACGCTGGGCGCGGAATTTGGCCTCGGGCTTGAACGTGAGGTTGGAGTCGAACGTGATCACGCTGTCGGACTGCGTCACCTGGTAGTCGACGGTCTGGGCATTTTCGGCGGCCACCTTTCGGGAAGAGCCCTGGGCCTGGAAGCGCTTGACCACCCGGATATCGGTGCCTTCATACCCGCGCAGGTAAATGGACGTCACGTTGTAATCGTCCATTCCCGTCTCATTGATCTTGAGCAGCGGGATTCGCTTGTTGAGCGAAAAGGTCTGCTCGGCACGGAATTCACCTTCTTCCTTGAAACCATAGATGAACTGCGGCAAGTTGAAGCTGAGTACGCCTACAGAGATGAAGAAGAGAACGAACAGGGACCATCCGGTCGTGGCATTGAAGACTACGCGACGGGCAATGATCGAACTGCCGAGGAGGATGGCGAAGAGCGAAGGGATCACCACCGTAAAGAAGGCGGCGATGACCATCCAGGTAGGCAGCGAGTTGCGGATGGCGCTCAGTGGGATGTTGGGCGCAACAATGTAGCCGTCAGAGAACAGCGCCCAGTCTGGCGGAGCAAGAATCCCGGCGAGCATGCCAAAGCCGATGAGGATGGCCACGATGAAGGCGAAGCCGACGAGGGTGATCACAATGCCGATGGCTACCCGGAGTACTTCCATGATCGTCCGGAATACGGGCCCGAGGAGATTGAAGACTGCGGCGATCGCCCGGAAGGGGAAGAGAATGATGCGCGTCAGCAGGCTCTCTTCGGCCGACTCCCGCTCGTTCATGCCTTTCTTTACCGACGATTCAATGTTGGAGAGCGTGACGGGCTCCCCCTGCATTTTCATTTTATCGGTGAGCGTGCGCGCTTCCGGCAGCACAATCCACAGGACAATGTAGAGCACGATGCCGAATCCCAGGAAGGCCATGATGACGAACAGGAAGCGGATCAGGGCCAGGTCGCCATTGAAGAAGGCGGCTATCCCGGCGGCCACGCCACCCAGCACCTTGCGATCCGGGTCGCGGTACATTTTCTTCACCGACGTTTCTTCGAGTTCCGCTTCGGGGACCACGATCCACATGACAATATAGATCAGGAGAAATACGCCGGAAGTGCCGAGCATCAGGAGGGCAAACAGGACGCGGGGCCATACCGGATCCAGGTTGAAGTAATTGCCCAGCCCTGCGCACACGCCGCCGAGAATCTTGCGGTTCTTGTCGCGGAACAGGCGCCTCGGGTCAGCCGGTCTTGCCTGGCTGTAGGTCTGCGACGACGGCTGCCGGGTTTCGCGCGCGGGTTCACCCGCTGACGTTTCTTCTTCTTCCGCCGCTTTGAAGTCGCTGACGCTACCCATCGTGGAGATGAGGCCCGTAACATCTTCGGCGGTGATCACCTGCTTACCCTCGTTGAGCCGGGCGAGAAATATCTCGGCGATGCGCCCTTCGATATCGGCCAGGATTTCGGCGCTGTCTTCGAAGGAAGCAAAATAGCGGTTCACCGAATCGAGGTACTTGCGCAGGGTCTCGTACCCGTCTTCCTCGATGTGGAAGATGATCCCGCTGATGTTGATGCTGATGTTCTTTTTCATATCCGTTCAAAAAAGCTAAGGGTGTTCTAGATGGTGGTTTTCGATTTTTGGGTGATCTGCTGGGTCGAGTGTACCAGTTCATCCCAGGTTTCGGTCAGGCCGTTCAGGAACCGGTGACCGGCATCCGTCAGGGTGTAGTATTTCCGGGGCGGACCCGATTTTGACTCCACCCATTTGTATTCAACCAGCCCGGCGTTTTTCAACCGGGTGAGCAGAGGGTAGAGGGTTCCTTCTACCACGATCATTCGGGCGGCCGTCAATTCGTCCAGCATGTCGGACGCATACACTTCCCCCCGGGAGATAATGTGGAGTATGCAATACTCCAAAATCCCCTTCCTCATCTGTACCTGCGTGTTCTCAAGATTCATACATCCACGTTTTTGACGTCTCTGGGTATCTATACGCAAAAGGTACTATGTATGGCCAAGTACTATTGAAAATAATTAGACTATTTTTGAGGACCCTCAATTTTGGCTGATTTGGCCCATTTACGTTCGATGCCTGCCGGTGTATTCAAACCTTTAAAGAGGGTAGCAGGGATGAATTCTGTCCGTTTTTGGGGTATTCTTTGGGGGGTGCTGTTCACTTTTGGCACACTTTCCACCCTTGGGCAACCCTCCAATTCCTGGATCAACTTCAGTCAGACCTACTATAAGGTCCGCGTGGGGGCCACCGGCATCCACCGGCTTACCTATGCCGACCTCCAGGGTGCCGGTGTACCTGTCGGAAGCCTGGACCCGAGGAGGATCAATCTTTTTCACCGGGGCGTAGAGCAGGCTATCGTAGTGGCCGGCGAAAGCGATGCCGTATTCGACCCGGCGGATTACATTGAGTTCTACGGCACGCGCAACGATGGAACCCTGGATGTCAGCCTCTACGAGCCCGCAGCTTCCCAGCCTCATTCTTTTTATAATCTATACAGCGATACCACTGCCTACTTCCTCACCTGGAACCCGTTGCCGGTGGCGGGCAAACGGATGGTGAGTTTCTTCGAGGTGAACACCTCCGGCATTCCCGCCGAAGTCTCCCATGATCACGAGGATCTCCAGGTATTTGCCCAGGAATTCTCTTTTGTGGCCGAGCCCCAACCGACGGCCTTCGTTCAGGGGGAAGCGTGGACCGGGGAAACGATTTGCACGCTCACGTCGGGATGCACCGGCCAGAAAGACTTCCTGGTGGAGAACCTCCTGGGCGGCGTCAGTTTTGCCGGATCGCCTACGCTGGAGATCCAACTCAACGGTCGAAGCGAGTTGTTTCACAACGCAGAGGTCTACGCGGGACCCCATGCCGGCGCCCTGCGCCTCCTGGGTTCAACGAGTTTCTTCCGCTTCGAAACGCCCATTCTCTCCCTGCCGCTCGCCTGGACTGACATTGGCATCGATGGAAAAATGACCATACGGGTGAAAATCATCGTCGGTACGAACCGTGATGCCTTGAGTGTCTCGTACCTCCGCGTACGCATGCCGCAGGATTTTAACGCGCGCCTCGTCAATGGGAAGCGACTTCAGCTCAAGCCAAATGCCGGTGGCAAGTCGTTCATTCTAGTGCAGAACCCTCCGGCTTCCGCGAGGGTCTTTGATATCACCGATCCGGACAATGTGCGCATCATCGGAACGGTCCCGGTAAGCGGCGGGTTTTCGGCAGTGGTGCCGGGAACTGCGAACGGGCGCACACTCTACTTGACGAGCACCGTTCTTGCGGCCCCCATACAGAAAGTCACGTTCCGTTCTTTCGCGCCCTCCGCACACGATTACCTGATCATCACCCACCGGGTGCTCATGAAGCCTGCCCTGGGTTATCCCAATGCAGTGAGAGCCTACGCCGAGTACCGGGCCAGTGCAGAAGGAGGGGGCTACGACACCCTGACGGTGACTATGGATCAGCTCTATGATCAGTTCAACTACGGAGAAATCTCACCGCGGGCCATTCATGAATTCCTAAAGTACATGGACAGCGGCGGCAATCCGAAATTTGTGTTTCTCGTCGGCAAGGGCGTGGAAGTGTCGCTGCGTTACCACCGCAAAACAACGTATGCCCCGGGCGATTTCCCCGACCTGGTTCCTTCTGCCGGCATTCCGGCCGGCGATATGGCCTACACGGCAGGACTTTCCGGTTCTTCCGGCGAACCCGGCATTCCGATCGGGCGGTTGACGGCGACGACACCTGTCCAGGTCGCGGCCTATCTCAACAAAGTGAAAGAATCCGAACAGCTGGCGTTCGACGCACTTTGGCGTAAGGACGTCCTTCACCTGAGCGGAGGCATACAGGCCGGGGAGCCGGAGCTGTTCCGGTCCTTTGTCGATGGATTCAAAGCCATTGCAGAAGATCACTACCTCGGGGGCCAGGTGCAGACTATCTCGAAGCAGACCCTCAATGTGGAGTTGATCAACATCAAAGACCAGGTCAACAAAGGACTGAACCTGATCACGTTCTATGGTCACTCCGGTCCCGGAACCATCGACATCGACATCGGGTATGTCAGCGACCCGGTATTGGGTTACCAGAATGCCGGCAAGTACCCGGGCTTCCTGATCAACGGTTGCAATGCCGGGCGGTTTTTCGACAACCGGATTACTTTCGGAGAGGACTGGTTGCTGACCCCCAACAAGGGAGCCAAGTCGTTCATCGCGCACAGTTCGTTCGGGTTCATCAACCCCTTGCGTCAGTATTCAGAGTTGTTCTACCAGGTAGCTTTCGGCGACTCCACCTTCATCCACAAGGGAGTGGGTGAAGTCCAGCGGGAGGTAGCACGCCGCTACCTGCTCGGCTATGGCAACTCAACACTTTCCGTATCCCAGGTTCAGCAGATGATGCTGATCGGCGACCCAGCGGTTTCATTGTTCGGCGCCAACAAGCCGGACTATGAAGTCCAGGCCGGGGCCGTGTCGGTCGTTTCCTTTGATGACGGACCGGTGACTGCGCAATCCGACTCTTTCGCGATCGAGTTCCGGGTGCGCAATTTCGGCCGGACACAACCCGGTCCTTTTCGGGTTCGGGTACGGCGTACGGGTGGTGATGGCACGATTACCGACTATGATTCCATCTATGCCCCGGTACTCTACAGCCAGGTGTTGCGCATGGTGATCCGGAAAGCCCCGGGGGAGACGGCCTCCGGCAACAACCTGTTTGCCGTGATGCTGGATCCCAACCAGGATGTTCCGGAATTGTCGGAGGTCAACAACCTGGCGGTCATCAATTACTTTATTGCCAGCAACGGGCCGAGAAACATTTTTCCGTCGCCTTACGCTGTGGTCTCCGGTACTTCGGTCGAGTTGGCCTTTCAGCATTCTGACCTTGCGTCCGATGTCCGGGAGTTTGTCGTGGAGGTTGACACCGCCTCGGCATTCGGCAGCCCTTACCTGAGCCGCGTGACCCTTTCGGGAAAGGGACTTCTCCGTCACCACATTCCCCTGCTCGCGGCAGATTCATTGCCCTACTATTGGCGGACGCGGCTGCTCAACCCGCTTCCCGGTGAAAGCAACGGATGGACCACGTCGTCGTTTACCCGCATCCAGGGAGCACCGACGGGCTGGGCCCAGGTAGATTTTCCTCAGTATGTCACCAGCGATACGTTGGGACTCACCTGGAACCGGGCGACGAAGCGGCTCGGATTCCTGGCCTCGGTCACGCCGGTAAGTGTACAAACCTATGGGAGCGCTCATCCCGGCGCTCCTTCTGCGGTTTCCGTCAAAATCAATGGCGAAGAATTCAACATCGCCACCCAGGGGCAGCAGTGCCGCAACCACACGCTCAATCTCATGGCGTTTGACAAGTCGTCGGCTGCTCCCTATGCGGGGATTCCGTTCAGTCTTTTTGATCCGCGGACCTGCGGTCGGGAGCCTCAGCTGATCAATAGCTTCACGGTGGCGGAAATGGACCAGGCGCTCAACGGCATCGCCCAGTGGGTGGCCAACATCAAGCCGGGCGATTCCGTCGTTCTCTTTTCCATCGGCGATGCAGGCTACGCGAGCTGGACCCCGGGCATCAAGTCGGCGCTGGCCCAGCTGGGTGTGGGAAGTTCTCAGCTCAACGGGCTCCAGGCTGGAGAGCCATTTGTGCTGCTGGCGCGGAAAGGTGCTTCCCCCGGCGCGGCCACGCTGTTCCGGCCGGCGGGTGCTCCGGCCAACGCGCAGCCCCTGTTGGTGGATGCCACCGTCACGGGTCGTAACGATTCAGGTCAGCTTACTTCAGGCCTCATTGGCCCGGCGGTTTCCTGGGGCGATGCCCATGTCCGGCTGAGTGAAGTGAGCCCTGAAGACGATGTGCATATCGATGTGCTTGGTGTCAGGCTCTCGGGAGCCGAAGTGAAGCTTTCGGAAATAGCCCCGGGCAGCAGTACGCTGGGCAGCGTGGATGCCGCCGAGTATCCGTACGTCAAACTGGTCTTGAATACCCTCGATTCGGTAAATCTTACACCGGCCCAGCTGCGACACTGGCTGGTGTCGTACACGCCGGCGGCGGAGGGCATTCTTCTTTTTAGCGGACCCTCCGAGCCGCAGCACCTGGAAGAAGGTCAGTTATGGACAGGCCCCTACGGATTTGTTAATGTCACCGGACAACCTTTTACCGACTCCCTCACCGTTCGTACCGATGTGCTTAACCGGGAGAGTCGTCAACTCGATCGCCGCAGTTTCCGCATCGCAGCGCCGGCTCCTGGCGACACCACCTGGTTTGAGGTAGCGGTGGACACCAAGGGCAAAGGCGGGCTGAACGACGTTACCGTGTACGTTAACCCCCGGCTTCATCCCGAGTTGTATTATGATAACAACCTCCTTCCGCTTTACGAATACCTTGAGGTGGAGGCCGACGAGACCGGGCCCGTGCTCGAGGTGACCATTGACGGGCGGCGCGTAGTCAACGGCGATGCGGTTTCCGCCACGCCGGAGATTAAGGCCCGTATCATCGACCGGAATCCCTTCCTGTTCAAGACCGATACGACCGGCGTCAATCTCTACCTCCGGTTCCCGTGCGATAACGGGTCGGCGTGCCAGTTTCGCCGTATCACGCTTTCCAGCCCGGAGGTCAGTTGGACACCTGCTTCACTGACCGAAGAGTTTTCCGTGACGTACCAGCCGGCAACACTCGCCGCCGGCGATTACCTGCTCCGGGTGGAGGCAGCCGATGCCAGCGGCAATCTGAGCGGGGCCGAGCCGTTTGAGGTGGCATTTGTCGTACTGGACGAGGAGGTTTTCGCCGTAAGGGCCGTGTATCCCAACCCTTCGCCGGATGAGTTTTATTTCAAGCTGTTTATGGCCAGCTCGGTACCCGACGATTTTCAGCTTGAAGTATTCTCATCGAGCGGTCAGTCCGTCCAGCGCTTCGGTCCCGAGACGCTGCCTTTGCTGCACGTGGGAACCAACGAGTTGAGCCTGAAGGCTGCCGATGCGCAGGGCAACCTGTTGCCGCCGGGTATCTACCTCTACCGGTTTACGGTCAGTGTCGAAGGGAAAGTATTTATCGAGAGCGGCCGCCTGGTTGTGGCCCGGTAGGCATTACCACTCCGCCGTAGGATCCATCCGGAACACTTCACTCATCTCATCGAGCATCGGCTGAAGGTGTTCGCTGTGTTTGCCCGCGCGTCCGCCATACGCCGGCGTGACAATTTTCCAGTCGGGGAGCCTGAGGCTGGTTGAGGAGATAACTTTTTCCACTTCTTTCTTCCAGGCTTCCTGCAATTTGGTTTCACCTTCAAAGATCCCGTCGGTGATGAGGTCCTGCTCGTAAGGTGATTTCTCGAACATGCCGAGGGCATAGGGAAGGGCCGTCTCGAGCGAGTGCTGGAGGCGACCGATGCTTTCCTCGGTCGCCGACCCAAGTTGCTTCACCCAGGTATTCGCGTGGAGGGTGTGGTAGCGCAGTTCACCCTGAATTTTGCGGGCAAGTTGGGCCAGCGGCTCGTAGGAAGAGCGCGTCAGCATTTCCCACCGGAGGGCGTCGGCGGTGTCGAAAAGAAAATGACGGATGAGGCTGAAGTCGTATTCCTGGTTGGGCAGTTCGACGAGCACGCAATTATGGAATTGTTCAGCATTGCGCGTGAAGGCCACTGTATCCGGGGCCTGTTCGCCAAGCTGCTGGAGCAACTGGAACAGGGCGTGGCTCTGGCCGATCTTATCCTGCGCCATGGAGGAAAAGGCGATGTCTTCTTCCAGGAGGGGACCCATGCCCGTCCACTCCGAGTTGCGGTGGCCGAGGATGAGGAGGTCGTCGGCCATCTTGTAGAGAAGCTCTTTCAGCGCGAGGTTGTTCATGCGTGGCGGCGTTCGAGAAATTCCTTGAGTTTGTCACCCCCTTTGTAGTCGGAGGCATCGCGAAACTTTTTGTCGGGAAGGGTCTGCCAGAGGTTGGCCTCTTCCGGTTTGGTTCTTCGTATGGCGGCGCTGCGTACTGCCCAGATGTTGAACACCTGTTTGTCGTTCAGCGTTTGGCGGGCCACCCACATCGCCTCCTGCGGGCTGCCGGCTTCCACGGTTCCCGCATGGATGTGCTGTTTGCCGCGGCGTGGCAGGTGGTAGATTTCGTAAGACTCTTTGGGCTGATCCGAAGAAGCTTCGCCGATGAGATCATAGGCATTGTGTTCGCCTTCGGTCGTGGGGCTGACAAACACGTCCCGGGTGTCGGTCACGTACAATGAGGTGCAGAGGAAGCGCCGGGTGAATGCCTCCTTGGCCAGCACGAAAGCCATCTCCAGGTTGGGGGCATGCACGATGCCTTCATGTTGAAAAGGTTTGCCTTCCTTGGGCTGCACAAACACCTCGAATGACCCGAATTGATCCAGGGGCGCCTTGGGCGCAATTTGCCCCGGACTCCCCGGTACCGGCAACCGATTCACTCTCGGATCAAGCGATTTCATTCAAAAATTCAATTTCAATTACCTCAACACCTCAACACCTTAAGCCAGCGGTGTTACGTACGCCGTCTTCGGCGACTTCAGCGCTTCGCGCACCCAGCGTCCCCGTTCTTCGGCAATTCGCCGCACTTCGAGTCGCTCCTTGTTGCAGGGTCCGTCGCCGTTGATTACCCGTTTGAATTCTTCCCAGTCCGGCTCGGTGTAATCCCACCGCCCGGTGTCGGGGTTCTTCTTCAGTTTAGGATCGGGAATGGTGAAGCCCAGCTCCAGGATCTTCGGCACATACATGTCGAGGAACTGGTTTCGCATGTCGTCGTTGGTGCCCATCTTCACTTTCCAGCGCATGAGCACTTCGGTGTGGACCGAGATCTTGTCGGACGGACCGAAGAAGTGCATCATGGGTGGCCACCAGCGGTTGAGGGCTTCCTGGAACATGGCGCGCTGTTTGGGCGTGCCTGTCGCCAGGTAGATCACGCAGTGGTGGCCGTACTTCAGGTGGAACGACTCCTCGGCGCAGATGCGGTCGAGGGCCCGGCAATACGGTCCGTAGCTGCCTTTTGCGTTGGCGATCTGGTTGACGATCGCGCCCGCATCCACCAGCCAGGAGATGAAGCAGCAGTCGGCCCACGTGAACGTGGGGTAGTTGAAGATGTTCGAGTATTTGGATTTTCCGGTGATCAGGTCGTCGATCATTTGTTCGCGCGACTTGCCCAGCGTTTCGGCGGCGCTGTAGAGCAGCTGGGCGTGGCCCACCTCGTCCTGCACCTTCGCCATGAGCGACATCTTGCGTTTGAAGCCGGGGGCGCGCGTGATCCACGTGCCTTCCGGCAGGGCCCCGATGATTTCGCTGTGCGCGTGCTGCTCGATCATCCGGATGAGTTGCTTGCGATACAATTGCGGCATCCAGTCGGTGGGCTCAATTTTCTCCCCCCGGGCGATGCGGGCTTCAAATTCGGCCAGCTTTGCCGGGTCTTCCTGGGCCAGGCTGTCGGTTTTTATCCCTTCAAAGGTGTTGCCTCCGCCGTACATACGATGTTCAGATTGGTTTGAGGAATTTCAGTTCAAAGATAACGCCGCTACCCCTGAAAATGTTGAGGTCCTAGTGGTCATGATGGCCACCCGGGCCGTGCACGTGGCCGTGCGCGATTTCTTCGGCGGTCGCCTGGCGTACATCCATGACTTCCACGTCGAAATTCAGGTCCACGCCGGCCAGGGCGTGGTTGGCATCGACAGTGACCTGTTCGAGGCCCACGTTGGTTACGGTAACCACCATGCCGTTATTGGCGTGGAATTGCATGCCTTTTTCCACTTTCTGGTCGCCAAAGGCCGACCGGGGGACCTGCTGAATGAGACGTTCATCGCGGACTCCATATCCTTTTTCCGGGCTGATTTTCAGTTTCAGTTTGACACCTTTCTCCTGGCCCTCCAGGCCTTCTTCCATGCCGGGGATCAGGTTGCCCTCGCCGTGGAGGTAATAGAGCGGGTCGCGGCCTGCGCTGCTGTCGAGGACCTGGCCGCTGTTGTCGGTCAGCGTATAATGGATCGCTGCGACGGTGTGTTTGGTGATTTTCATGTCTTA
>JAEUUE010000065.1 GCA_016787605.1 Cyclobacteriaceae bacterium
CTGACTTCCTCTCGCGGGAGTTGCCCGAAGTGGAGGCCACGACGCGAATCGACAACTCCGAGCAGCAGTTTACCGTGGGTGGTACCGTCATTCGTGAGTCGGGCATATACGGCGACAGCAGCTTCTTCCAGGTATTTCCCACGGCATTTCTGGAAGGGTCGCCCAGCCAGCCGCACGCTGGTCCCCGCAGCATCGCTATCTCCGATGCGCTGGCCAGGCGATTATTCCGGGATGCGCAGGCCCAGGGCAAGTATGTCACGCTGGATGGCAAGCGGGAGTTCCTGGTTTCAGCCGTTTACAAGGAATACCCGCGGAACAACAGCCTGTATTACGCAGACTTTGTTTTGCCGTTTCACGCCAAGCCGCGGCAGGCGGATGAGTGGGTGAACTATTTTGTGAAACTGCTCCCCAACACCGACAAGGTGCAGGTGGAGAAAAAGATCGACACCCATCTGCGAAAAGTATTTGGTCATGATAAGGTCACCTCGTATCTCCATGTGCTCACCGACTGGCGGTTACGCTGGAGCTTTGAGAACGGCAAGCCTTCCGGGGGAAGGATTGTCTACGTGATCATCTTCAACATCACCGGCGCATTCATCCTCCTGATGGCTTGCGTCAACTATGTCAACCTGGCGACGGCCCGGGCGAGCCGCAGGGCGCGGGAGATCGGCGTCCGGAAAGTCACCGGCGCCACCCAGCAGGTACTGGTCAAACAGTTTCTGACCGAGAGCCTCATCCTATCCGGTCTCGCTTCCCTGCTGGCACTCGGACTGGTGGCCATGATACTGCCTGCCGTGCGGTCGTTCCTTAACCTTCCGCTTGTGCTGGAGTGGTCAGATCCTGTTTTGTGGGGAGGCGTGCTGGCAATCACCTCTGCCACCGGACTTACGGCAGGGACGTATCCTGCCTTTCTGCTTTCCGCTGTTCGTCCCGCCTCCGTGCTGAAGGGCAACGTGTACTCCGCGCTTTCAGGCTCCGGCGTTCGAAAGGCATTGGTCACCTTCCAGTTTGCCTTGTCCATCGGGCTCGTTTTCGTGGCCCTGCTGATGTGGAAGCAGACCGGTTTTCTGCTCAGCCGCGATGTAGGTTACGACAAGCACAACGTGATCAACGTGTGGTGGCCCACGGATGTGGCGTTGCCCCAGGAGTCGTTCAAGACCGAGCTGGCGCGGCACCCTTCGGTGAAGGCCGTTGCCTTTGGCGGCGCGAGCCCCATGGAGATCAACGGCTACACCGAGGTGAAGTGGGCGGGCATGCCTGCCGACAAGCCCACGTTCCTCTACGGTGTCACCGTCGACTTCGACCTTATCCCCACGCTGGGGCTGAAGCTGGTGGAAGGGAGAAATTTTTCACCCGACCGGCCGGCCGACAGCAGTAACTTCATCATCAACCGCAAGGCGGCCGAGGTGCTGGGTATGCAGAACCCCGTTGGTCAGCACATCAGCTACAGTATGTACCGTGAGACGAAAGGGGAGATCATCGGTGTGATCGACGATTTTCACAACGACGACATACATTTGCCCATCGCCCCGGTGGTTTTTGTCGCCGGAAGACCGAAGGAGCTGTTTAACCTTTTCGTCCGTTACGAAGAAGACCAGGCTGAAGCCGCGGTTGGCAACCTGAAAGCCGCCTTTGCGAAGTTCTATCCCGGCGTCTCGTTTTCTCACAGCTTTCTCGATGACGACTTCGAGATGCAGATGAACCGGGAGATCTTCCTGGGCAAGATTTCGATGGCCCTTACGGTAATCGCCATCCTCATTGCCGTGCTGGGCCTGTTGGGCCTCACCTTGTTCAGCGTGGAGCGGCGCACTAAGGAGGTGGCCATCCGCAAGGTACTAGGCGCCACCGTTCCCCAGGTGATGGTCCTGTTCTTCCGGGAGTTCGTGAGGCCCGCGTTGGTGGCCTTCGTGATTGCCTTTCCTTTGGCCAACTATTTCATCCAGCAATACCTCGAAGCCTTTGCCTACCGGGTTCCGGTGACGGCGCTCACGTTCCTGTCTATTGCCGCCGGGTCGTTGGCCGTGATTGGCAGCGTCGTATCCTTTCACACCTACAAGGCAGCCGTAACAAATCCTGTGGAGGCGCTGAAGTGGGAGTGAGGCATTGTATCGACGTGCTAGGGTGTCAACGTGTCCAGGCTTTGATTACCTCACTCTCAAAATCTGATACTCGAGCGCCGGGTTCCTTGGGATAGCGGCCCCATTTTCTTGGAATGTTCTCCCCGGATTCACTTGGCATGGGACTTACTACTAGGCATAAGGGGTTCAACCCGAAGAGCACGCTTAGATTGTGCAGTCTTTACTTAGGACAGGCACAAATCAAAAGTAGTTTAGGTATGAGTGAGAATAGCAATTCGAACAGTGACTCAAAGATGATTGTGGAGCTGAGTTTCTGGTGTTGCGTGGGTGCCGCGGGCGCCTTCCTGCTGGTAATTGCCAGATTCCTTTTCTACTTCTTTGAGTATTGGTAGACCGGAAGGTGCTAAGGTGTTCAGGTGCCTGATTATTTGTGTATCTGGGTGTCTGGGCTGGGTGTTTTCTCCCAAGTGCGCAATATTCTTGATCGAATCGCGGTGGCTTGGCACTGACCGTTAGGTTGGTTGTAAATACGGGCCATTTATTGGTCACCAACGCAGCTGATTAAGAAAGAATGCTTTTAAGTTGTGTAATTTAGCAGCCGGGTTCGTAGGTATTTTTGACTTGGCAGAAAGCCGAATGACGCCAGCACCCAGCATACTCTGTTTTTGTTTCCTGGTCTTCCTGTTATCGTGCGAGGATGAAGACTTCCTGTTGTCGAGAGACGAAGAAGAGACTAGTGCTCATGGGTTTACGGAGCAAATGTCCCCGATAACCGGTACGGATTTGCCAGGAACCTGTCGCGCAAATGTGAAGCTCACGTTTGAAGTTGAACATGGAGTTTATAATGGGTGCGGGCAGTATTCCAGGCACGAAACTTTTATAAAGGGCAAGGACATCTATGTCACCTTCTTCGCCAAATATCCTACTGAAGCCTTCTGTACGAGTAATGCCCCGATTCGCTCAACGAATTACATGTTTATTCCCTCGTCTCCAGGGGAGTATACTTTTCATTTCAAGCAAACCGAAACAAAGGAACTCGTCCAGGTACTGGTGGTGATTTGACACCAAGGGGGTTTACTTTGCCCCGGGGATGGGCGGAGACTAAATAGACGAGTAGAAATTGTAAAGGTTAGTTCGAAATCATCCAGATAAAGGCCCGCTGGCCTTGTCGGTATACTATCTCACGGTCTGTTACGTTAGGACATGTAGAAACAACAGATGAGCATCAAGACGGTATCGTACACTGCTTTTGGCCTGATTCTAGCCGGCTGCACAGGCTTTGAATTTGAGCAAACCGGTAAACGTTTGGTGGAAACAAATCACTCCTACGGAGGGTTTTATGCCAGGTTCCATTATGCTAATGAACGGATCGATGAATTGACTTTCCATGGTGGCGACAACAACTGGCAGGAAACTTACTTAACGGTGGTCTACCTCGACCCAAAAAGGCCTGAGATTTCCGTTGTTGAGTATTACCCCAATTCCAGTGATCCCATTAGGCGGGACACACTAGTTTATGATGGAGGCAACCTAACGCATATTGTCAAGTCCTCGCTGGTTGACGGCCTGAAGCGCCAGGACACAGTATTTTTCAGTTATGATGGGGAGAACAAGTTGATTGAGGCCCGATTCCTGAGTAAACGCTTAACTTTCTCTAATTACCAAAACGGGGATGCGTGCGAGCTGAAGGTATACCAGGATGGGCAACTGGTAGGGAATGTCGCGATCAAGTATGACAAAGGTAGGTCACCCTTTAGTGAACTTGGGTATCTCAATCTGGTGATCTTTGGTGAAAACTATCTCGAAGGATTTGAGTATTTGACCGACCATAACGCTGTCGAGTGGACGGAAATTCGATACGCGGGAGTAACGCTGACATCAACTTCCCTAAATGCCATAGACTACGACCTGCTGTCGAGGCCATTGAATATCACGCAAACCCGAGTAGGAGAGTCAGAATTTAAGTTGCAGACTTACTTTAAATATCAGTAAGCCGATCCACCACACTGTTAGACAATAACAGTTTGTCCGCGTCTCTGAAACAACGAACTGGAAAAGTTGCCGGTGTGTCCTTAATACCCCCTTGCCTCATCATCACTCCGCGTTCGGTCCGCCCCGCCTTCGAGCTTGCCATTGGGGAGAACGAGGATGGCGTCGACACGGCCGATGTTGGGTCGGGGCATGAGCTTATGACCGAGGGCCACGAGGGCAAGGCTGTCTTCTTTGGCTAACGCACCTTTCTCGGGAATAATCGCATCGGGGAGCCACTGGCTGTGAATACGGCGCGCGTCCACGGCCGCCTGCATGCCCATACCGTGCTCGACAACGTTCAGAATCACCTGGAAAACGGAGGTAATGATCGTGGAACCGCCAGGTGAGCCTACTACCATGTGAAGTTTGCCATCTTTCTCTACAATGGTCGGTGACATGGCGCTCAGCATCCTTTTGTTGGGCTCAATCTTGTTGGCGGTACCGCCGGTCACCCCAAACACGTTGGGCACGCCGGGCTTGGAACTGAAGTCGTCCATCTCGTCGTTAAGGAAAAATCCGGAACCGGCCACCACAACCTTGTTGCCAAACCACAGGTTGAGCGTAGTGGTCACCGCCACGGCGTTGCCGTCCTTGTCCACCACGCTGAAGTGGGTCGTCTCTTCGGATTCATAACCGGGAATATTGCCGGCGCTGATTTCCGTGCTGGGCGTGGCCTGTTCGGGGTTGAAACTGGCCATGCGGTCGGCAATGTACTTGCTGTCAATTAGCTCGGCCACGGGGACTTTGAAGAAGTCAGGGTCACCCATGTACTTGGCGCGATCGGCGTAAATGCGGCGCTCGGCCTCCACCATGGCGTGCACGGACTTCGGGGTGTTGAAGCCCCAGTCCTTGAGTGGCAGGGGCTCTACCGCTTTCAGCAGTTGCACCACACACAGTCCGCCGCTGGAAGGAGGAGCCATGGAGATGATCTTGTAGTTCTTGTAGTCGGCCACCACGGGGTCGCGCCATACGGACTTGTAGTTCTTCAGGTCTTGCAGGGTGATCAACCCCTTGCCGCGCCGCATCTCGGCAACGAGATCTTCGGCGGTCTTGCCCTCATAAAAGCCGGCACGCCCGCTGTCGCGGATGCGCTCGAGGGTGTGGCCCATGTCAATCCACCGGATGGTGTCGCCTTTGGCCCAGGCCCGCATAAGGAACTCGGGCTTCACGGTGTTGTATTTCTCCAGGTCCTGCTGCAGGCTGTTGATGTCGTTGGCGCCACGCTCAGTGAGGGGGTAGCCGTTCAGGGCCAGGTCGATGGCAGGCTGCACGAGATCTTTCCATGGAAGCGAGCCATACTTCGCATGTGCCTCCACCATGCCGTCGACGCTGCCGGGCACGCCTGAGGCGAGGTGACCGTACAGGCTCAGGCCTTCAATCACATTGCCGGCGCTGTCGAGGTACATGTCGGTGGTCGCCGCAGCAGGAGCTTTCTCCCGGAAGTCGAGGGTGGCGGTTGTGCCATCTTTCAGGCGCAGCACCATGAATCCGCCGCCACCGATGTTGCCGGCCGCAGGAAATACGATCGACAGGGCGAAGTGGGTGGCGATGGCCGCGTCAACGGCGTTGCCGCCCTTCTTCATGATATCGGTACCGACCTGGGAGGCCAGCGGGTGGGCGGAGACGACCATGGCGGAGTCGGTCACGAGGCCCACGACGGGTTCTTTGGTCTGGCATGCAACGACCGCAACGGCAATCAGCAGGAAGAAAAAACGTTTCATGGAGTAAAGTTTTGTCTAATTGAGCCTAAATGTATTATTTCCGTTCCAATCCCTATGAGCCTCCGCAAAGAAAAGGCCGCCCGCCTCAAACTGGCCGTCCTCGACCATACCCTCAAGCTGATCGGCCGCCGGCCATTCGAGGATCTCTACGTGGAAGACATCTGCCAGCGGGTCAAGATCTCGAAGGTGACCCTGTTCAAGTACTTCCCTGTCAAGGAAGACATCCTGGCCTATTACTTCCGCGTGTGGTGCCTGCGCCGCACGGTGGAACTGCGGGAAAAGCCGAAGGAGGGTGTCCAGGGAGTAGTCTACCTGTTCGACAAGCTCTCCGAGGACTTCGACCAGCACCCGGGCATTATGCTGAGCGTGGTCGGTTACCTCTCAAACCCCAAGCGACCGCCGAAGCCGTTCCCGCTCAAAGCGGAGGAGAAGAAACTGCTGTTCCCCGACGTGGCCGACATCCACAATGTGGAGATCATGAGCATCGAGCAACTGATGGAGAAATTCGCGCTGGAGGGAGTATTCAAAAAAGAGTTTACGAAAACGAGCAACACGAGGGAGATCACCCAGTTGCTGATGACCTTGTTCTTTGGTTCGCTAGTCACGCTCCAGTTGACGCAGGTGAGTCCGACGAAGCCGATGTTGAGAAGAATGGTGGAGCTGGCGGTGAAGGGAATGTGAATGTTTCACGCGGAGGCGCTAAGGCGCAAGCAAGCCGCAATTGACTTCAACCATACCATACCTTCGCGCCTTAATGGCGTCTTGGCGAGCTTTGGGTGAACAATTAATTATCCTTTCATCCTGACTTTCTTCGCTCCCTGCTTATCCCCGAATGGGTGGAGGTCGACGCGGAGAGGGCCGATCTGCTTCTTGTGCCACCGGCTCTTTTTGTACCAGGTGTGATGGTACCTCGGCTTGATGACCTTGACGGTGTGATAGGTCTTCGATCCCGACGAGCAGGACCCCAGCATCACACAAACCGCAATGGCCAGGAGGTATTTCATGCCTGAATAACGTACAAGTTACCAAAACCATTGTATTCTCAGCGCCTCCGCGCCTCTGCGGTTAATCCCCCATCGCAGAGACGCATAGAAATGCTAACTTGATTTCATGATTCGAGTTCTTACTTCCGCACTAATTCTCATCGCCATACCGGGTTTCACCCAGACCGTCGAAGTTTCTGCCGGCAAAGCCAGGAGGGTAGCCATTGAAGGCTATAGTATTGCACTCGACCGCCCCCTGGTAGCCTATCAGCTTGGCGACAAATGGTATAACTCCTCGGAAAACTCCCCGTTGCAGATTACCACCGCGAAACCCGACTCCGGACAGGCGGCCCTGGTGGTGACGTTCCTCAACACTTCCAAAGACACCCTGCGGCTCCACAACGTGGTACCTTTGGCGCCACAGCCCACCGAGATCTTCATCACCGGCAAAGGAGACCATCGCCTCTCACGTACTCACCTGTCCCGGCCCGGAAAGGTGCCGGTCAACGTCATCGTGCCGGACAATGCCTGGGACCTCGGCTACATCAGCCTCGACCAGCCGGGAGGTGTGCACCTCTACGCGCTCACGCGGCGTATCCCCAACTCGTGGGACAAGGCCACACGCCGCCGGTTTGAGACTGTGATCAACCCGGGCGGTTCGGTGAAATACAATTTCTTCGTGGGTCACTTTGAAGGAGAATGGCAGAACGGGCTTCGCCGATGCTTCCAGGAAAGGAAGCTCTACGACGTCGATAAGTTCGATGATGCCATGTTCCATCGAGCCGACCTCCGCTGGATCCGTGACGCGTACGTCATGCACCTGATGGGGGCGTGGGATAAGGATTATTATGACATTGTCTCGGGGCAGTTCAACTGGAGGAAGTTCCAGCAACGCGGCGCCCGGCTCTACGGCGGTGATGACGTGATCTGCCTATGGCCCACGTGGCCTACCTTGGGCCTCGATCCCCGCAACCAGTTCGACATGTACCGCGACCTTCCCGGCGGGTTGCCCATGCTTCGGGCGCTTGCCGACTCGCTGAGGAAACACGGGACGAAATTCTTCATCAGCTATAACCCCTGGGACGAGAGCACGCGAAGTGAAGGGCACCTCAACGGGTTGGCCGACCTGATCAAAGCCACCTCGGCGGATGGCGTCGTCCTCGATACAAAAGGGGAGTCCTCGCGGGAGCTGCAATTGGCCGCCGATGCCGTCAAGCCAGGCGTGATCATGTACAGCGAAGGCATGGCGGTGCCCAAGGACATGCCCGGCATTGTCTCCGGCCGCGTACACAATGCCTTGTACTACCCGCCCATGCTGAACCTCAACAAGCTCATCAAGCCTGACTTCGCCATCTTTCGGGTAGCTGAAGTTTTTAAGGAGCCCATCCAGCGCGAGTATGCCACCGCCTTCTTTAACGGCTACGGTACGGAGATCAACCAGTTTGCACCCGGTCATCCCGACTATGAAGAAGAGCAGTATCGATACCTCGGCAAGACCTCGATGATCCTGCGCGAGAACACCTCGGTCTTTCACACGCCGGCATTCACTCCGCTGGTGCCCACACTGCGCGACAGCCTGTGGGCCAACAGCTGGCCGGCGGCGGGGAAGCATATCTACACGCTCTTCAGCCTGAAACCCGGTGGGTACCGGGGTCCGCTGATGGAAGTGAAACCCCGTGACGGGTGGCATTGGGTCGACCTGTGGCACCATGAAGAAGCAACGGTGGCGGCGCAAGGTGAGAAGCACGCAGTTCATGCCTGGCTGGATGCCTTCGACAGTCGTTACCTGAGGACCAACAACGAAGGGCAGGCTGGCTGCCTGGCGGAGTTTCCGGTTAACATCCGGACCGAACTGAAAAGCGGTGTGCTGGTAGTCAGCACCGACGCCCAGCTCATCAAGGTATGGGCCGGCGATCCGTCCTACGAAAAGAAGCCCCTGACCCTCCAGGGAGGGAAGCAGCAGGTGAACATCCGCGGGCAGTTTGGGCGATATGAAGGGAAGTTCGTTGTACAGGCCTTCACCAACGGCGAGCTCGTCGATGAGGCCTACGCGTACCTCAAGCCCGGTGTGCCTGTACCCATCTCGGTGGTGACCCGCACCCCCGGCTATGATAAGGCCCCTGAAGGAATGATGCGGGTCCCGGACGGCAATTTCGTACTGAAGACCACCCACGGAGATGATTTCATCCCATACCCGGCCGACAGCAAGGACAACGTGCAGGTCAAGGCGTTCTACATGGACAAGTTCCCCGTCACGAACGCCCAATTCAGGAAGTTCCTTTCCACCACTGGCTACAAGCCCACAGACACGGCCAACTTCCTGCGGCATTGGAGGCGCGGAGAGATTCCGAAAGGGCAGGAGAACTTCCCGGTAGTCTACGTCTCGTGGGAAGATGCCAGAGCCTACGCCAGTTGGGCTGGGAAGCGCTTGCCTACCGAGGCTGAGTGGCAGCATGCGGCCCAGACGCCGGCCGGCAACGAGTGGCCCTGGAAGCAGACCAAACCCGTGACGCGCAAGGAGCAATACGTCACGGAGACGCTCACGGTGAAGGCCATTGAAGGAATCGATCCGAAGCACTGCAACCTCGGCGACGGCCGGCCGTACCCGGTAGGTAAGTACCCGAAGGGCGCCAATCCGTACGGGCTTCAGGACCTGGTGGGCTGCGTCTGGCAGCTCACGAATGACCTGTACGAGAGCGGTAGTTACCGGTACATTATCATGAAGGGAGGCAGCTATTATAAGCCCTCCTCCAGCTGGTGGTACGTGCAGGGAGGGCCGAGGGAGTTGCACTACCGGCAATACCTCCTGCGGGTTTCGCAGGGCTTCGAGCGGAATGCCACCGTGGGCTTCCGGTGCGTGGCTGATGTAAAGTGAGGCTATTATTGACTTTGAAAATCATTTCATTGTCAATACTTTAGCATTCTGTTCCTCATTTTTTAGTCGAATCAAATACTTTTTGCCATGAGAGCCATCTGGAAGGGTCACATTCGATTTTCACTGGTAACGATACCCATCCGGGTTTACAATGCCATTGACTCGGCGCAGACCTTGAGTTTCAACCTGCTGTCGAAGGAAGGGCACAACCCGGTGGCTTACGAGAAGAAAGACAAGGTGACGGGCCAGGTGCTGCGGCAGGAAGATATCGTGAAGGGCTTCCAGTACGAGCCTGGGCAGTTTGTGATCATCGACGAAGAGGACTTCAACAAGGTCCGGCTCAAGAGCACCAAGGTGATCGACATCGAAGGCTTCGTGAAGGCATCGGAGGTACACCCGACGCTGTTCGACGCCCCGTATTTCATCGGTCCCGATGGCGACGTCGCGGCCAAAACCTACGCGTTGCTGTGCAAGACGCTGAAGGAGTCGGGCAAGGTGGGCGTGGGACGGGTAGTGCTCCGCGACCGCGAGACGGTGGTGCTGCTGACGCCGGAGAAGAACGGAATTTTGCTCTACAAACTCCGCTATCCCAACGAAGTAAAGAATATAGGTGAGGTGCCTCAACTGCTTGAAGATGTTAAGGTTGACAAAGCGCAGATCAAGATGGCCAAGATGCTGGTGGACAGCATGACCAAGCAGTTTGTCGACATCGAGATGAAAGACCACTACCAGGACGCGCTGCGGAGCATGATCCAGGCCAAAATCGACGGCAAGGAGATCGTGAGTGTGCAGGAAGAGGAGACTCCCGTGGTGGATATCATGACGGCGCTGAAGGCCAGCATCGAGAAGGCGAAGAAGCCCATGGAAAAAGCCAAGGGCAAGCAGGCCAAGGAGAAGAAGAAGGCTACCAAAGAAGTCAAGGCGCGCCGCAAGGCCGGCTAAGGTTGTATTCGGCTGATTCATGCGGTATCTTTGCCGCATGGCCAAGGTTGTCAAGTTTCCTGTACAGCCACCCGAGAAGTTCGGTTTCCGCCCTGTGCGGAAGAAGCGCGAGTCTCCGGCTCCAAAGAGCGGCCAACTTAACCTGTTTACCGGGGCCAAGGTCGTGCGGCTCAACCAGCTCAGCCCGTTTGAAGAGGCCCTGATGCTCGACGAGCACAACGACAAGACCGCCAAAGAGCACTACCTCAAAGCCATCAAGGAAGGCGATAGCGTGGCGGATGCGTACTGCAACCTGGGCATCCTGGAGAGCAAACTGAAGAACTTTCCCAAAGCCATCGACTGCTTTACGCTGAGCCTCAAGGAGGATCCTCGCCACTTTGAATCGCACTACAACCTGGCCAATCTCTACGCCGAGATCGGCAACCTGCCGTTAGCCAAGGTCCATTACCAGATGTCGATCAGCATTGAGCCGGAGTTTCCCAACAGCTACTTCAACCTCGGACTCACGCTGGCCATGAACCACGAGATCAACGAGGCCGTCGAGATGCTCCTCGAGTACCGCCGCCGTACCACCGATGACGACCACAAGCAGGTGGATGAGTTGATTGAGAGTTTGATCCGGACCGTCTAACCTCACCCGGGCCCCTCTCCGCCCCGGAGAGGGAGTTAATACGGAGTCCTAATTCCAGATCCTTCTCACAACGACCACAGGGTCACATAGAACAGAATCGCCCGATATGCTTCGAGCGCAATTTTCAGCACCCCCAGCATCAACAGGCTTCTCAGCACCAGTTTAAAGCCCTTGTCTTCATAGAACGTGATTCCGGAGCGAACGATGAAATAGAGGTTTGTAGTAACTAACAGCGTTGTGAGTACCACTTCATTGACATAGGCACCCAGCCCAAAGACGCCAGTGATCAGGCTAAGGAGAAGGGCGTTGATGAAGAGGTTGAAGCACACGAGTTCGACAGACAGCCCTACATGGTCGGTGAAGTAGCGATTGCGGGTGCGGTAAATCAGGTTCAGCGGGAGGGAGACGAGGATGGCGTAGACAATGACCAGCATTTTGGCCAGTCCGCCGGTCTTCTGGTCATACACGAGTGCAAATGAACCGATGTCGCGGATGCCCATTTCCGTCATTTTAGCGGCAAGGGTGCTCACGCCGTATTTGCCGTGGAAGCTGTTGAGCTGGGTGCGGAGAGTGGCGTTGAAGAGCTGGACGATCGGGAAGATGAAATAGACCAGGTTGAGCAGGAAGAACAACGACATGGGCCGGAGATAGTTCACCCGGCGGCCTTCAGCGAACTCCTTGGACAGGAAGCCGGGGCGCAGGACCACGAGACTAATCGACTTGAAGAACTTGCTGTCGGCGAAGGTGAGCGCTATCAGGATACCACTGAGGAAGGTCTTCAGCGACCGGTCCTGCGGCAGGATGACCTTCTCACCGCAGAGGTTGCAGTAGTAACCGGTGAACTGGTTGCCGCAGCTCTTGCAGGTGTGGGTATCGGTGGGGGTCATCGGGGCAAAGCTAGTGGGAAGTGGTCCATAGTCCATAGTCGATGGTCCATGGCTTATGTTCAGGGTGAGGCGTAGCGTTTGATAACCTTTTTGGCGCGGCAGACAAATCCTGAACTGGCGTAGGGGAGTTGCTCCTCCAGGATGAGAATCAGTTCCCGTTGGAGATCGGGATTGGAGCGGGCCAGGTTGTCGGCGACGGTCATGGAAAATACGCGGATAGCCGGGGCTTCGGCGGGGTCAGCAACAAAGGCAAAGCAGGCATTGGCGACCGCACCCTGGAGACGCCTCGGCACATCGACGAACTGCAGGAGCCGCACGATTGACCGCTTTGCCGCATCCTGCAAACCGGGCTTCCCGAGTTGTCCGACCAGGCGGCTGAGGTGTGGCTTGACCAGCTCCGGGTGTTGCTCTACGCAGTAGCTCAGTGGCCATGCGGCCCGCACCTGGATCCCTGGCGACCCACCAAGAAGGTGGTCAACCAGCTGTCCAAAGCGGTCAGAATCCTTGCCCACCCACCGGATAATTGCATCCGTCGATTGGCGCGAATTGGCCTCTTTGAGGGCTTTTTCAAGGTTCATAGCTAGAATTCACTTTATATATCGATATATAATTACTTGATCAGTAGGAAAATATGAATTCGTGTTATAGTTTAGCTTCCCCATTAAACGATACGTGTATGATTACATTTTTTGCTATCGTGGCTTTCCTGGTATTCCAGATTGGTGTTTGTGCCCTCTCCATCTATTTGATTGGAGCACGGCGTCACCGCAAGCTGATCGACAAGGGTTTATTCTCCGCGTTCTGAGCGAAGCACGAGATCAATCTCCGGTGCTATTCGTTTGGGCTTCCCGGAAACGGGATCCAACAGGCACCAGGTCGTTTCCGCGTAAGCCAGAACCTTGCGGTCACGTGTACGCTGTATGGACACATGCCTTACCGACCGTGCTCCCTGGGCAGCATCCACCCAGGTGATCAGTTCCAGTTCGTCTCCCTCCACGGCCGATACGAAATAGTCTACCAGGTGCCTCATCACCACCCAGCGGCACTGGGCTCGCATTTCTTCCGGCGCAGCCGACTTCCAGTGGGCATCGGCCACATCCTGTACCCAGCTGACGTAGACCACATTGTTGACATGATCGAGGTTATCAATATGCTCCCGCGACACCCGGAGCGGCATGCGATAAACCTGTTGGTTGATGGGAGGGTTGACCATAGCGATTAGCGCACCTTCCTGGCGGCGGCTTCAAATCCTTCTTTTACCATCTTCCTGAACCGCGTAGGGGCCAGGCGCTTCCAAATCCAGGCCTTGCGGGCCACTTGAGGTAAGATAATGTAGAACTCCCCTTTCCCTGCCCGTTGGAGGATCTCGACGGCCACGTCCCGAGCTTCGATTCCGGAACGTTCAATGAAAAACTTCGTCGTCTTCTTTACCTGTTCACCCCCACGTACACTTTCGGCAATGTTGGTCCTGAAGTAGGAGGGCTGAATGCAGGAGACCCTGATGTTGTAATCCATGAGTTCGCCATAGAGTGTCTCGCTGATGGCTACCACGGCAGCCTTGGTCATGTTGTAGGCCCCCATGGTCGGGGCACAGCTGATGGCGGCCAGGCTGGCGGTATTCAGGATGTGCCCGGAGCGCTGGTTCTTGAAGGCGGGGATAAAGTAGTGGCATCCGTACACCACACTCAGCTGGTTTACCCGCACCATCCACTCCCAGTTGTCGAGGGAATACTCTTCAAACATGCCTCCGTCTCCGACCCCTGCATTGTTGAATAACAGGTCGATACCACCGGCCGCATTTAAGAAATCCTGAGCCACCTGGCGGTACTGTTCGCGGTCGCCCACATCGAGCTGGAAGCGAAGGGTTTTGGCGCCCAGTTTCTCAAACTCAACAGCGGCCAGGGCCAGTGCTTCGGCCTTGATGTCGGCGATACCCAGGGTCCAGCCGTCCTTGGCCAGTTCGGAGCAGAGGGCCTTGCCCAGACCGGAGGCGGCGCCGGTGACGAAAGCGCGGCGCTGAGGATGGAGGGATGAAAGAGTGTATTCCATAAGATGGCACAGATGAGTTAAAGCGATTCCTTTTCCACGGCATTCATTCCACGCTTACCCAGGTCGCGGATGACGTGGATGAGCTGCCCGAACCTGGGATCCTTGGAATGGCCCTGCTTCCAGCGGGCGTAGATTTGCTGGGCAATCACGGCGTTCTTGAAGAGTCCAAATACGTAGTAGAAAATGGGGCTTTTCACGGGTTGCCCGCCACCGGCCAAATAGCGCTCCACCACCTGCTTCCGCGTCAGGTTGCCGGGCAGCCAGGAAATGTTAAAAACCTTGGCGAGGTCGCTATCGCCAGGTTCGCACCAATAGGCCAGCGAAGCACCCAGGTCCATCCACGGGTCGCCCACTGTCGACATCTCCCAGTCCAGGACTCCAACAATCTCGGGCAGTTGCCCTTCCCGAAATACGATGTTGTCATACTTGTAATCATTATGAAGAAAGGCGGGAGGGCCGTCCGCGGGCTGGTTGGCCATAAGCCACGTGGTCAACTCGTCCATGTCCTGGATTACCTCGGTCTGCGCGGCCTGGTAGCGCTTCGTCCATCCATCAACCTGGCGGCTGATATATCCTTCTGGCTTACCTAATTCTATCAGTCCGGTTGAATGAATGTCCAGCTTGTGCAGCACCAGCAGATTATCCACGATGGCTTCTGAAAGTGCCTTCATTTCGCTGGCTCCCAGGTCGATTTCTTTCAACATGGCAGGCCGCAGGATGATGCCGGTGAGCCGCTCCATCAGGTAGAAGGGAGCGCCGATGACGGACGGGTCTTCGCACAGAAGGATGGGCTTCGGCACTTTGGCGTAGTGCGCCCGAAGGAGGGACAGCACCTTGAACTCCCGTCCCATGTCGTGCGCCGATTTGATGGCGGCACCCACGGGCGGTCTGCGAAGGATCACTTCGCCGCGGTCCGTTTCCAGCAGGTAGGTGAGGTTGGAATACCCTCCCGGAAACTGGCGTTGCCTTGATACTCTGCCTACCTCGGGGAAGCCCGACAAGTAGGCATTCAGCTTTTCCAGGTCGACTTCCTCTCCCTGCCTGGTCTCCCGGGGTTGGTCGGCGTGCATGCTTAGCGTTTCTTCCTCAGGTCAAGGCCGTATCCCTTGAGGATGTTGATGGCCATACTTTGCTTGTGGACTTCGTCGGCACCGTCGTAGATCCGGGCCCCGCGTTCGTGTTGATAGAGCGTTGCCAGCATTGTGCCGTCGGTGAGGCCGAGGGCGCCATGCACTTGTATGGCCCGATCAAGTACTTTTAGCATCACATTGGCTGTGAAAAACTTAATGCCTGATATCTGATGCCGGGCTGCGGCAGCTCCTTCGCGATCAATGGTGTCGGCGGTCCGCAACACCAGCATCCGGGCCGCATCGATCTCGACACGGCTTTCGGCGATGAACCCCTGGATAAACTGCTTTTGCCCGAGCATGACCCCTTGCTCGATCTCCCGGCTTACGGCCCTCCGGCACATGAGGTCAAGGGCTTTCTCGGCAATGCCGATCCACCGCATACAGTGGTGAATTCGCCCCGGGCCTAGTCGTTCCTGTGCCAGTTTAAACCCGGCGCCTTCATCGCTGATCCGGTTAGTGACGGGAACCCTACAATTCTCATATCGCACCTCTGAATGGCTGGCCCATCCACCTCCGGCTTCACCCATGACAGGTATTTTGCGGACATGGTTAAAGCCCTTCGTGCCTGCCGGCACAATGATCATGCTGGCCCTTTGATGAACAGGTGCCTCGGGATTTGTCACGGCCATGACAATCGAGAACGCGGCTCCTTCCTCACTGGAAGTGAACCACTTATGGCCGTTGATGACATAATCGTTTCCTTCCTTTACCGCCGTAGTGGCCAGCCGGGTAGGATCTGACCCGGCGAGTGCCGGTTCCGTCATAGCAAAGCAGCTGCGGATTTTGCCTTGTGTGAGGGGATGGAGGTACTTCTGCTTTTGTTCCGGCGAGCCGAACTTGCTCAGCAACTCCATGTTGCCGATGTCGGGGGCCTGGCAATTGAAGGTATAATGACCATACAGCGGTGCTCGTGCAAGCCATTCGCTCAGTTGTCCGAACTCGCAGAGCGTCAGACCCAATCCGCCTTCTTCCTTCGACAAATGGATTCCCCATAGACCGGCCTTCCTGACCAGTTCCCGCTTTGCATCCAGCAGGGCGTAAGTTTCCTGCGGAGAGCGATGATGGTGGCCTTGCTCCAGAGGGATGAGTTCGGTTTCTACGAAGGATTTGACTTTGGGAAGCAGCTCTTTAAGTCGTTCTGTCGAGAAGATGGGTTCCATATTGTTCCGAGTTCAGAGTTCCTAGTTCCGAGTGAGTAGTATGAGGCCTGGTCCCTAGCCCCTAAATCACCGTTCCGCCGTCGGCGTAGAAGAGTGTTCCGGTGCAGTAGCCGGAGACATCCGACGAAAGGAAGAGGGCGAGGGCGGCGATTTCCTCGACGGTGCCCATGCGGCCCATAGGGACCTGCTTCAGGAACCGCTTGAGCATCGCCTCATCCTGCCAGATCGCCTGGGAGAACTTGGTTTTGATCAGCCCCGGGCAGATGGCGTTCACCCGGATGTTGTCAGGAGCCCATTCCTTGGCCAGCACTTTCGTCAGCATGTTCAGGGCGGCTTTGGAGACGGAGTAAATGCCCAGGCCGGGGTCGGGCGTGTCGCCGGCGATCGAACTCAGGTTAATCACGGACCCGCCTCGCTTCTTCAACTCAGGGTAAGCGTATTTGCATAGCTCGAACGGCGCCTTGACGTTGACGGTCATGATTTTGTCGTAGGCCCACTCCGGTGTTTCCACGGCCGATCCGAAGACGGGGTTGGCGGCGGCGTTGTTGACGAGGATATCGAGTCGGCCAAACGCGGAGACGGTCTGGTCGATCAGCGATTTGCAGGTGGCCACGTCACCGGCGTTTCCAGCCAGGGCAAGGCATTCGCCGCCGGCATCGCGGACGAGGTTGGCCACCTTGTCGATTTCTTCCTGCTTGCGGGAGTTGATTACTACTTTGGCGCCGTGTGCGGCGAGGGTGAGGGCGATGGCTTCGCCGATGCCTTTGCTGGCCCCGGTGATCAACGCGACTTTATTCTTCAGGTCTTTCATAACGGACGCCGACTTCATTCGGCTGAAGCTAAAAATATCCCAAAGCGGTAAGAATTGCTATACATTTCTTTGGAATGATTGTAACTTTCGAACATCATGATTACTCGTCGATTGTCCTGGTTCTCTTCAGTTGCAACATGCCTGCTCATCGTCCTCGTCATCGGGTGCGGTGAAAAGAAAAAGCCTGTGCCGGAGTCCGGCGACCTCGACTTCCGGGCAATCGCCGACCTGATGGTGGCACGAAGCAACCTCCAGCCCGGAGAACAGGTGTTGATCGTCGCCAGGCCCGGGCGATTTGATTCGCTGGTCGCGTTGCTGGAGCAGGCGGTGGCCAAGACCGGAGCCAACTACCTCGGCGCCATCAGTACCGACAGCCTTAACCAGCCCGAAGCATGGACCACCGACTTTGTCCGTGCCGCGCTGCATAAGTCAGACACCGACCTGACGGCCCAATTGGGCGAAGTAGATCTGGGCATCATGCTCCCGGGTGCGGTCCCCACCGACAAGCCCTATGCGGCCATGCAGGAGGTCCTCAATATGGGGCACGGCCGCACCATCCACTTCCATTGGAGCGGAGCGTATGATGTGTTGGGACAGCCCATAGAAATTACACCCGCCATTGACCGCCTGTATCAGCAGGTGCTGATGGACACCCGGTACGATTCGCTGACGCGTATCCAGCAGCGGTTTGATTCCGCCATGCGCAACGCTGATGTCCGCATCACGACGCCGGCGGGCACGGACCTTACCTTCCGCATCGGCGACCGGCAGGTGACCAAGCAAGATGGTGACGCATCGCTCGGCCGGATCCAGTATGCTCGCAACCTGATTGACCGCGAAGTCGAGCTTCCCGCCGGGGCTATCCGCGTAGCCCCCATTGAAGAGACGGTGGAAGGCACCATCGCCTTCCCGGACGGCTTGTGGAATGGAAAGAAAGTGGAAGGACTAGTACTTACATTTAAGAAAGGCAAAGTGGTAAACATCTCTGCCAAGAGCGGGCAAGAGTCGGTGAAGGCGGAACTCGACAAAGCAGGCGACGCCGGGTATTCATTCCGGGAGCTGGCCGTCGGCTTCAACCCGTTGCTGACTATCCCTACGGATAATCCTTTCATTCCTTACTACGGTTACGGCGCCGGAATCATCCGCCTCTCCCTGGGTGACAACACCGAACTTGGCGGCAACGTCAAGGGCGGCTATGTGCGGTGGAATTTCTTCCTCGACGCCACCGTCGCCGTGGGTGATGACCTTTGGGTCAGGGATGGAGTCCTTCTCAAGTAGATCGATCCTATGAGATACCTGGTAATTGTCCTTGCAATGCTCTGCGTTGACGCGCACGCGCAGAAGGGAAAGAGTGGGGCCGCGGAACTCTATTTTCCGGGGCCGGACGCTGACTGGAAACGCAAAACCCCGAGTGAAGCGGGTTTCGATGCGGCCAGACTGCAGGAAGCGATCAACTATTGCATAAGCCAGGAGACTCCGAACCCGCGGAGCATGGAGCAGAACCACTATCAGACGTTCGGGCGCGAACCTTTCGGGCAGGGCATCGGCCCGTTCAAGGACCGCGGCGATGTCACCGGGGTCGTGCTGCATAAAGGCTACCTCATAGCCGAGTGGGGCGACCCGTTTCGTGTAGACATGACCCACAGCGTCACGAAGAGTTTCTTGTCGACCGTCATCGGGCTGGCCGTGGACAAAGGACTGATCCGCCATATGAACGACACGGTGTGGAAGTATGTGCCGCCCATTCTGCCGTACGAGGCTATTCCCGTGGCGGATAAGGCAGCGTATTTGGGCCAGCCACAACTCATTACACCATTCGAGACACCCCATAACCGGAAGATCACCTGGGATCATTTGCTGCGGCAGGTCAGCGACTGGGAGGGAACCCTGTGGGGCAAACCCGAGTGGGCCGACCGCCCGGGACCCAAGCCCTCGGAGTGGATCACGAGGCCGAGGAATGAGCCGGGTGCCGTCTATGAATACAATGACGTGAGAGTAAACGTGCTCGCGCTGGCGGGCTTGTCGGTCTGGCGCCGGCCCCTGCCGCAAGTGCTGAAGGAATACATCATGGATCCGATCCAGGCATCGAATACGTGGCGCTGGTATGGCTATGAAAATTCCTTTGTCGTCATCGACGGGCAAATCATGCAGTCGGTCAGCGGCGGCGGGCATTGGGGCGGGGGCATGATCATCAGCGCACGTGACATGGCGCGCTTCGGTTACCTCACCTTGCACAAGGGCAAATGGAAGGGACAGCAGTTGCTTTCAGAGAACTGGGTGAGCCAAGCTACCACGCCGACCGCCGCGCAGGATACCTACGGATATATGAATTGGTTCCTGAACACCGACAAGAAATTGTTGCCATCGGCGCCCGCGTCAGCCTTCTATCACCTGGGTAATGGCACCAACATGGTTTATGTTGACCGTGAGAATGACCTCGTAGTCGTTGCACGGTGGATCAACAATTCGGCGATGAATGATTTCATCGGCAAGATTCTGGAGGCCAAGAAATGAGGGGTCTTGCAGCAGATGCGGGGCTGAAGCCCCAACTAAATATGTTGCCCTTCATCCACGGCCTAAAGGCCGTGGCAATTGACCCCACTAACCACTGTCCACTTTCCCCCCAATGACTCCCGAAGAATTTCGCACCCACGCCCATCGGCTTGTCGACTGGATGGCCGACTACCTGGGCAATATTGGAAGTTATCCTGTCAAGCCCGGCATCAAACCCGGCGACATCAAGAAGCAGTTGCCGCTGCAGGCGCCGGAGGGAGGAGAGAGTTTCGAAGCCATCTTTTCGGACTTTAACAACATCATCCTGCCGGGGATGACGCACTGGCAGCACCCGCAGTTCTACGCCTACTTTCCATCCGGCAGCAGTGAGCCGTCGATCCTCGGCGAGATGCTGGCGACCACGCTTGGTGCCCAGTGCATGATCTGGCTTACCTCGCCGTCGGCGGAAGAACTGGAAGAACGGATGATGGAGTGGCTTCGTGATGCCATTGGTCTGCCGAAAACATTTACCGGCGTCATCCAGGACAGCAGCTCGTCGGCGACGCTGGTGGCACTGCTTTCTGCCCGAGAGTGGAAGTCGGGCTACGCGATCAACCAGTCGGGGTTCACCGGCAAAGAAAAGTTCAGGGTCTATACCTCCACGCAAGCGCATTCTTCCGTCGACAAAGACGTGCGTATTGCCGGGTTCGGTATCGACAACCTCGTGAAGATCGGCACCGACAAGAATTACGCGATGAATCCTGCTGAGCTGGAGGCCGCCATCATCCGCGACAGGGAGAATGGATTCACGCCCTTGTGCGTGGTGTCGACCATCGGGACGACCAGTTCTACCGCCATCGATCCCATTGCGGCCATCAGCGACATCTGCACAAAGCACGGTCTGTGGCACCACATCGACGCCTCGTATGCCGGCAGTGCGCTCATCCTTCCCGAGATGAGGTGGATGAGCGAGGGCGCGGAGCGTTGCGACAGCTTTGTATTCAACCCCCACAAGTGGATGTTTACGAACTTCGACTGCTCCGCCTACTTCGTCAGGGACAAGCAGGCATTGGTCAACACGTTCAGTATCATGCCTGAGTATCTCAAAACCCCGGAAGACCGGCTGGTGAACAACTACCGCGACTGGGGAGTGCCGCTGGGTCGGAGGTTCCGGGCGCTGAAACTCTGGTTTGTGGTCAGGAGCTATGGCGTGGAAGGCATGCGACAGCGCCTGCGCGACCACATTGCCTACGGACAGTGGGTGAAGGAACAGGTGGAAAGTACGCCCGGGTTGGAGCTCATGGCGCCCGTACCGCTCAACCTCGTTTGTTTCCGGCTCCACCCGGAAGGAGTGAACGATGAAGCCAGGCTGGATGAAATCAATTCTTCGTTCATCCAAACCTTGAACAGCAGCGGCAAGATACTATTGACTCAAACGCGACTCGACAACAAGTTTGTGATCCGTTTTGTCGCCGGACAAACGCATGCCACGCTCGAAACAATAAAGAAGGGCTGGGCCCTGATCCAGGCCTCAGCCCCTCATTCGCGATAATTCGGGCAATTCGTGGCTAGTACTTCGCCGGTTGTCCTTTCTTTGGAATTGTCCGTAGAATAAACTCCCTAAAGTCCTCGTTGGCCGTCACCAGATCTTCGGCGCGCAGGTACATCATGTGCCCGCTGCGGTAGCCCTTGAAGCTGAACCGGTCTTTCATTTTTCCGCTCGGGTCGATGTTCCACATGGTGTATTTGGCATTGAAGTACTGGGTGGCGCCGTCATAGTAGCCGCACTGGAACATCACGTGGAGATACGGATTCTCCGCCATCGCCAGGCGCAGGTTTCGGCCCGTGTTGTCGTTGCTGCGGTCCCAGGGATTTACCGGGCCGAACATGTTGTACTTGATATCGGTCTTGTACTTTAGCACTTCGCGCAGGTAGTAGTTGATAGCCGGGGTAAAGGAGTGGAGCCAGGATGTGAGTTCAGCTGCATAGTCCGGCTGCACACCCGCTTCCTTCATATCGATGCCCTTGTAGCGGCTATCGAGACGGCCGATGGTGTAGCCTCCTTTTTCCCGCAGCAGTTCTTTCCAGAAGAACTGCGCCGGTACATCGAGGTTATGCTGGAGGATGACCTTCTCCGACATGCCGGAATACCGGGCCATTTTGGCGGCCAGCTCTTTGCGCTTCGCCTCACTGATAAATCCGCCCTGCGCTAGGCCGGGGATGAGTTCGTTGAGGGTGAACTGTTCTACTTCGGGGAGCATGTCGGTGAGGTCTTTTTGCTGCAGGTCGGCTGGCAGCATCTTATGATACCAGGCTGCGGCGGCGAAATAGGGTAGGTTCAGTGCGGCATCCACCGGGCCGCCGCGTTCAATGCCCAGGTCGGTGGGCGACAGGAGCACGACGCCGTTGAGGTACATCCAATGCGCGTTCTGCAATTCGAGCGCCAGGCCAGCCACTCGGGTGGTGCCGTAGCTTTCGCCGATGAGGTATTTCGGCGCGGTCCACTTGTTCTTGCGCGTCACGAAGTTCGTCAGCCACTCGGCGAGGTACTTGATGTCGGCAGTGACTCCAAAGAACTTCTCCTTGGGCGTATCCTTAACCAGGATCCGGGAGTAGCCCGTGTTGACGGGGTTGACATAGACGATGTCGGCTACATCGAGGATGGTGTTGGGATTCTCACGGATACCATACGGCATCACCGGGTAGCCTTCGTTGTCGATTTCCAGGATGCGGGGGCCGGTGTAGGCGATGTGCATCCACACCGATGCCGAGCCGGGGCCGCCGTTAAAAGAGATCACCAATGGGCGTGTCGCGCGGTTGGTCACGTCGGTCCGCTCGTAGTAGGTGAATTCGAGCGCGGCGATGGCCTTGCCGTCTTCATCCCACACCGGCTGCGTACCCGTCGTCACCATGTAGGGAAAACGCTTGCCTTTGACGGTCACCTCGCCGGTGGTGACGATAGTGGAGTCTTGCTGCAGCTTCCTGACTTTTTGAGCGAAAGACGGAGCCGCGATGATCACGGCGAGAAGAAGGATAAACAGTTTTCTCATAGTCGTATGTTTGATTCGGAGTAGATTGATTTAGTTGGGTTTGTGCGCCACCACGATGTAGTTCAGGGTGATCACATCGCTGGGGTAATTTTTGTCAAGCCAGATGGCGTAATGGTTCATGAGCTGGGTGAGCCGCAGGTCGATATAGAGCATTTTTCGCAGCTTGGTGAGCAGGCTTTTGCGGGTGCGAAACTCGTGGTACAGTGCGTTGGTGCGCAACTGGTAAATAGTCGCCCATTTGCCACCGTTGGGCTTGATGTAGTCGATCTGCAGCCCGGCTTCTTCGAAGAGTTCCTTCAACGAGTGTTTTGTGAACCGGAAGAAATCGTAGGGTTCCTCGTGAAGTTCCCAAACGAAAGGAACCGTGAGGAGAATATGTCCGCCCGGCTTCAGCACCCGGAAGATTTCCTTCATCATGGTGTGGTGGTCGAACACATGCTCGAGCACCTGCGTGCAAAGGATGGAATCGAACGAATTATCGGGAAATTTAAGGTCGGTGGCCGGGCAGATGACATCCACGCGATTGGCATCACCTTGTTGCACGTCGCATCCTGTCTGTTTCTCGGTCTTCGGGTTATACAATGACTCGTACGGCTTATTGCCGCAGCCGAGGTCGAGGAAGTTTCCCCGCGCATACGTATCGATGGCCTCCCGGATGTCGCGGATAAGGAAGTAGTAATGAATGTAACTGGGATCCTTGGTCCGGATTTTCCAGTTGCTGAGCCTGGGCAGATGGTCCTGTCGCGTCATGAGGGTGGCGTGTTGACTGTATGGGCGCCGAAGTTAGGATTCGGGAAGGGATTTACCATCAGGCAAACGGCTGGTCGATGGCCGGGCTCGGCTGGCTGAACCATTTGACGCCCTCTTCGGTCATGTACGCACAGTCTTCGAGGCGGATGCCGAATTCACCATAGATGGATATCGTGGGCTCGATGCTGAAGCACATGCCGGGCTGCAGCGGAGTTTTGTTGCCGAGCACCATGTTACCCCATTCATGGCCATCCATCCCGATGCCATGGCCCGTGCGGTGGGGAAGGCCGGGCACTTTGTAGCCGGGGCCAAAGCCTGCGTCGGTGATTACTTTGCGGGCGGCGATGTCCACATTCTCGCAGGGGTCGCCCAGTTTGGCTGCGGCAAACCCGGCTGCCTGAGCTTCCTTCTCCAGGTTCCAAATCTCGCGCTGCCGCGCTGTCGGCTCACCGAACACCACCATTCGTGTGATGTCGGACGCATAGCCGTGCACGCTGCAGCCGCCATCCATCAGCACCACATCGCCGGGCTGAAGTTTTTGGGGAGTGCTGCTGCCGTGAGGAAAGGCAGAGGCGGTGCCGAAGGAGGCGAAGGCTCCGCCGCGGGCACCCAGCTTGCGATGGGCGTCGGCGATGATGCCGGAAAAATCGCCGGGCGACATCCCTTCTTTAAGCAGCGGGATGGCAGCCTTGTAGGCGGCAATAGTGATGTCGTTAGCCTTTTGCATGAGGGCCAGCTCGGTGGCGCTCTTGAACATCCGGCAGTTGATGGTCACCGGGTCGGCGCTCAGGTACTGCAGGTGGGGTGCTTCCTGGCGGATGCCGTCGTAAAGAAAAAAGCGTACGCGTTCTTCCATGCCGATGCGGCCCGTTCGGATGCCGAGGTCGGCGAAGATGCCGGTCACCAGTTTATACGGGCTTTCGTGCTCTTCCCAAACCCGTACGTCGTTACCGAACAGAATCAATTCGCGCAACCGGTCTTCCTCAAAGTGCGGACACACATACTTCACTTCGCCCTTGGCGGGAATGATCGCTGCCATCATCCGCTCACTGTTGCCCCATCGTACGCCGGTGAAGTATTCCATACTGGTGCCGCCGTCGAGGTAGATGGCGTTGATCTTGTTTTCCACCATCAGGCGTTGTGCCTTTTCGATGCGTCCCTTTCGTTCCTCCACGGAGATCGGCTGAACGCCATCCATCATCGACTGAAGGCCGTCGAGGGGAGATTTGGCCTGGTCGGCGGGTGCAGGGGTTTCACAGCCGGGCAGCGTGGACAGCAAGGTGGCGGATCCGGCCGTCACCGCGGTATTTCGGAGGAAGTCGCGTCTTTTCATGGCGTTGGGTTTGAGGCAAAACTAGCCGTTTCCCCAAGGGCCTGATCATCATTTATATGGGTGGCGAGGGAATGGGTCCGGGATCACGCCCCGGCGCCGGTAGTAACTTTTCCGGGAAACAGTCTGGGATTTTCGCTTACATTAAGAGACAAATTCAAACCCATGAAACGATATCTCCTGTTTTGCTTCGCGGCGGTCCTGGCGCTGGAAGGATTTGCGCAGCCCTTCACCTTCAACGCTGTCAAGAGCGCACCCTTTCCCAACGAGCTGACCGGCGGCGCCCAGGGCTCCAGGATTGCCTGGGCGTTCAATGAAGAAGGCAAGCGAAATGTATACGTTGCCGAAGGCCCGGAATTCCGGCCTCGAAAACTTACCAACTACAATCTCGACGACGGGCAGGAGATTACCAGCCTCAGCATTTCGAACGACGGCAAATGGGTCGTATTTGTGCGTGGTGGCGACCACGGCTCCAACTGGGAAGATGGGTTGCCGGTCAACCCGGCGTTTACCACTTCACCCTACAAGGTGCAGGTCCTCAGTGTACCTTTTGCCGGGGGTGATGTGAAATCGCTCGCCGAGGGCGACTACCCGGTCATTACGCCCAAAGGCACGGAAGTCACGTTTGTGAAAGGCAACCAATTGTGGACGGTGCCGGTTGACGGATCTTCCGCGGCAAAGAACCTGTTCACTACCCGCGGCTCAATCAATGATTTTGAATGGTCGCCCGACGGATCGAAACTGGTGTTCTCGGTGGGCAGGGGAGATCACTCGTTCATCGGGGTGTACACCAATGCAGAGACACCCATCCAATGGATCGCTCCCAACTACAACCATGACGGCTCCCCCCGCTGGTCGCCCGACGGTTCGCGGATCACCTTCATCCGCACGCCCGGAAGCGGCGGCGCTCCTGATTCTGTATTAACTCGCCGTCATCGTCCGTGGTCCATCTGGGTAGGCGACGTCAGGACGGGTAAAGCGACCCAACTTTGGAAAGCGCCGGAGACATTGCGCGGCTCCATTCCGACCACTCATGGCGGGACCAACCTCCATTGGGCAGCCGGCGAACGCATTACGTTCCTGTCATACCACGACGGCTGGCCGCACCTGTATTCCATATCCTCCCAAGGCGGTGCTCCCTTGCTGCTGACGCCGGGTAATTTCATGGCCGAGTACATCAAGCTGAGCCCCGACGGCAAGTGGCTGGTATTCTGCGCCAATGCCGGACCTGACAAGCTCGACCTGGATCGCCGCCACGTGGTGCGCGTGCCCGTCGACAAGGCTGCCATGGAAGTGCTTACGCCGGGATCAGGAAATGAATGGACGCCTGTGGCCACCGGCGACGGTACCACGATGGCCTACATTAGCGCTACAGCACAGCGGCCTCCCATGCCGACGGTCATGAGGCTGGCCAACAAGCAAACGAAGATCCTTGGCACAGAGTTGATTCCCGCCGCCTTCCCGGAGAAAAGCTTGGTGACGCCGAAGAAGGTCACGTTCAATGCCCCCGACGGCGTGCTGGTTCATGCCGATCTCTTTGAGCCGGTGGGCGGAGCGGCAAAGAAGCCGGCCATCATTTATATCCACGGGGGCCCGCCGCGGCAGATGCTGCTCGGCTGGCATTATTCGGATTACTATTCCAATGCCTATGCTTCCAATCAGTATCTCGCCAGCCTCGGTTTTGTGGTGTTGTCGGTCAACTATCGATTGGGAATCGGGTACGGTTTCGAGTTCCATCAGCCAGCCAATGCCGGGACGAACGGCGCTTCCGAGTATCTTGACATCAAGGCAGCCGGAGAGTGGCTCGCCAAGCAGCCCAATGTAGATGCTTCGAGGATTGGCGTCTATGGTGGTTCTTACGGCGGTTACCTTACCGCCATGGCGTTGGGTAAAGACTCGAAACTCTTCGCGGCCGGCGTCGACATTCACGGGGTGCATGATCGCACGATCGAGCGGACCCGCAACCTGGTTGCGCCCGACCGGTATGAGCGTGCGCCGGATGCCGACAAAGCGCTGCAGGTAGGCTGGCAATCGTCACCCACCGCTTATGTGGATACGTGGACTTCACCGGTTCTGATGATTCATGGCGACGATGACCGAAATGTTCGTTTTAGCCAGACCACTGACCTCGTTCGCCGTCTTGAGAAAAAGGGAGTGGAAATGGAAACCCTGGTGATCGTCGACGACACGCACCACTGGATGAAGCACACCAATGCCCTGGTCGTGTACCAGGCGACCGCGGATTATTTTGTGAAGAAGCTGATGAAGAAATAATGGCGGAAAAGAAAATTGCCATCAAGGTCTCCGCTTCATTGGGAAGCGTTTCCGGCAAGGTGATCGAAGCGAAGAAACCCATCGCCGTACTGGTGCTGGCTCATGGCGCCGGAGCGGGGATGGATCACCCCTTCATGAAAAACCTGTCAGTGGCGCTGGCGGAAGAAGGCATCACCACGCTACGCTACAATTTTCTTTACATGGAGCACAAGCGCGGCAGGCCGGATGCGCCTGCCGTGGCCATGAAGGCTGTGCAAGCGGCGGTGGCCAAAGCCGCTGAGCTATTTCCGAAACTTCCCTTACTGGTCGGTGGAAAATCGTTTGGCGGAAGGATGTCCTCGCATTGGGTATCTGACAAAAACCCGGCGGATGTAAGGGGCCTGGTCTTCTTTGGTTTTCCGTTGCATCGCCCGGGGGCGCCGTCTATCGAGCGGGCCGAGCATTTATACTCCATCAAGGTACCGATGCTTTTTCTCCAGGGAACGCGCGATACGCTGGCCGATCTCGCCAGCCTGAAGAAAGTAATCAAGAAGCTGAAACCATCCACCCTGGTCACTTTTGAAGGAGCCGATCACAGCTTCAAGGCCGGGAAGGAGAACCTGGTTCCAAAACTTGCGGAAACCGTTTCGCGGTGGCTGAGTGAGTAGAGAAGCGGCAGGAATTGACTGTGTCGGCTAGAGCATGGCCTCCGCCTCGATTTCCACGAGGTAGGGATTTCCGATCAGGTCGGCCTTCACCAATGTGTTGGCCGGCTGGATGTCGCGAAATCGTTCGCCGTGGGCGCGGGATACCGGCTCCCAGTGGGAGAGGTTCTTCAGGTAAATGCGTGTGCGGACTACCTGGTCCAGCGAGCCGCCCAACGATTGCAAGGCGCCTTCAATTTTATCGATGATGAAGTGCGTCTGGGCGGCGGGATCATCGCCGCCGATGGGCAGCACGCCGTGGGTGGCCGTGGTGCCCGAGACCAGTATACGGTTTCCTTTCTTTATGGCCCGGCTGAAGCCGGCGAGGTCTTCCCATACGGTTCCACTGAGCGCCTTGGATCGGCCATCGCGGCCTTCCTTCACCGGGTAAGGAGCCGGCATAGACTGCAGATGATGGCTGAGATCGCCGGAGGCGGTGAGAAAAGGCGGGCGCCGGTATTCGTCGCCGCAGTCGCCGGGAATCGCGTCAAGCGCGGAGAGAGCTTCCTTGATTTCAGACAGGTCAGCGGCCGTAAGCGTCAGGTTGAACAAACCAACAGTATCGTCAATGTGATGGCTGACCCCGAGCCGGGCACCCACGATCACGGCGCCCACAGCGGGCTGGTCGAGAATATACCTCGAGGCGACCCGGGCGATGGATACCTGGTGGCGTCGGGCCACGGTATTAACCTTCTCCAGCATCTGCTGGTAACGGGCCCATCCGCCGGCAGCATCGATGAATCGCTTATACTTCATCTCCGACCAGGTCTGGAGATTCTTCGGCTCCGGTTTGCCCAGCCATTTGTCCGACAGGAATCCACCCGCCAGTGTGCCATAGGCGAGAAGTTGAACGCCTTCTTCCAGGCACAGGTCTTTCATCGCACCCGAGGCGCGCTGGTCGACGAGCGAGTAGGAAACCTGGTTGGAGACGACAGGAATTCCTGTGGAACAGACAATGCGGAGATGGGCAGTATCAAAATTGGTAAGGCCGAGGTGGGCAATGAGTCCTTCTTTCTTCAGTTCGGCAAGAAAAAACAAGGCATCGAGCCACCGGGGGTCGGCGTAATTCCAGGCGTGGAACTGCATGAGATCGATTCTCTCGACCTGCAGCCGGGTGAGTGCCCGGGTCACCGCTTCCCGTACTCCCGCGCGCGTTACCGGACCGGGAGCCGGCACCCACTTGGTGAGCAGCTGTACCGGTCCTTTGGCTACCTCCTTATGGAAGACTCCTGCAATGACTTCTGCCGAGCCGTAGTGGTCGGCCATGTCGAACGTGGTGAGTCCCGCTTCCGCGTAGGGAAGCATTTTCGGGGCTGTCGACTGGGGATCCAGCGTCTTGCCGTCGCGCTCCAGGTCGGCCACCTGCCAGAGGCCGGTGACTACCCGGGAAATGGTAAGCCCGGGGGCGAGCTCGATCCGTTCATGGGTCATGGTCGCGAAGTTACTCGGGAGGGAGGGTGGAAAACAATTTCTTTTCGTCGACACCGGCGCGGCGCAGCTTCCGACGCTCGAGGAAGTAGAGGACCGATGCTCCCAACATCACCAGGAGCCATACCGGCGTGGAGTGAAAGTACCAGGCGTCAACTTTTGATGTGAGATCTTTGAAGACGTGAATGCTCAGCAGGCCGAAGAGCAGGATGATTCCCACTGTGGCCAGCATGATTTGAATGCCCCGGTGCTTTACCACGGAGATCGATTCATACAATACCGGGTTTCTTCGACGCAGGACCAGGACGGCCATGCACATCGCCATGAAGTTGATCAGCATACTGGTGACCATAATATCGATGCCGAGGAAGAAGTCGCCGGCGAAGTGACTGCCCAGGATCCCCACAGAGGCCATACCCCCGCTGAGCAGGAGGGCGATATGAGGCGTCTTGAACCGCGGGTGTACCTGGGTGACGGCTTTCGGGAAGATCCCGTCTTCCGCCCAGGCGAACATCAATCGCGAGACCGACAGCAGCATGGCCGGCAGATCGTTGATGAGCGCCACGGCGGCGCCAGAGACAATGATGATCGTCCATCCCGGGTTCAGCACGACACTCATCAGCCCGGAGGCTGTGACATCGCCTTGGTTAGCCATCTGCGCAACATGTCCCCAGGGAACGGTGTGATAGACCGCGCCGGCGAAGAGCAGGTAGAAGAGGCCCACAATGCCGACGGCCAGCCCGATTGCCAGCGGGAGGTTTCTGCCGGGATTCTTTGCTTCACCTCCGGCCTGTGCGATGCTGTCGAAGCCGATGAAACTGGAGAAGAGCACTGCGCTGGCGGAGAAGAAGGTGAACAGGTCAAAAGGCGCGGCCATTCCCCGAACGTTTTCAGCCGCTTCCGGCGAGAGGTGCGCCAGGTATTTCTCCTGGCCCGTGGAGTAGCCGACCACGATGACGACTGCGCCGAGGGCAAACATCAGGACCATCAGCGGGATGAGGGTGCGTTCGTACGCCTGGATACCCCGGATGTTGATCCAGACAAAAAGCCAGAGCAAACTGAGCGACAGGCTGACTCGCACCGAGCCGGAATCCAACCAGGCGGCTACCTGGTCTTGCTGAAGGGCGAAGGCGATATCACGGAAGAACGGGATGATGACATAGGAGACAACGCCGATGGCGATGGATAATCCAAACCATTGGGAAAAGCTGGCAACAAAACCAAGGTAAGGGTGCAGTCCGCGGCTGGCATAGATGTAACTGCCGCCCGCCCGGGGCATGGCCGACGCCAGGATCGCATAGGCAAAGGCGGCGAGTATGGCCGGTAGCGCGGCGAACAGGAAAGCCGGCACTACGTGGGGACCGATCCCTGGCACGTTGCGCTGGATCATGAAGGGTACCACGTAAATGGAGGCGCCGATCATGGAGCAGATACCGGTGGCGGTGAGACCCGCCAGGCTCAGCTGCCGCGAGAGGCCGGAGGCGCGAGATGAGCCGAGCAAGGTAGGTTGCATCATTCTTGCCAAGATGGGGATTTTGGTCCAATCCTCTTATATTGACCGGATGAATAGGTGGGCATGGACGTTCGTGGCGGCCGCCGCTTGCACCTCATGTTCGTCTGTCAGCAAAATCACCGACTCCGAACTGAGCAGCGGGGTTTATCTTTTGCCGGCATCCGGGGAGCGCGGCGAAAAAACCAAGCAACGGGTTTACCTGGAAGAGGCAGGGGATTCAACCTCCTATAAGCCCATTGACAAGCACCAGGTTGCTACAGGTCCGGCGGTGCGGGTAACCTCTGGTCAGGTCTTTCAAAAACCAAGTTTTGATATTGACGTGTTGGTGGTAGTATTCAAGTATCGCCCGGGACTGGCTTCCGTGCCCAGTCAACTCACGACCGACTTCAACGGCAACCTGTTCCTGGGATACCGCCGTGATTGGTACTCGGTCACGGACAAGTCCACGCCTTATGGATGGAAGCGCAAGGTGAGCCAGAAGTCGATATCGGTTGGCGGTTTCGCGGGGATCGGGACCACGTTTGTCAGCCCCTGGACGACCAACCACCGGACCACCGATGAATACAGCGGGTTTATCCTGTCGAAAGGTGTTTCCGCTATGGTGGGCGTAAAAAGCCTGACGGTTGGGCTGGGCGTCGGGTGGGATAATCTGGTAGACCGCGACAAGGATATTTGGGTCTATCAGTTCAAGCCCTGGTACGGTCTTAGCCTTAGTTTGAACTTAAACTGAGTTGCCCTGAGGAAAACTCCTATATTGCCAATGATTTTTTGAGCTTCGTATGACGAATATTTTCTTGGAGAAAGGGAAGGGGGAGTACGACTGGATTGACCTCACGCATCCGACCAAAGCCGAGTTGAACGAAGTAGCCACCCGCTACGGCCTTCACGCGGCCCTGGTGGAAGATTGTCTTCAGCCCGATCACCTTCCCAAGCATGAAGTGGTAGGCGACAACCAGTTCGTGATCCTGAGGGCATTTAATGAGAACGCCACAGAGGAAGCAGATACCATCCAGGAAGTCACCGACAAGATCGCGGTATTCTTCGGGAGCGATTTCATCGTGACCGTCCACCGGCCGGAGTTTCCCTTTCTGACGGAGATCAAAAAGGAATTTGTCGAAGCAGGAAAGTGCCCGTCCCCGTACCATGTGCTTTTCCGTCTTTTCTCGCATGTTATTGTTACGTACGACAAACCTTTGTCTCACCTCATGCGGGAGATAGACTTGTATGAGCCCAAGATATTTCTGCAGCGCAAGACTCCGGATTTGCTGAAAGACCTCTACTACATGAAGCGCCGGGCTACGGTGATGGACAACGTCTTTGAGCTTTCCAAGATCATCCATGAGAACCTGAAAGGCAAGATCTCGGCCCTCCAGTACAACCACCTGAAAGACGAGTTTGTCAGGCTCCAGACAAGCACCCGGCAGGTGACGGATAATGTGACTAACCTGCTCAACATCTACATCTCGCTGTCGGCCCAGCGGACGGGGGAAGTGATGCGGGTCTTGACCGTATTTTCGGTCTTTTTTATGCCGCTCACGTTCATAGTCGGGATTTACGGCATGAACTTCGACCATATGCCAGAGCTCCGCTGGTATTACGGGTATTTCTATGCCATCCTGTTCATGGTAGGCGTGACCCTCAGTATCTACCTCTGGTTCCGCAGAAAAGGATGGATGTAGCCGGCGGTTCCTGACTACGGTCATGCCTATCGGTGGACGAGATGATGTAACTTACTGTTCAACGAAATGACCTCTATGGCTGACCGTTCTGCGACTTCACATCATATCCAGCATGGGCTGCCGTTTCCTATTGGGCCCCGGTGCCAGGATGGCGGCGTTAATTTCTGCCTTTTCTCCCGTAATGCACGCCGCGTAGAGCTCCTGCTGTATCACACCGCCAACGATAAGGATCCCTATCGCACTCTTTCGCTGGACCCGGTAAGCAACCGGACGTATCACTATTGGCATGTGTTTGTCCCCGGGTTAAAGGCGGGCCAACTGTATGCATACCGCGTCGATGGTCACCACGACCCCGCACAAGGTCACCGCTTTAACGCGTCTATTCCACTGCTCGATCCGTATGCCAAGACCATTGCTTTTCCCCAAACCCGGTCGAAGGCGGGCAACGGCAAGGGGGTGCCGTGGAAGAGCGTCGTGTGCGATATGTCGAAGTACAACTGGGAGGATGACGAACACCCGCGCACGCCCTTTTCCCAGACGGTCATTTACGAAATGCACGTAGCCGGATTCACCAAGCATCCCAATTCGGGGGTCAGTCCCGACAAGCGGGGGACCTATGCGGGACTGATCGAAAAGATTCCTTACCTGGTCGACCTCGGTGTCACCGCGGTTGAACTGCTCCCCGTATTCCAGTTCGACGACAAGCCGGGTCCGCAGGGACGGAAAGATTATTGGGGCTACAGCCCGGTCTCCTTCTTTGCCCTGCACCAGGGATACAGCAGTGATCCCACGCCGCTGGGATCTCTCGCCGAGTTCCGCAACATGGTCAAGGAACTTCACAAGGCGGGCATCGAAGTGATCCTCGATGTGGTGTTCAACCACACCGGGGAAGGAGGTGAGGACGGCCCGACCTATTCCTTCCGTGGCATTGACAACAGTGTCTATTATTCCCTGGAGCAAGGCAACCTGGCCAAGTATGCCAACTACTCGGGTACGGGCAATACAATGAACGCCAACCACCCGGCCGTGCGACGCATGATCATCGACAGCCTGCACTACTGGGTCAAGGAGATGCACGTCGATGGCTTCCGCTTCGACCTTGCATCCATCCTGGCGCGCGACCACCGGGGGCATATCATCGAAAACCCTCCCATCCTCTGGGATATTGAATCTGACCCCATCCTTGCCGGAACCAAACTCATTGCAGAAGCCTGGGACGCAGCCGGGCTGTACCAGGTGGGCACCTTCGTGGGCGACAGCTGGAAGGAGTGGAACGGGAAATTCCGCGACGACGTCAGGAGTTTCATGAAAGGAGACAACGGGGTCATCAAGCGGTTTGCCTCCCGGCTCGTAGGCAGCCCCGACATCTATGGCAAGGACGAACGGGAGCCGGAACAGAGCATCAATTTCATTACCTGCCACGACGGCTTCACGCTCAACGACCTGGTTTCGTACAACAGCAAGCACAACGAAGCCAATGGGGAAGACAACCGCGACGGCACGGATCACAACCTCAGCTGGAATGGCGGGGTGGAGGGCCCCACCGATGATCCCGCCATCGAAGACTGGCGAAACCGCCAAATCCGGAATTTCTTCTCCATCACCCTGCTGTCGGTGGGTGCCCCGATGCTCTCGATGGGCGACGAAGTGCGGCGTACCCAACGGGGCAACAACAACGCCTATTGCCAGGATAACGAGCTCAGTTGGTTTGACTGGGACCTGGTGAAGAAGAACCAGGACCTGTTCCGGTTTGTGCGGGAGCTTATCCGCATGCGACTCATGCGCGAGTCGGCACAGCAGCAGCGGTACCCGATGAACCTGCGGGAGATGCTGGAACAGCGGCTCATTGCCTGGCATGGTGTGCGGCTCAA
>JAEUUE010000142.1 GCA_016787605.1 Cyclobacteriaceae bacterium
GAAAATCAGGAAATACCATTAGTTTAGAAGACCTGGTCAAACAGGCACTTAAAAACGCTTAGCCGACGTTTTGAACTACCTATCCTGGACAACGCGCTTCATCCTTGGGAGGGGGACGACATGGGTGTTGTTCCTCTTGCCATTCCTTGCAGCCGCTCAAATCCAGGACACAACCCGGGTCGATTCCGTCTACCGTCCCCGCTACCAGCCAAGCTACCGACCCCCGGACCGATTCGGCGACCCGTTTTCAAATCGCGTCCCCCAGTCGCCGCTCTTCCTCAAAGATCCCAAGAACCTCTCCATCGAAGTACAGCCCGACACCGGGCGAACTTTCTCGATCTATGAACGACTCGGGCCCATCAACTTCAGGCCGCCGTCTTACATGACGTTCGATGAGGTCAACCGCTACCACAACCAGTCCATATTGAAAGGGTATTGGAAATCCAGGAGCCAGGCGTTGGATGGGGAGAGCGCAGTGAGCAGCCGTAACCTACTTCCCAAGCTCTACACGAGTCCCGTTCTTGACCGGATATTCGGGGGCAGCTATGTTGAGCTCATCCCCCGGGGCTTTGTGACCCTGGACTTCGGCGCCCAGTGGCAGAAGATCCAGAACCCCGCCATCCCTATCCGCCAGCAAACCAACGGAGGCTTCGAGTTTGACCAGCAAATCAATCTCAATGTCACGGGTAAAGTCGGCGAAAAACTGAAGATCACCACGAACTTCGACAACAACAACTCCTTCGATTTTCAGAACCAGATGAAAATCGAGTACACTGGCTTCAAGGAAGATATCCTTAAAAAACTGGAAATCGGTAACGTCAGCCTGCCCCTGAACAACAGCCTGATCACCGGCGCGCAGAACCTGTTCGGAATCAAGGGACAATTCCAGTTCGGAAAGCTCTTTGCTACGGCCATTGCCACCACCCAACGCGGCAAGCAATCAACCATCAGCATCAACGGCAGTACCGACGGTGCTGCACAAGGGCGTCCCTTCGAGATTGTAGGATCCAATTACGACGAAAACCGGCACTTCTTCCTGGGACAATTCTTCCGTGACAACTTTGAAAAATGGATGGGCACCTTGCCCCAGATGACGTCGGGGATCAATATTGTGCGCGTCGAAGTATACCTCCTGAACCGGCAGAATGACACCCAGACACTCCGCGATGTCGTCGGGCTCATGGACCTTGGTGAATCGGACAAATCCTACCGGAAGAACTATTACAACACCGTCGTGCCCGACGGTTCACCGACCGACAACAACAATAACAACCTCTACTCGCTGGCCAGTCAGCTTCCGCTGGAATCGGATGGCATAGATCAGCAACTTCAGAACCTCTTCGGCGGTGAAGCGGCCGGCCGCCCCTTCATCAGCGGTACCGACTACGAAAAAATTACCAGCGCGAGGAAGCTGGCCATCAGCGAATACACCTTTCACAAGGAGCTCGGATTCATCACCCTCCAGCGCAAACTCCAGAATGATGAGGCGCTTGCCGTAGCTTTTGAATACACTTATAACGGACGGAAATACAAAGTCGGCGAATTGTCGGAAGACTATTCCAATAAAGACGCCAAGGAAGTCGTGTATCTCAAGCTCCTGCGCCCCAGGAAAATCGCCGTGAAAGACAATGCCGGGAAGATCCTGCCCACCTGGAACCTGATGCTTAAGAACCTCTATAACCTGAACGTGACCCAGCTGCAGCGTGAAGGCTTCCAGCTTCGCCTGATCTACCGCGACGACCGCACCGGCATCGACAACCCGCAGCTCCAGGATGGCGACATCGCGCGTACCAAGCAGCTGATCGAGGTCTTCGGGCTCGACCGGCTCAACCCGTACAATGATCCCTCGCCTGACGGCAACTTCGACTACGTGGAGCGATATACGATCAGTCCGGAAACCGGATTGATCATGTTTCCTTACCTCGAACCGTTTGACAAGGCGCTGCGGAGACTTTTCGCGCTTGAGCCCAATGCCAACACACAGCAACTCCTTCTTCAGAAATACCTGTACGATACACTGTACCGTACCACCAAAGCAGAAGCGGAACTGGTCGCCACGAAAAATAAATTCTACATCGTCGGCTCCTTCAAGGCGGGTGCCGGAAAAGAAATCATCATCCAGGGATTCAACATCTCCCCCGGTTCGGTAAAGGTCTATGCCGGAGGCACCCCGCTGCGGGAACAGGTGGATTATACGGTGGACTACACCTTCGGAAAAGTCACCATCCTGAATGATGGTATTCTGAGTTCCGGAAAGACCATCAACATTACCTACGAACAACAGGATCCGTTTGCTTTTCAGACCCGCTCCTTGCTGGGTACGCGTCTGGATTACAAACTCAATGAAGATGTCAACCTGGGCGGAACCCTTCTCTATTACAACGAGCGGCCGCTGATTACGCGTAACCTGATCGGCAGTGAGCCGGCCGCCAACTGGCAATACGGATTGGACGTCAACCTGAGAAAGAACTCCCGGTGGCTTACCAAGATGGTCGATGCGCTGCCCTTCCTGCAAACCAAGGAGCAGTCGACCGTGACGGTCAACGCAGAGTTTGCCCAACTGCTGCCCGGCACGTCGAACATCGTAGAGGGCGATGGAACCTCATTCATTGACGACTTCGAAAACACGGCTACTCCCTACAGTCTCCTGAACCCCGTCGGATGGAAGCTCGCCCACACGCCCGCCGATCCACGCTTCGACCGCTCACTTTCCCTGGGCGCCAAAGACGATCGCGGGGCCGGCTACCGCCGGGCACGGCTGGCCTGGTACCAGATCGACAACCTGTTTTACCGCGAAAGCAGCACCTTCAAGCCGGACAACATTACGTCGAAAGATCTCGAAAACCACTATGTCCGCCCCATTTTGCCGCAAGAGATTTTCCCCTATAAAGACCCATACGTGGGGAATTTCTATGAACAAATCCTCGACCTAGCTTACTATCCTTCCGAGCGCGGACCCTACAACTACAACCCTGATCTGAACTTTGACGGCAGCCTGAAAACCCCGGAAAACAACTGGGCGGGTATCACTACCGCCATCCGCACGGAGGTGGACTTCGACAAGTCGAACGTGGAATATGTGGAGTTCTGGCTGATGGATCCGTTCATCAACAATCCCAACGGGGTGATCGACGACGGCATCAACGAACCCAAGTCAAACACGACCGGTGGTAAACTGATCTTCCATCTCGGGAGTATATCGGAAGACGTGATGCGCGACGGCCGCCATGCCTTTGAAAACGGGCTGCCCACCAACGGGGACTTCAATGCCGGGGGAGTAACCATTAACCAGTGGGGCGCCGTCACCACCCAGCAGTACCTGAACAACGCCTTCAATAACGACCCCAACGCGCGGGTCAACCAGGATGTCGGACTGGACGGGGTGGGCAACAGCAAGGAACAGCAGTACTTCCAGGATTTCATCAACCTGGTAAACGGC
>JAEUUE010000170.1 GCA_016787605.1 Cyclobacteriaceae bacterium
TCCGTTGCTGTCCGGGATGGGCTCTCCATGCGGGTCAAACTTTGGGCTGTTCAGTAATTCATCAATGCGGTCGTAAAAGCGTGATGAGTTCACGTGCTCCAACTGTTCAGCGATGTCATGCACTTCTTCCCATCCAAGACCCATCACCTTTACTAAAAACAATTCCGCCAGGCGGTGTTTTCGAATAATTGCCAAAGCTTCTTTTTTTCCTTTTTCGGTCAGTTTGATACCCTTGTAAGGCGCATAAGCCACCAATTTCTTGGTCGCCAGACGTTTCACCATGCTATTTACACTGGGAAGCTTTACATCCAGTTTTTTGGCCAACTCCGAAACATAAACCTCTCCCGTTGCCTGCGATAAAGCATAGATGGACTTGATATAGTTTTCTTCTGTCAGGGATCCCATTTACACTTTTCAGATAAAAATAAGGCTTTTTGTTAACATCGTAAAATTAAAATATTAGATGCGTCTAACATTATATTTAAACTAATCGTACTTTTAGACGCATGAACCGAAAAACAATATTCGCGGGAATGATTATCCTTGTTGCTTGCGAGGAATTCCAACCAAAGGCGCCTCAAGCATTCGAGCTGTTGGATGGTCCTGTATCCGGGTTAACGGAAGCCGAGAATCTCCAATTTCTCCGGGGTGATGTGGCTTTTAATGACGAAGTATTTACTTCTGCAAATGGCCTTGGGCCTTTGTTTGTCGCCACCTCCTGTGGCAGTTGTCATCCGGGCGATGGCAAAGGTCATCCTTTTTCTACGCTTACGCGATTCGGTCAAGCAGATGAAAATGGGAATCAATACCTGCATATCGGTGGCCCTCAACTTCAACACAGGGCAATTCCCGGTTTTACACCGGAAGCGATTCCCCAAAATGCAACATTCTCTCGCTTTACCCCTCCAGCCAATACCGGTCTCGGATTTATAGATGCTGTCAGCGATGCGGAAATTTTAGATTGGGCTGACCCTGATGATAGTGATGGCGATGGCATCAGTGGGGTACCCAACTGGATTAGCCTGAAAGAATATGTAACAGAACGACCAAACAGTGTAACACAAAACGGTAGGTATATTGGTCGTTTCGGTAAAAAAGCAGCCACTTACGATCTGCTTCAACAAACAGCCACAGCTTATAATCAAGACATTGGAGTAACATCCAGTTTCGAACCCGTTGATACGCATTCGGGATTGGTGTTTGATCCGGAAGTTTCCAATCAAACCATTAACGATGTGGTCTTCTATCTAAAAACACTTAAGGCTCCTGCGCCACGACCTGAAAGCAATTCAATGCTTGAAGGAAAGCAATTGTTTACCACAATTGGTTGCACAAAGTGCCATCGCCCTGAAATGAAAACAGGAAATTCTGCAATTGCCGCTCTGGCTAATAAAACGTTTTCTCCCTACAGTGATTTTTTATTGCACGACATGGGCTCTTCACTCGATGATGGCTATACCGAGGGCTCTGCAAAAACTTATGAATGGCGAACGCCTCCATTATGGGGGCTTGGGCTCTCTAAGAATTCACAGGGTGGCCAATACTTTTTGATGCATGATGGAAGGGCTAGAAGTATTGACGAAGCTATTTTGCTTCATGGTGGAGAGGCTAATCAAATCACAAACAACTATCAAGGGCTAACGGCTGACGAAAAAACAAAACTCATTCAATTTCTCGAAAGTTTATAGCTATGAACAGACGCTCCTTTGTTAAGCAAACGTGTATTACCTGTGTCAGTGGCGGGTTGATTCCATTTCTAATCACTGGCTGCCAAGCAACACATTATGCAACCGGTGTAATGGATGTAACAGGTATTCGTGTGCCCAAATCGGAATTCATGTACCAAAAAAAAGAGGAGCTGTTTACCCGTGAGTACATCATTGTACAAAACGACAAATTAGAATTTCCAATTTATGTGTACCGATTTTCTGACAACGAGTATAGTGCACTTTGGATGAAATGCACGCACCAGGGTGCAGAGTTACAGGCTTCGGGTGACATGCTCCATTGCCCAAGTCATGGAAGCGAATTCACCAACAAGGGGGCGGTGAGCAATGGCCCAGCAGAGAAGAATCTTCGTTCATTTCCCGTTATCGTACAAACCGATACCATCACCATAGACTTGCGGCAGTCATGAAAATAAGTTTACTCTTCGCAATTACCCTTGTGATAGGTTCAGCAGCGACAGCGCAAGTAGATTCAACATTGTTCA
>JAEUUE010000189.1 GCA_016787605.1 Cyclobacteriaceae bacterium
ATGGGTGAGCATGGCGCCTTTGGGTGTTCCGGTGGTTCCTGAAGTATACAGGATGGCGGCGAGGTCTTCGGGCGTTACGGCACTACTGTGCGAGGTAATGTCTGGGTGTGGTGTTGCGGCCGATCCCAACGCGGCGAATGCTCCAGGGGAGTTGAGGGCCAAATGCTGAATGAACGCAAGGGAAGGTAAGGCCAGCTCCTGCACTTTGCGGAAGAGTTCCTCGTCGGCTGTGAGGCAGCCCTTGGCTTCTACTTCAGTCAGGATGAATTGGATCTCCGTCGGGCTGCTGGTGGGGTGGATGGGAACGACCACGGCGCCGACCTGGAGGCAGCCGAGATCAACAGCCAGCCATTCGGGGCTGCCCATCTTGGGAATGATGGCGATGCGATCGCCGTGTGCGATGCCCAGGCGTAGCAATTCACCGGAGACGCGATCGGTAAGTGCCCGAAGATCTGCTATGCTGATTGATTTCCATGCACCATCCCGGAAGGAGGCGGCAGCGGAAGCCTGTGGATAGGACGCCTCCTGGAAGGCCAGGATGTCGAATACACGGGTAAAGTCGTGGCCGGACTTCTGGCTCATGGCTTGGGCGAGGATTTGACCGGTTCGACGTAGAGGATGTCGTAGAGCAGCTCGAAGAACTGGGGGAAGTCGGGGAGGTCGTTGTGATGCGCACCTTCCACCGGGTGGAGGATGACCTTGTCGGGATAGAGGGCCTTGAGTTCTTCGCTCTGGCGGAAGGAGATCAGCCGGTCTTTGTTCCCGTGGATGATGTGTACCGGGCAGGTGACGGTATGCAGGTATTCGTCGGTGCGCAGGTTGTAGCGGAGCAGCCACTTCATCGGGAGGAAGAATGCAAAGCGCATGGCGTTGCGGTAGAAGCTCCGGTATGGGGAGTCGAGGATGAGCATGCGCGGGCGGTTCCACGACGCGATCCGCGCGGCGATGCCCGAGCCCAGCGACCGGCCGTAGAGGACGATGCGGTCTTCGGGATACTGGGTAGCGAGCCATTTGTACAATTGCTGGGCATCTTCGAACAGCTTGGTCTGCGACCGCTTGCCCCGGCTCTTGCCAAAGCCCCGGTAGTCCATCATGAAGAAGTCGTAGCCGTTGCTCAGGAAGTCCTTGGCGAATTTGCCCCAGCCTTTGATGCTGCGGGAATTGCCCTTGAGGTAGTAGATGATGCCGCGGGAGTTGGGGACCTTGAAATGGATGGCGTTGATTCTTCCGCCGTCGGCCGTGTCGAAGTTGAGTTCTTCGAAGGGGAAGGGGTATTGGTACTTGAAGGTGTGGGAAAGTATTTCGGGCCGGAAGAAGTAGAGGTGCTGCGTGAAGTAGAACACCAGGCAGAGGGCAATGTAGGAGCCGGCAATGACCAGGAGCAGTTGAAGGGTCATGGGAAAAAATAGCAAATATTCCCCACAGTCAGAAACCCGGGGCTGCCAGAAGCGCCTTTATCCCTTCCTGGTAGGCGGGAAAGGAGCCCAGGTTTCGGTGACCTGCACCCTCGACGATGACAAAGTCGGCCGGGGTGGCCAGCAGGGGCCTGAGACGCTCGGCCGAACTCAGCGGTACGATGGTGTCGCGCGTGCCGTGAAAGATCACGACCCTCGACCGGGCGGTGCGGATATGCTCGGCATTGGAGAAGGTATACCG
>JAEUUE010000012.1 GCA_016787605.1 Cyclobacteriaceae bacterium
CCGCACGCTCGACTTGAGCGTCTCGAAGATCTTTCCCGTCGGCGAAAGCTCCGCTATAGGATTCCTCAGCCTCAGCAATGTCTTTGACTTCAGGAATGTCCGGGGGTATTCCTACAACTTCGACTACACGCAGGCAGCGGATGAGCTCTTTTCCTTGCGCACCCTATACCTGGGATTCATCTACAACTTCTAAACAGCCACTACAATGACAACTGAATTAAAGCCTCTTCAAAACGAACTCGCCAGCCGGAGTCACCGCGGCATCACGTTCATCGCGGCCGCCACCCTCTATTGGTTCGGCGTCGGGTGTGCCGGCGCAGCGCTGTCACCTTCCTCGGCGTTCATGGCCAGTATCTGGGGCACCGGTATACTCTTTCCCACCAGCATCGTGCTGGCCCGTCTTTTCCGTATCGACATCTTCTACAAAAATCAACTAACGCCGCTCGGGATCTGGGCCAACGTCTTTCAACTGTTCTTCTTTCCCGTCTTGTTCGTGGCCGCCAAGGCCAACGTGTATTATCCCCCAGTATTCATGGGCGTTCTGGCCGGCGCGCACTTTGTTTTTTACCACTGGCTCTATCAAAGCCGCACCTACCTGGTCCTTGCCATTGCCATGACCTTGTCCAGCTACATCCTGGGCTTTCTCTACCCGGGCAACACTTATGTCGTGGTCGGCTTCTCCAACGCCGGCTGGCTCCTCCTCGGCTGCCTCCTCCTCCATCACGAAAACCAATCCACCCTCCCCTCACCAACCACCTCCCACCCCCATTGACACCTTACCACCTCAGCACCTTAACACCTTAACACCTTAACACCTTAACACCTTAGCACCTCAACACGTTAACACGTTAACACGTTAATTTCGTAGCTTCGCGTTTTGATTTTTGACCATGCCCGCGTTTGATTCCTATCCCGTCTACCTGTCCAACTCCCTCACCGGCAAGAAGGAGCGATTTGAGCCCCTCGTCCCCGGTTTTGTAGGCATGTACGTCTGCGGTCCGACGGTATACAACTACGTCCACCTGGGCAACACCCGGACATTCCTCACCTTCGACATCGTGAGCCGTTACTTCCGGTTCCTGGGGTATAAGGTCCGTTATGTACGCAACATCACCGACGTGGGCCACCTGGAAAGCGACGCCGACGAAGGGGAAGACAAGATCGCCAAGAAAGCCCGCCTGGAACAGCTGGAGCCCATGGAGATTGTAAAACGCTACACGGAAGACTTTCACACCGTGATGCGCATCTTCAACATCCTCCCTCCCAGCATCGAGCCGTCGGCTACGGGGCATATTGTAGAGCAGATCAATATCACGAAGAAGCTGATCGACCTGGGCCTCGCCTACGAGGTCAATGGATCGGTTTACTTCGATGTCAAGAAATACAACCGGAGCCATCACTACGGCATCCTCTCTGGCCGCAACATCGATGAACTGATGGAAAGCGGCCGCGATCTCGACAGCCAGGATGAGAAGCGTGAGAAAGTCGATTTCGCCCTGTGGAAGAAAGCCTCCCCGGCCCACATCATGCGGTGGCCTTCCCCCTGGGGTGACGGTTTCCCTGGATGGCACATCGAGTGCACAGTGATGAGCACCAAGTACCTCGGTGAGACGTTCGACATCCACGGCGGCGGCATGGACCTCAAGTTCCCGCACCACGAATGCGAAATCGCCCAGGCCACCGGCGCCAACGGCAAATCACCG
>JAEUUE010000053.1 GCA_016787605.1 Cyclobacteriaceae bacterium
ATTTCGTAGTAATCGCGCTTGGCCATTCAATTTGAAAATTTGAGAATTCGGGGATTTGAAAACTTGAAAATGGTTAGCTGCCTACGACCACCTTGGCGAAGCGAATGACTTTGTCGTTGAGGAGATACCCTTTTTCAACCACGTCCACAATCTTGCCTTTCTTTGATTCATCCTGGGCAGGAACCTGGGTGATGGCTTCGTGGAGATCGGCATTGAAGGCGGTATCGGCCGTGATCTCCATGGGCTTTACTCCGTATTGCTCCAGGATCTTCTTGTATTTGTTCTGGATGAGAAAGAACCCTTCCGACTCCTTGGTATTCTGATCCTTGAAGGATTTTTCGGCACGCTCGAAATCGTCGAGCACGGGCAGCAGGGCCTTGAGCAGCGTCTCGTTGGCGCCGAAAATCAGGTCCTGCTTTTCCTTGGCTGTGCGGCGGCGGTGGTTTTCAAACTCCGCGTAGAGCCGAACGTACTTCTCCTTGGCCTCTGCCAATTCGTCCTGCAGGCGCTTGACCGGGTCGGCCTGGCCGGCGGCGGCTTTGGCAGTTTCCGGCTCCGGGCTTTGGCCGGGTGGGACTTCCTGGTTGGTTTCTTCGTGCTGGGTAAGTTCTGGTTCGGTATTGAGCGTGTTTTCCATGGTTCCCTTCAATTCAGGGCCAAAAATGACAAGAATTCTGCCAATCAGCGTATTTGTGCCAGAATGACCTGCCTTACGAATGCAGGTGTTTCCAGATCAGGTCCTTCAACTCGCGGATTCCGGATTGAGTAACGGCGCTGATAAAGAGGGTAGGGATCCCTTCGGGAATTTCCTTTTTCATTGCCTCTCTCAGTTCATCGTCGAGGAGATCGGATTTGGAAATGGCCAGCAGGCGCTTCTTGTCGAGCAGTTCCGGGTTGTACTTCCTGAGTTCATTCAGCAGGATGTCGTACTCGGTCCGGATGTCGCGCGTATCGGCAGGGATAAGGAAAAGGAGGAGGGAGTTGCGTTCGATGTGGCGAAGGAAACGGATGCCCAACCCTTTCCCTTCCGCGGCGCCTTCGATAATCCCGGGGATGTCGGCCATGACAAACGATTGGTTGTCACGGTAGGCCACCACTCCGAGGTTGGGCGTCAGGGTGGTGAACGCGTAATCGGCGATCTTGGGTTTGGCGGCAGAGACTACCGACAGCAGGGTAGACTTCCCGGCGTTGGGAAATCCGACCAGGCCGACATCAGCGAGCAGCTTAAGTTCGAGGATGACCCATTCCTCCACCCCGGGTTCTCCGGGTTGGGCAAATTGGGGAGCCTGCTGGGTAGGGGTGGCGAAAAAGGCATTGCCCTTTCCTCCGCGACCGCCAGGTGAGAGGATCACTTCTTCACCGTCGTGATTGATTTCGCATACGACCTCACCAGTCTCGGCGCGCCGCGCAACCGTCCCGAGGGGCACTTCAATGATTTCGTCTTTGCCCTGGGCGCCAGTCATGTTGGCGCCTTCGCCGCCATGACCGTCTTCGGCCGAGATATGCTTGCGGTACTTGAGGTGAAGGAGCGTCCACAGTTGGGCATTACCCTTGAGGATCACGTGACCGCCGCGTCCTCCGTCGCCCCCGTCAGGGCCTCCCTTGGGAACAAACTTCTCCCGGTGAAAATGCAGGCAGCCCGCTCCGCCATGTCCCGAACGGGAGCGGAACTTCACATAGTCGATGAAGTTGGGATTTGACACGTCAGAGGTGGCCGAAGACAGTAAAGGCGATCAGTCCGTAAATCAGGAAAACGCTCAGCAGAAAAATCCCAACGATACGGAAGACCCTGAGATTTTCCTGCAAGGTGGGCTTGCGGTTATTCGCCCCGAAATGCCAGAAGTTTATCATTTCTTGTCGAGAACGGCGGCGATGTCGGAAGCAATCTTCTCGATTTCGCCTACGCCGTTGATGGTCTTGAGCCGGTTTTGCTTTTCGTAGTAGGGTAACACGTGAACGGTCTTGCCGAAATACTCGGTGATGCGTTTGTTGAGTTTTTCGTCTTCGTCGTCAGCCCGGTTTTCGATGGTCCGGCGCTTGGCGATGCGTGCCCGCAACTCGGCTTCGGAAACATCCAGGGCGATCACGTGGTGAATGGCGGTGCCATTCTCCTTCATGAACCGATCCAGGGCTTCGGCCTGGGCGACGGTCCGGGGAAACCCGTCAAACAGGAATCCCTTGGCCTGCGGGTTCTTCGCCAGCTCTTCCTTCAGCATGGCAATGGTGATTTCATCGGGAACCAGGGCGCCGCTGTTCATGATTTCTTTGACCCGCTTGCCCAACGGGGTATCGTTCTTGGTATGCCAGCGGAACAGGTCGCCGGTGGAGATGTGCACGAATCCGTACTTCTTGATGAGCCGGTCGCTCTGCGTGCCCTTGCCGGCTCCGGGAGGACCGAAAATAACGACATTGATCATGGGTGCCGAATTAGACCACCAAGGTAGGAATGAAAAATGAAGAATGAAGAATGAACAATGAACAATGAAGAAGGTGGAGTCGGAATGTCGGCAGTTGGTGTTCCGGCCAACCGTATGGGTAGGTTGGTCGGAGCTTTATCCTACCTTGATGTGGATGTCGCGGAGGTTCCGGCCAAGGCCGTCGTAGTCCAGGCCATAGCCGACCACAAACTCGGTTTCCAGCTCGAAGCCTACATACTTGATGGGAACGTTCTTTTCGCGCGCAGGCGCCTTGCGGAGCAGGGCCACGCACTCCACTGACTTGGCGCCGAGGTTTTTGAGCTCTTCCGAGATCTTGGTGAGCGTGAGGCCGGTGTCCACGATATCCTCCACGATGATGATGTCGGTTCCAAAAAGGCTTTCATCGTGTCCGATGAGCGTTTTGAGCTGCCCGGTGCTCAGGGTGCCGCTGTAGGAGGAGATTTTCACAAACGACACCCGGCAAGGGATGGTTATCTCCTTGATCAAGTCGGACGCGAACATGAAGGAACCGTTGAGAATGGGCAGGAATACAGGGGTTTTATCCTGATAGTCCTTCTCGATGCGGCCCGCCAGTGCCGCCACTTTCTTTTCAATCCGATCGGCGGTGAGAAATTTCTTGAACTCGAGGTCTTTGATCTTCATACGCCCACTAACAACAATACCCGGTATTAGTTTTACAAAGATACCGTATTAATAGGTGTCGTCGACGGCGAAGTTGTTTTTGCGGTACATCCACTGTCCTCCGGTGAAGTCGGGAAACTCTACCGATTCGCCGCCCCGTTCGATCGAGTCTTCCGAGAGCGGTGTGATCGCGCTCCAGGTGACGGCGTCATAGACGTCCTGCGGCGTTTGAATTTTCAGTTTGGCGGCTTGTACGAAAGCGTTGAAGACAAACCAGTCCATGCCGCCGTGGCCGGCACCGGAAGCATCACTGCCGTATTTCTTCCAGAGGGGATGATCATACTTGTCCAGCCAGGCCTGCGCCTCTTCCCAACGGTGTTCTTCCTTGCTTTGTCCCTCGATGTAGATCGATTTGTTTACGTCCATCCAGATGCCGTTGGTGCCCTGCACCCGGAAGCCTAGCGAGTAGGGACGGGGCAGGTTGGTGTCGTGCTGCAGCAGCACCGTTTCCCCATTGGCCGTCTGGATCATGGTGGTCACTACGTCACCAAGCCGGAAGTTGACCCTGGCATTGGGATGGTTCTCGCCGCCGGTTTTCGCAATGTAGTTATGCAGCCCCCGGGCCTTGGTCGCGTAGGAGGAAAGCCGTGTGAACCGGTTGCCGCGGTTGATGTTGATCATCATGGCCACGGGGCCGATTCCATGGGTGGGATACAGGTCGCCGTTGCGGTTTACGGAATGATGGGTACGCCACTGGGCTTCCGAGAAGGCCTTTTCACCGAACTCGGCACCAGGACCCAGGGGATCTTTTCCGTCATTGAATTTCACCTCCCGTAGATCGTGCTGGTAGCCGCCCTGCAGATGGATGAGCTCGCCGAACACGCCCTGCCTTACCATGTTCATGACGGCCATGACATCCCTGCGGTAGCACACGTTTTCCAGCATCATCAGTGGCATCCCGGTGCGCTCGCTGGTGTGCACCAGCTCCCAGCATTCTTCGATGGTCATGCCCGTGATTACTTCACAGCCTACGTATTTTTTCGCGTTCATCGCGTCAAGGCACATGACGGTGTGCCACTCCCATGGCGTGGAGATGATCACCGCGTCGATATCCTTGTTCTCCAGCATTTTTCGGTAGCCGTACGGTCCGTCGAGAATAACCTGCGGTTTTGATTTACCTGCCTTCGTGACGCGGGCCAGCGCCATGTCCATCATGCGTTGCTGGACATCACAGAGGGCAACGACCTCTACGTCGTCGCGGCGGAGGGCCAGGCCCAGGTGACCCTGCCCCCGGAACCCAACCCCGATGAAGCCAAGGCGGAGTTTGGAGGCTTGCGAGGAAAAGACGGACGAGGGAAGGATGGAGAAAGCAGCGGCGGCAGCGGTGGTCTTGATGAATTCCCGACGAGTTTTCATAGGTCTTTGAGTAAATGATGGTAGAGGCGAATCATGGATTCAATGTCTTTCTTGTACACCTTTTCATTCGGTGTGTGAGGATGCTGATGAGGAGCGCCGACGAAGCACCAGTCGAAGGGATACGGCGACCTTTGGAGTTCGCCTCCGTCGCTGGATCCCGTCCCTTCCACCTCGAGCTGGTAGTCGCATTTGTGCTTGTCGGCTATGGCGACGATGCGGTCGACAAATACACGGCGCGGGATGTTTCGGTCACGGAGCGAGATGACCACGCCTTTGCCATGGTCCACGCCGTCGGAAACCCAGGTGATGTCAGAGATCAGGGCTTGGCGTACGCCCCAGTTTTCATAGATGTGCTTGGCCAGGAACGGCACCCCGCCGCCGCCGTGCTCTTCCCAGCAACTGAAGACGATGATGCCGTCAGTAAGTTTGGAGGCGATCTCCAGGGCCACGTAAATGCCCAGCCGGTCGTCGAGGTACGCCGATTCGATAGCCTGGCGACCTTCACGGAAGTCAACTTTATAGGAGAGCGGTGTGCCCCGGTCGATCACACGGCCGAACTTGTACAGGGCGTGATGCTCTTTATCGAACTCCAGCTCGCATTCAATTTCACCTTTGCTGTCGCGACCGACAAGCTTTGCGCCGGCTTCCGCATCCGGGCTTCCCACCGGCACCAGCTGATTGAAGTACCGCACCGTGAAGCCTACCGTATCCATGTGAGCGAACACGGCGGTTCGCGGCTTGCCGAACTTCAGGATGAGCCCGTCCTGAAAATCACCGCCGTGAAAGATCTCGGGTGTGACTTTCCACTTCTTTTGAGCCTTTCGGATGTG
>JAEUUE010000098.1 GCA_016787605.1 Cyclobacteriaceae bacterium
ACCAAATCCACGGTGCGCTGATCGGCGTATCCATACACAAAAGCACCGCTGTCCAGTTCCAACCGAAACGTATCGGCCTGATGCTGGGCCAGCGTCCTCACCGGTGTCGTCTCTCCAACCCGAAGATCCGACCCCGGACGCAATACTTCCTGTGACTTTGGCATACAGGAAGCAAACAGAAGCAGGTAGAATAATTTCTTCATATGAGTAGTTACATGTCTTCAGACCATCGGCTTCTTTCCGAAACCATTTTCAAACTGTCAAATTAACGATATCCAGCCGCCTGCAGCTCAAACAGCCGGGCATACGTCCCTCCCGTCGCGAGCAATTCAGCGTGGGTTCCCAGTTCCGATACCTTGCCATCGGCGATGACGGCGATGCGGTCGGCCATGCGAACCGTGGAGAACCGGTGGGAGATCACGATTCCGATGCGGCCTTTCAGGTTCTCTTTGAGTTCGGCAAAGATCGCCGCTTCGGCCTCAGGATCGAGCGAACTGGTAGGCTCGTCAAGTATCCAGATATCCGCGTCGCGATACATGATCCGGGCCAGGGCAAGTCGCTGCCACTCGCCTCCCGAGAGGTCATGCCCGCCTTCGAAGAGCCGGCCTACCTTGGCATCGAGCCCCCCGGGCATCTTCTTGAGGAGCCACTCGCTTCGGGCATCCTTGAGGGCCTTCATGATCTTCTCGTCTCCACCTTCCAGGCCCGGTCGGCCGATCGAAACATTTTCGCGCACCGACAATTCGTAGGTCGCAAAATCCTGGAACAATACCCCGATCCGCTCACGAAGCTCTTCCGGCGCTACCTGTTTCAAATCCACCCCACCGACACGCACAGTGCCTTGCCCGGGATCATAGAAGCGCAATAGCATTTTAATCAGCGTACTCTTTCCCGCGCCGTTTTCACCTACGAGCGCAACCAGCTCGCCGTCACGGATGTGTAGGTTCAGGTCCTTCACCGCCGGGCCGGTGCCCCCCGGGTAGGTGAAGGACACGTTCTCAAACTGGATTCCCGCATTCAGTTTGGCCGGCAAATGGGTCGGCGAATCGGGCACTTTGATGATCGAGTCGATGGCGAGGAAGGAAAAGTAATCCTCGAGGAAAGTGGTATGCTGGTCTACGGCGACGAAGGTGCTGGAGATCATGCCCAAGGTTCCGGATACCGAAGTGAACGCCCCGATCACAAGTACAACACCCCCGGGATCGATAGCGCCTGCCGCGCCCCGCACAGCGAGGAAGACATACGCAGCCGCCAGCGTCGTTCCCGTGACCAACCCGGTCAGTATGGAAATCCGGGTCCCCTCCTTGTACATCTGCTGCCTTCGCTTGAACAAATAGTCGGAGAGTTTCTGGTGCCTCCCAAGCAGGTAGTCGGCCAGGACATAGGCTCTTATCTCCTTGGTGGTCCGAGGCTGCACCAATTGATCGCCCAGGTAATTCCGTTCGCGTTCCTCCGGTGTTTCCTTGTAGTAGAATTCATAAAGCTTGGACGTAATCCTACTCTCGAGCAACAGCGACAGCACAGCCGAAGCGAGAGCCAATACGACAAGCAGGTAATGCAAACTGGCGAGCAGCGTGGCCATGAGGATGATCGTAACGAAGTTGCCGGAAAGTCCAAGCACCGACCAGGTAAGGTCACCGGGGCGCCAGTGCACATCGCGGCGGGCGCGGGCAAGACGATCGTGCCAGTTGGAATGATCAAAATGTCCGAGGTCCACCCGGGATGCCTTGTCCAGCAGTCTTTTCTCCGCCTCAAGTTCCACCTTGCGGACAAAGAGGGTGCGCCCATAGCCCATGTAGGCGCCCAGTGCGCGTTGGACCCCAGCCGCTACCCACAATCCGACAAGGATCGGGACCATCGCTTCCACCGGGCTACGCTCCGCAATCCGGTTCACCAGCATGGCCCCCAGGAACACGGAGATGGGAGTCATGGTCGCATTGATCATTCCCAAAAGGGAATACCGGACCAGCAAGGAAGGAGAAGCCGCATAGGCCAACGCCATTCCTTTCTTCAGGTTCTTCCAAACCCTTGCCGCGCGGTTGCTGCGGGATTCGGTTCGGTCCGTGTTCATGAGTCTATCGGGGTAACGGTCAGTCAGTAGTATGCAGGACAACCAGGGCTTTGGGGCCCACCATCAGTTTGCCCGACACCTGCCTTTCCTTCTTCTGGGTACCGGGCAAAGAGCCGTCATACCCAACACGCCACGGGCCACCCGGCAACGTCATGTTTACTGTTTCGCCCGTTCCATTGGCCACTACCAATATGTTGTTCCAGCTATCGCCTGCTGCCTTGCCATCCAGGGAGTAGGCCACTACGCCCGACGGTGAATCAACAAACTTGAGGTTAGCCCTGATTTGCTCGGCGGAAGACATGCGGAAGGCAGGATGCGCTTTGCGGAGACCGATCAACAGCCGGTAGTGGGCATACACATCGGCATACTTGTCTTTCCACGACCAGTCGATGGCATTAATGCTGTCCGGTTTATTGAATGAATTCTCCACCCCTTTCTTCGTCCGCATCATCTCCTCCCCGGCGTGAAGGAACGAGATGCCCTGCGACGTCAGGACGATGCCATTGGCCAGTTTGTCCATTTGCAGAAGTTGGTCGCCGCTGAATTTTCCCTGGCCGGAAATCTTGAGCTTGTCGGCCAGCGTATGGTTATCGTGGCAGCTTACGTAGTTGATGCACTGCCACGGCTCACGCGCCCAGGGAGCCTTCGAATAGTTGACTTTGCTGTAGTCGACCTGGGGATGTTCGGTGGCCGCGACAATGCCAAAGCGAATACTCTGTTCCGCGCCGGAGCCTCCGTTGACGAAGGCGGTCGCATGCTCATCGAAGACTGATCCTTTCAGCCCGTCGCGCAAGTCGTCGCTGAATGCGGCAAAGTGCTTGAGCCTGGCCGTGTTGGCCTTCAGCGCTCGCAAGCTGTCGGGAAGCGGGCTGGCTCCTGCCGTCCACCCTTCGCCGTAGAAGATCAACGACGGCTCCACTTTCAGGAGCCGATCGGTCAGTTGATTCAGCGTCTCGATATCGTGAATGCCCATGAGGTCGAAGCGGAAGCCATCGATATGATACTCCTTAACCCAGTGTTCGCAAGATTCGATGATGTACTTGCGCATCATGGCACGTTCGGAGGCCGTCTCGTTGCCGCAAGCGGCGGCATCTGACCATTTTCCTTCTGCGGTATGACGGTAATAGTAACCCGGCACTTCCAGGTTGAAGTTGGATCCTTCGGTCAACCCGGTGTGGTTGTACACGACGTCCATGATCACGCGTATCCCTGCCTGGTGGAGCGATTGTACCATTTGCTTGAATTCACGGATACGTGCGGAGGGATCAGCCGGATCGGTGGAGTAAGAACCCTCGGGTACGTTGTAGTTTTGCGGATCATAACCCCAGTTGAACTGCGGGGAATCCAGCTTGGTCTCATCGACAGACCGGTAGTCAAAAACAGGAAGCAGGTGCACGTGGGTTATCCCCAGTTCTTTCAGGTGAGCGATACCGGTAGCCTGCCCGGAAGGGCTGCGTGTCCCGGCCTCGGACAATCCCAGGTACTTGCCCGGATACTTGCTCCCCGACGAAGGGTGAATGGTGAAGTCACGGACATGCATTTCATAGATGATGGCGTCGCTCACGGAAGCCAGGGAAGGCCGCTGGTCATTCTCCCACCCTTCCGGGTTGGTTTGCGTCATGTCGACCACCGCGGCGCGTCGGCCATTGACACCCACGGCTTTGGCGTAAATGCCGGGCGTTTCTTCCAGTTTCTTTCCCTCCACCTCGACCTGGAACGTGTAGAACGATCCCTTTAGGTCACGGTCGATCGTCACCGCCCAGACGCCCTCTTCGTTTCTCTCCAGGGGCTCAGAAGTGATTGGCTCTCCAACTTCCCCTTTCTCGTACAGGTGAAGCGTCACCGAAGTAGCCACCGGGGACCACAGTCGGAACGTGGAAGCCTGAGGGGTATACGTTAATCCCAGATCACCGCCCGGGTAAGCCGGGTAATCCTCGTAGGTGGCATATTTGGTTTCAGATGGCCGGCAAGATGCGACGGTAAGGATCGCAACGAGCAGAATGAATTGGCGTACGGACTTCATGATTCAGAGTATTCTCCAAAAGTAAGCAATGGCTGCCGCATGACTGCGTAAATTGCCATGGCCGTGCGGATTTTGACCTATATCAATATTCTGAGCATTGATGTGGCTTTGGGCGCTGTGTCCGGGTGCGCGTTCTTTGCTTCCGTTTTTGGTGTTCAATTACGGCCACATGCTTACCTGGGGCTCGGACTGATTGTTTGGATTGTTTATACAATTGACCACCTCTTCGATGCTGCCCGGTCAGCCCATGATCCATTCAGTCGTCGTCACCAGTTTCATCGCCGCCATGCATCGGTTCTCACGGCGGCTGTCGTGCTGGCCGCGACCGCACTTACCGTGGAGGCCTTCCTTGTCCGCAAGCCCGTCCTGTTCGCTGGAATCGGCGTAGCTACCTTGGTGATCGCCTACTTATGGCTGCAGGCCAATCTGAGATTTCTTAAGGAGATTGCCGGCGCCATGCTCTATGTTTCCGGAATCATCGCCGCACCCTGGTCGCTCTTGAATCGGCCTTTGCAATTGGAAGAATGGCTCCTGATACTGCTCTACCTGGCGACCGCCTATGTCAACCTGCTTTTGTTTTCGCTATTTGGTCACGAAGGAGATCTGCAGGACGGGCATGTCTCGACTACCACGCACCTGGGACCGCGTATCGCGGGAAATTTGGTTCGGCTTGTATTCGGAATCATCCTTGCCGGCCTGGGAATTCTCGCCACGTGGGGATACTTCCAGTTGGCAGCTGTCCTGCTCCTGATGAACACCGGTCATGGGGTCATTTACCTTCGCCCGGATTTCTTCAGGGTCGATGATCGGTACCGGCTGGTTGGCGACCTGGTTTTCCTGTTGCCTGGTCTCGCGATACTGGTAGGACTTACAGGGTGAACTCGTCCCCCGGGAGAAGAATATTTATAGTTAGTCCATTTGCACCCAATTTGCGGCCAGCTTCTCTCCGCGCCTGGCCCGGGTTGCGGATCACCAGCACCTGGGAGTCGCCGATAACTTCCGCGTTTCGCCCCTTCACGACGATCGCTGTCGACTCATCAATTCCGATACCGACATGATCCGGGTAATCGATAACTCCCGTAAGCAGCCGGTTATGCCGGCTGCGAATAAGGAAATGCTGATCGATAAGGACGCCGGTGATCAGGCCGAGTCCGGGTTTGATTTCCAGGTTGTTTGATTCAATTACTTTGAAGGTTGAGGTGTATGTAGTATCGCGCAACTGGTTGCCGGTGGTCATCTTCTCGCTCATGACCGCTGCTCCTGCGCTAGTGCCCGCGATGACGGCGCCCCGAGCAAACGCTTCTCGGATGGTCTGCTCCAATGGCGTTCCACGGACAACTCCCATGAACCGTTCCTGGTCGCCGCCCGTTATGTATATCAACCGGGCGTTGCGGACGGAATCAAGGCGCTCGGCAGACTGTGGTTCGCCTTTCTTGAAGTTCATGCCACGAAGCGATTGAATCCCGGCCTCCTGAAACGGCTTCACCGCGAAGTACACCGACGAATCCGAGGAACTGGACATAGGCAGAACCACCCCATAGCCGCCATCCTTCAGCCTCGCTTCCTGGATGATCCGCTCAATGATCAATGAAGGCCTTGAGCCACCACCGATGATGACCAGCGTTCCCTGGGCCTGAGGCTTCGGGGCATTACATGCCGTAGTGAAAAGGATGACGAGAGTTATCCACTTTTTCATATTGGTGAATCAGTTTCTAGCTTCTGGCCGCTCGCTTCTAGCTGCAAGCTAATGACTCTAGTAAGACCACCTTCTTTAACAAGCGAATTGTCAATTGCCTTCTTGTCAACTGTCAACTCAGCTAGCCTCAGCCCCTAGTTTACCGGTCCCTTTCGGGTTGCCTTTCTGGGTTCCGGCCAGTTGGCCCTTGCTCCGGTCTTTGAATCAACCGGCAGAAAACTCTTCTCACGAGGGAACTTGTTCGGGTCTTCGCACGCCTGGTACACGAGGATGGCGGCAAGGATGGCATTGCTTCGCAGGTCGTCAAAGACCACCTTATCGTACGTATCCCGGTTGGTGTGCCAGGTGTAGTCGAAATAAGAGAAGGACGTTGCATTCAGCCCGAAACCCGGGGCGCCCACGGAAGTGAAGGACGCGTTGTCGGAACCTCCCCCCGAAGGGATGCCAGGGAACGTGGTGGTGAGCCCATTTCTTACTTTCTCCGGCACTTTGGAGAGGTATCGCTGAATGTAGTCGTAGGCGTGGAGGAACCCCTGCCCGGTAATCTCCCGGATGCGGCCGGTGCCGTTGTCCTGGTTGAAGAGCATATGGAGGTTATTGACGATATCCGGGTGATCTTCAACAAACGCCCTCGATCCATTCAATCCCTGCTCTTCGCTGCCCCAATGGCCGACGAGGATGGTGCGTTTGGGATTCGGGTACACTTTCTTCAGGATGCGCAACGCCTCCATCATCATGATGGTTCCGGTTCCGTTGTCGGTCGCTCCCGTTCCGCCATCCCACGAGTCAAAGTGGGCCGACAGCATCACGTACTCATCAGGCTTTTCGCTCCCCTTGATCTCGGCGATGGTATTGAACGTGGGCACCATGCCCAGGTCTTTGGAGTCAGTCCTAACGCTGATCCGGGGCTTCACACCCGACTCCTGCAAGCGGTAAAGCATGCCATAGTCTTCCAGGGATACATCGATGGTGGGGACCTTGGTCGTTCGTGCCTGGAAGATCTTGTTCACCCCAAATCCCCGCGACCAGTTGGAGGTGACGATGCCCAGGGCACCGGCCTTCTCCAGGACCGCCGGGAGGGTCCTGGTCGTTTTCCCCGTTTTGGCGATTCGCTTGTCCCAGGCTTCCGTGAGGGCCGTACGCTGGGCCTTCATTTTTTCAAAGCTCTCGGGAGTACCATGCTCCTTCCAGTTGTAGTCCGGCCGGCCCGTCGGCTGAGGCATGGACATCATGACAAACTTGCCCTTCACCGCCGGCAGCCACTTCTGAAACGCCAGGGAATCGTCGAGGTCAGGAATGATCACCAACTCACCAACAACCGCTTTACCATTGGTTGATGGTGACCAAGCTAACTGCATAGCTTCCAATGTTTTAACGCGCGGATAGATCATGTCGATATGGGACACACCTCGCTCCCATCCTTTCCACTCACCCCACTTCTCATTCCTGGCGGTGATGCCCCAGTCGGCATACTTCTTTATCGCCCAGTCATGGGCCTGTTGCATCTGGGGCGTTCCCACCAGACGGGGGCCGATGCCGTCAAAGAGTTCATGGGCCAGCCGTTCCAGTTGTGAGTTCTCGGATGCCTCTTTGACGATGGCATCAATGACCGGGTCCTGGCCAGCGGCCGCGAAGGAAAAGAGAAGAAGAAATACAAAAGCGTAAAGTCTCATGGTCTGAAAGAAGGTTAAGTCGCCAATATAACCGCCGTCCCGACACTGGCAAACAGAAATATGGACCTGCGGAAAGTATCCGGGTTGCCTTTCCCGCAGATCACGCAGATGGAATGCACGCAGATTGTCGCAGACAATTCCTCAGGCCCCGTAGGGGCGGTATTTTGATAGCCCCGGGTTTTAACCCGGGGTTTAGAAGAAAGAAGAAATCGAGGGCCACAGGAAAGCTTATTCTGTGAGGTAAATGTGATTGGCCCGCACCGATGAACTGCTTACACCGCACAAACCAGACAGACACATCACCTCCCCAATTTGTATTGCACCCCCAACCGCACAGACAATTTCTCAGGAAACCCGTCCTTCAGCTGATTATCAAAGTTGTACAACATCTGCACGTTACCCGTCCATTGAGTGGCGATCCGGAAGTTGGTTTGTATCCCTGACAAGAAACTCCAGCGCCAGTCGCGGTACGAGGCATTGTCGGTGCGGGTGCGCGAATAGCTCGTGCCATCCATTTCCACGCGCAGGAAAACAGACTTAAAGGTCTTCACGACCACAAACGTATTCCATCCCCACACAGGGTTTTGCTGGCTGAACGAGAATTCCCGGGTGTTGACGCGCACGCGGTACAGGAAGCCCATGCCGGCTTCAAAGCGGCCCGAGATCCGGTACGACGCATTGGGGAAGAAGTCCAACAGCAGCGTGTCGGTAACCGACCGGAAGCCCAGGTTCATTCCGATCCGGATGCGGTCGCGGAACGGCACGCCCTTCAGGCTGTTGCGCGGCCACCACGTCTTCTTCACATCAGCGATACTGGGCAAAGACCGATACTTGTCTTTGTATTTGGCCATCTGGTCCATGGCTTGTTGCAGCACCACTTCCTTGCCGGCGAAGTGGTCGACCGCTGCCGGCAGCAGGGCCTCAGCGCTATCCGCACCTTTCATCTGCTCCGCCACCTGCATCGCTTCATTGTCCTTCAGTTGATTAATCGCATCGGCCTGGCTGGTGATTCCCTGGGTTTCCGCAAGCTGACTGACCTGCGTCTCAGCTGTCTTCCCCGGATCCTTGAGGCTATTCTTCACTTCCCCCAACTGACTGGCATACGGCTTAACCAAGTCGTTGGTATTGGGAAGCTGCGAATCGAGTGATTTCAGTTGCGTATCGGTCGGAATGGTGAAGTCGCCGGCCACTTGCTTCAGCTCAGGCGATAGTGGCAACGCGACAAAGTCAGAGGAGTTCAAAGTGGGGATTGGAGAGCTCTCCAGTGCAGGAACCTGCGGTACACTCAGGTTAGGTTGATTGGGGATACCCGGCAATGACGCCGATGGCAATGCCGGCGCTTTCACGCTCATGGAATCCAGCTTGTATTTCTTCCGTGCCGAGGTGAGCCAGTTGTCGTACCGGGTACTTAGTTTCGATTGTAGGCCGCTTTGCTGTGCGTTGATTTCATTCAGCAGGCCCTTTCCCTTTTGCGAGAGGCTGTCCTTGTAGGCGATGATCTTTGTCGTGGGCGCCCCCGCCCGCACCAGGCTGTCGGCGCGGCGGTTGACTTGTCCGGTGCTGAACTTAAAGTTTACCTGTTTCCGCAAGCTGTCGGACCATGCATTGATTTTAAGCGAATCTGTAAATCGACTGACAGAGGCAACTCGCGTGAGGCTATCTAGGTGATGTTGGAGGGTGTCGGTCAGCGGCCTCGTATCAGGTCCTTTGATGCCCACCTGTGCCCTCGATGTAGAAGCCAGGAAGAGGCAGAAAAGTACGCTTGAAATGACCCTCAAAAGCATGGAGTAATTTAATCAAATGCACGGTTAGACGAAGCGCGACTTTTGAGATGAATGGGGGAAAATCTTACATCATTCCTGCTTCCTGCTCGGGTCGGAGCCTTTTTCGTTGGTCTGGGCCCGATCATTTCCGAACTGTGATTCTCAAATGATTTTTTTGATTGCGCTGAGGTGGTTGTCATTCGGCTTCTGTGGTAAGTACCACTCACAGTTTTGGAAGGAAAGCTCTTTATAAAATGTTTTACCCCTGATCCAATCACACCATCACAAGAATCATCTGCAAATCACAGTTCAGACAACTTGTCGGGAGGCCCGCCCGCCTGACAACCACCAATTGAACTAACGCACACCCCTAGACTGTCGGGCTGGAAACTCCCGACCAACGTATCGCTTTATCTGAATTCCGGACCAACACGGAATTTCTCGACCAACGTCTTGTTGCAAGTCCGGACCAACAGGCAGCTATTTGATCTCCTTAACAGGCGACGAACCACAGCTACATTCACTTGCAGGTGTGGCAAAATATTCACTAATACCCTCATAATTAGGGTTACGATATACCGATTTCACAATCGAATCCAACCTGTAAAGCGTGACTTCAACAAGATATAGCCCATCATAAGTATACCACAGACCATTCCTCTGGTCATTAAAGAATTCGCCTTCCTCTGTAACACAACCAGTGACTGGAGAGAAATAGATTGCCCACCCATGCCTCTTTCCAGAAACGTAGTTTTCAGTAGTAAATAATCTTCCGTGCTGGTAGGTAAATTGAGCACCCTCCTTCAATCCATCCACATAATTATACTCAAGGCTTTTTTGTGCCGTCAGCGAAGTACCTGAAAGCTTTACCATCCAAGAGTCCATTTTTGTACATGGCAACCTCCTCTAAGGCGCCACCTGGAGAGAGCGAGGTCTTCTCAGTGTACTCAACTTTTGCACTGTCTTGTCCACATGAAAACAAAAGTAAAGTCCCCACTACTGCTGCTACTTTATGATCCATGACCATCGATTTTGGCTAGCAATCTTATCCTTTTCTAGTTGCTTTCCTCGATGACGAACTTGAAGAGGCCGCCAAGGCATACAGGTTAAAGGAGAATTTGGAGCACCCTTAATTACTGATCATGTGCAATGATATAATCTTTTCAAACGTTCGCTCAATATCCTCTTTTGATAAGTGAGGGTTAAACCAATAAAAACTATAACCATCATCCTCACAAGTAATCAACTCGTCTTTCAGATTGGAGTAGTCACCATCGACAAAACTTAAATCTCCAAATGATTTCTGCGAACGTGATAAGACGATTTTCAACAGCCCTCTCAAGAACTCTTCTGAGTTAGCTATCTCGTAAATCTGATTGTCTGAACAACGCTCAAGGGAATTGATTAACACTTTTTCTTTTCCAGCCTTCGACTCTACGAAAGAGCCAAGTTCATAGCCTAAAGAATACTTTTGAGGAGTAAGTGTGAACAAATAAACTCTTAAGCCATCAAAGGAGTACTTGAGAACCTCTTGAATGATCTCTATCCATTTATTTACATCATCGACCCCGCTTTGAGTCGGAATGCAGCCCTTGATGTAGTTAGCTTCCTTTTTTATTTCAATTTTCATTTGTTTTCAATTACAGTTTCTGCTGTTTTTTCAGCCAGCCATGAACCTCCAAAAGCACCGGCTATACCACCACCAAGCCCACCTACAAAACCACCTATTGCACCTCCTACTACAGTGCCACCTCCTGGCTCAATGGCTGTTCCTATTAAGCCGCCTACCTTGGCTCCTCCTGTTGCTCCTATTGAAGCTCCGGCCCAAGCTCCGGCCCACCCTCCTGCAACACTTGAAGTTGTTTTAATCGTTTCATTTCCCACAGTTCCTCCATCAGCCTGAACAGCGGCACCAATTCGAACGACATCCGTTACAACAGCAACGGGCTTGGCTACAGCACTTATCCCCTCAAGGGTTTTTCCTGCAGCCCCTAACGTCTTAAGAGTTCCGGTAGAAATTGGAGTATGTGGATCGGGAACGCCCGTGAGTTTAGGATTAACATTAACGTGAGGAGTGTTTGTGCTGCCATGAGGCTGATCTACTCTGACCACTGCCTGAGGTCTGCCTCCTGGTGCTTTTGTGTCTCTTATCCCGGTGACTGTAGATCCACGTTTAGGCTCTGCTTGGTACCTCTGCTTAGTCCCTGCATCAGTTCCTTTCATCAGATTCCCAAGAACCTTTACCATTTCCAATGCACAAGGAATGCAATCACCATTAGGATCATTGTATCGTACAGGATTATCAAACCCATACTGATAAGTCGACCAACTTTCTTGTCCTTCCTTATCTCCCATAGGATCAACCTGCCACCACCTTCCCGTGATATAATCATAAGTCCTATCTCTGGACATGTCAACGTTCAACCCAAGATCATAAACCCTTTCTGTCTTGAATGTCTTTGTTCCAGTGCCTTGATTGTATACGTACCTGTTTTCAGTTGAATTCTCCCTCTGATATGACAGAGCCGATATTGAAAGACCGAACGGATAATAATCCTCGCTCTGCACCACTGGGGATTTGGTATGCGTCACCTTAAAGTCATCAAAGTAAACCTCCACCGGCGTGGTCTCTTCGTTGCTCAGGTAGATATACACATACCCCGCCTGCGTGATGGTGATCGTCGGCGAACTCATCAACTCATGCGCCACATCCTGGCCCTGCTCTTTCGGGGCGGCGCTCATGCGCTGGTAGCCGCCGGTGATGAGCGTGTAGTTCTTGTCGAAGATCAACCAGTTCAGGTAGGCTTTGGGGCCGCCGGTGCTTCCGGCCGTACTGAGCAACCCGGCAAACGGGAACGAGCTGGTGCTTGAAGTGTAACTCGCTCCGTCATACACCACTCCGGCGGTGTTGGCCGCAATCTGGTTCATCAGGGTGGTCAAGGCACCGGTCCAGTTGCTACTGTTCTGGTCCACATACTTGCCGTACACCTCGGCCTGGATCACGTCGCCGGGCATCACGCTGATGGACTTGGCTACGCCGTACTTTTCGTTAGCACTGCCGTTCAACCTTTCACTAAACCCTGTCGAGGTGCCGTTGGTCCTGTCGAAGATGGCGGCACTCACGCGCTTGGCGGTGGCGATTCGTAAGAATTGGCTCTGCTCGGCATTAAGACTGGCAGCTTCCAGGGTCGCGGTATTCTGGTCTACAGCAGTCACGGAGGTGAAGGTGGTGCGCACGTTGCCGAGGTGATCCTTCAAATGGTATTGGTACTCAGGCGTGCCCGCCGTGAGCCTGGTGATCTCGATCTCGTTCAGGTAAAAGATCTGGCCGGCCGTGACGGTATTCCAGTTCACCCCCACTTGAAGCGTGGTGGCGGCGGGCGGCATGATGACAATCTGCTCGGTCCACGACTCGGAGGCCACGTTGGAGGCCAATTGCGCCCCGGGCCAGATGATGTCGGCGCCGCTGGCCTTGGCCTGGATGTGTACCGGGCTGCTGCCGGTGTAATATCCCTTCACCCGGATCCGGTATTTCTCCCCGGCTACGACCGGGATATTTCCCCCAACCGGGAACACGCCGGTACGGGCCGTCGTGCCGTTGGAAGTTACCCGCACGTATTTCTCTGTGCCGTTCATGGTTACCAAAGCTAAGGTAGCATTTACGGCGGTGAAATCCGTAACGCTTTCTGCGGCATTAGTGTAGACCAGGGCATTAGTGCCCACCACAATCCGGCCCTCTTCGTGGTTGATGAACTGGAGGGCGTCATTTTCATATACGTACTCCCCGGCGTAGTCGGTTTGCTTCGTCTGCCCCCCGAAGGTGGTCACCTGGCTCAGCTTGCGCCCGGTGGCATCATAGATGTACCGCACATTGTTGCCGCCCTTGGTGATGGTTTCGGGCAAGTTGAGGTAGTTGTAGGTAATCAAGTTGGTGGCATCAGTCAGGCTGTTGCCGATGCCTTTGTTCAGGTCGCGGGTCATGTTGCCGTTGGCATCGTAGGTGTAATCATCGCCGGTGTTGGTACCGTCAATGAACCCTTTGAAATCATCGCCCCCATCAGTCACGCGAAGCAACTTGTTGCCGCTGCCGGCATAGCTGTAAGACAGAACATCCATCGCAGCCCCGGTGGTGCGGCCATCATTTCTGGAAAGCGTGAGAATGTTGCCATTCAGGTCATAGGTGAATCCTGTTTCTGCATATACGCTGTTCGCCGGCGTCGTCCAGGCCGTGGTTCTTTCCTTGAACACGGAACCGTTGAGCCGGTTGAGCGGGTCGTAGCTGTACGTATAGCCCTTCTCCTTGGTAGTGCCCGTGCCCGGGTAGTTGCTCCATTTCACTCCGCTGATGTTGCCGTTGAAGAGGCCCGTATTGGCGATATCGGCATCAACGGCGTTATACTTCAGTTCCATGCCAAACAGGTCGTTGGCTTCGTCATTGGTTGTGGCGTTGACTTCCAACTTGGAGTTGTTGATCGAGGTGAGCCAGCCACGGATGTTATACCGATGATCTACACTTTGCTTGAACGCGGTGCCATCATCAGAGTGGAGTTTCTTGTCGACTAACTGGCCCAGTTCGTTGTACTCGTTGGCGAGCAATACTATTTCCGGCTGGGCATCCAGCTGATGTTTGACCTTCAGCAGCCGACCGGCATGATCGTACTCAAACCGTCTGACGGTAGTCCGCGTGGAGGAACCAAAGGAAGCCCGCACCCCGGTAAGGCTCGCCGCGGCGGTATAGATGGAGGCATCCGCCATGAGCATAGTGCTGGAGGCCGTGGCCGAGGTGTATACCGTGGTTCCGTTTCGCTTGTACGTTATGGTCGTCCCGTTCCTTTCAATTCGAAGCACATTGCCGGCTACCAGGGCACCCGATACCGTCGTCTTCAGGGCACCGTTTTCATAAATCTGGAGGGTGCTTCCGTTCAGGTAGAGAGCATAATCCAGGGATGTATATCCGGCATCGGGATTAGTATCCACCAGCGCGATCATCTTCTGGCCGGAAACATCCGGCAACGTCAGTTCAATCCAGCCGTTTTGACCGGCGGGCAACTGGGTGGTCGATACCGCCCCGGCCGCCCAGGAACTTCCGGCCAGCGTCCGGTTCAATTTGTCCCCCATGGAAACTGTTCCCACAAGGTCTTTCCAGGTAATGTCTTGTTCGTTGTGCGTGGCTTTAGTTTTGAGCACCTTCCCTGTAAAGTCCAGCACGGTAGTCACCCGATCGGTACCCCCTTTGTAGTTGTCGGAGAGTGTTTGAACGACGCGGTAGCGGTCGTCATAGTAGTTAATGGATTTCAGCCAGGTTGCATTCGTCGTTCCGCCATCCAGCACGCGGGTCTTGGTTCCGGTCACCTGGCCAACAACCCGGGTAAACTCGGAAATGGGTTGTGTATAATTAATGCCATTCGCTGTCTCACTAAGGCTTTCATTGAGGTAAGTCCAGGTTCCTGACCACAGGGAACGGAAGGAATAGTCGTCATAGTACGTCACAGTGAGCAAGGTGGTGCCGGTGGTAGGAAACAGCGTGTTCGTGTAGCCTTCCGTGGAGGCCACGCCATTGTAGGTCTCGAAAAATTGCGTGGTACTGATCTGGGCCGACATGGCCGCCTGGTCAATGACCGTACCGTGAATGTAGGTACCGGTTATGATGGGGCGGTTCAGCTTGTCGTATTTGGTATACGTCCACTGCCTGTTTGGACGCTGGTTACCATCCTGGGTCATCACCACCTGGTCACGGAGGTTATAGACCATGTATACTATGCCTGCCCCTGGAACCTGCTTGTGGGACATCCGGCGGCGATAGTCATACAAGTAACGGAAAGCCCACAGGCCCATAAACGTTTCCTTGTTCGCTACACTGGCGTCGTGGAAATCGGCCACCAGGCGCTTAGTGGCTTCCGGGGGAATGACATACACCAGCTGTCCAAGGTCATCGTAGACATAGTACGTACTGGCGTAGTTGCTATCTGTGACGTCAGGCGTTCCGGCAACTGCCTGGACACGCTTGAGCACCACCCTCCCTTGTTTGTCGGTATACTCTATAACTTCGTTGCCGTCCTCATCTTTGGTTTTTGTCTTGGCTAATTGATTCGCGGCATAGTAGGTCGGAGCCGCCACGGAACCGGCACTGACCATCCCCATAGGGTATGAACCGTTAGGGGCAGTATACGTCCAGCGGAGGACTTCCGTGGCTGAATTAGTCTGGTAGTCATTCTTTACGGTATGGTCCGTCGACGTGTAGCCATGATTGGAGTCCGGCTGGAAATCCGTCCCTGGCGATCCTTGCTCGATAACCCGGTTCAGCGGGCTATTTTCAAGTATGGAGACCGCGTAAGGCTTTTGGTCAGCCGCTACTTTGTTCGTTCCGGCGTAAAACTGGTAATGAGGATTCAACGACGAGCTATAAAATGGGCCGACTGGTCGGAAATCAAACTTATACCAACCGTCGTTGCCTGAAGCGAACGGCAAATACTTCACCGTCTCACGGCCAAACTCATCATAGGCCAGCGCCTGAACAATATCCGCTTGACTGGGTGACTGCTTCAGGGCTACGGATTGAAGCGGCCGGCCAAGGCCATCGACAAAGTCATACTTGACCGATTTTTCCTGGATGGCAGCTGCTTCCACCTGGGCATCGTTGGTAATGCCCGCTTTGAGGATGTCCACGGAGCGCAGGTAATTCCGATCTAGGTTGACGGCAAAAAGAGCGGTTGAATTGGCTGAAGTACCACTGGCATTCACCGCACGCACCCTGAAGTAGTAGGTAGTCTTCAGGTTCAAACCTGTTACCGTATGGCTGTTTGCGCTTATCGTAAGGTTATTGTAGCCGCTTATTAGCGTACCAAACTGTGAATCGCTTGATACATCCAATCTGTATGTCACCGAGACATCAGGTGCCCATGATGCCAGAAACGAGGAAGAAGTTATCGATGAGGCACTCAGGGACGTGGGTGCGGACGGAAGGGTGAGGATAGAAACCGTATTGGATTCCGCAGAGGTCTGCGCGCCAGCCGTAGCCTTAACCCTGTAGTAATAGGTGGCGTTGGGTTGCAAGCCTCCTACTGTCCGTGACGTAGTGGTCTCAGCAGTTCCATTGTATCCGGAAATACACGGGCTAAAGGAGGCATTGGTGGAAACGTAAAGCAGATAGCCAGTGGCACCGGGAATGGGATTCCATGAGGCCAGGAAGGATGAAGTTGTTATGCTCGTTGCCGCAGACGCCACTGGAACAAACGAAGGGGTGGCTACGGAAATGGAGTTGGAATAGCCGGATTGCGTCCCCACGACATTGATAGAGCGCAAACGATAGTAATACGTGGTCGAGGGATTCAGTCCGGTAACCGACTGGCTGGTTCCAGTGACCGACAAACCGCCGTAACCAGCAACCAAATTGACAAAACTGCCATCGGTGGCAACGTCCAGCAAATAGCTAACAGCGCCAGCAGCCGCATTCCAATTTGCCGTGAACGAGAAGACCTGAACGCCTGTTGCGGCAGTTGCCGTCGGCGTAACAGGCTGTGTGATTACCGTCTGGGTGACAGAATTCGAAGAAACACCGGTGGCATTGACTGAACGAACACGGAAATAGTAGGTGGTATTCACGGACAGGCCGGTCACTGACTGACTGGTTGAATTGACCAGCAGGTTGTTATAACCGCTTACAAAACTTGAAAAGTCTGATGCGCCCGATACATCAAGTCGGTAGCTGGAGACGCCCGCGCTGGCCCATCCGGCTGTGAAAGAAGACGCCTGGATGGAACTTCCTTGCAGTCCAATGGGAGCAACCGGAAGCGTAAGTGCACTTATGACATTGGAGTCGGCCGAAGCCCCCGACAGATTAACTGCCCGGACCTTGACATAGTAGGTGGTATTTCCTGTCAGCCCGGAAATAGAAATACTGGTTGCTGCGTGTGGATAAGCATTGTAACCGGCGACAAAAGTGTCAAAGGCCGTGCTTGTCGAGACATAAACCCAATAAGTAGTTGCTCCAGGAATGGCATTCCAGGTTACGTTAAAGGAGGTTTGACCGATGGTTGTAGCCGCATTTAGTGTTGGGGCATTAGGCAAGGTGATCGTTGTGGCATTTGATGAGCTGTTGGAAATACTGCCATAAGAATTCACGGTCCGCACGCGATAGTAATAGGTCGTGCCGGCGATAAGGCCGGTGATGCTTTGGCTGGTGCCTATCGCGGAAAAATTGTTGAATCCGCTCACGAAGCTCGAAAAATCACTTGCCGTTGAAACGTCGAGTCGATAGCTGGCTGCCCCGGCCACTGTTGACCAATTGGCGACAAATGATGTGGTCGAAATGGAGGTCGCTCCGCTGACTGATGGAGGTGACGTCGCAGTAGCCATTGTTATCACGGTAGAGTTTGCCGAAGTACCCCCACCGTTGACGGCCCTGACACGGTAGTAATAGGTTGTATTCACTGCCAATCCGGTGACTGGCTGGCTCGTTCCGGAAACCGTAAGATTATTGTACCCGGTTACAAAGCTGCCGAATCCGGAACTGGTAGATACATCCAGCCGATAGCTTGTTGCACTGGCCACCGCTCCCCAGTTGGCTGTAAAGGAACTGGCTGTGCCCCCAGTGCCGGATGAAGCAGTTGGTGCCACAGGCAAGGTAATCGCCGTGACGGTATTTGAATTTCCGGACGACCCATTGGCATTCACGGCTCGCACCCGATAGTAGTAGGTTGTTCCGGCCGATAAGCCGGTTACGGATTGACTTGTGGCTGTTACCGCCAGGTTGTTGTACCCGGAAACAAAGGAGGCAAAGTTGGTTACTGTGGATACATCCAGGCGGTAGCTGGTTGCTCCTGACACCGTATTCCAGCTAGCCAAGAAGGATGTGGTGGAAGGTGTAATGGGCTGATTGGCAATGGGTGGGTCTGGAGGTGTCGGCGGGTTGCTCACATTGACTTGCAACGTCCCCAACTGGTAGGTCCCATCCAAGAATGTAACACTCCCCGCCCCAACAGAAGTCCAGAGTACGGTGACGTAGTAGTTGGGCCAGGATTGGGAGGTCGAGGTGATATTTCCACCTACGATATCCCATGTCGGGCTACCCACGATATAGTCATTCACGTAGGTATAGGTCTCAGATTGATTGATAACCACATCCGTCGCGCCTGAGGGGCCGATTTGGGCAAAACTTCCAGTGGAACTTAAAATCAGGCTAAAAACGGCAACAGACCACTTCCAAAGGATCCATTGCGACTTATGAATAGTGGACTTCATGGATTACCTGGAGTTGATGGCGGAAATTGTAAAGCGAAAAGGCATGGAATTCTGCCCATCTTTCTGAATGTCCGGTTCAATGGTGATGGAAGAGCCGGAGCGCGCAAACCGAATCGTTCCGGGCTGTCCGCGAAACGTGACATCCAGAGTCAGCTCACCGTCTTCGGCCACATTCTGCCATGAACCACGTGCTCCGGTCACCGTGAACTCATAGACCACCGCGCCACCCTTTTGAATCCACTTCACCACACCCGGACCTGTTTCGAAGGTACACCCATAGGCTACCGTTTCCTGATTCGTCTTGTTATACATACCTGAGGAGGTCCATGTAAGCTGGGCCGATGTCAAGGACTGACCCTCCACCCAGGCTGCCTGGACGAGAATGGTCAAAATGAGATAAATGCGCTTCATGGATTTTAGGGTTGAGTGCCTTGCTGGGATGCCGGTATGGCGCCTGAGCGGAAATGATACTTGTATTGCCTGAGTATGTTACCCTGAAAATCGCGGACCGTGTAAAGCCTTCCTTGGGTATCATACTCGTAGTAGGTGGGCTGATTGTTTACATCCGAGGTGGAGGTAAGTCCCACTTGGGGCTTGTGCGTGTAGGTCGTCATTTGCGCATCTATTGGATGAAAGCGCACATCATCAATTTGTCCTGAGAGGTTTATCAAGTATGAGGTGATTCCCGATGAAACCGTGACTGAATAGTACGTCCAGACCCCGGAAACCTTCTTCCAATAAGAGAGCAAGTAAGATTTGGTGGTGGTCAGCCCTGTAAGCGTCTTATTGATTCCGGTCAGACTGCTTCGTGTGCCACAATGGCTGTCGCCCAGCGTTGAATTTCCTAGATCCGGGCCATATTCAAATGAGGTAAAGAAGATTTCATTCGATGAGGCATTCTTCACATTTGCTACCGGCAAGGTATTCTCATAACCCCATAGGTAAGATACCCGGGCATCCGATGACCTAGAGACTTCAAGGATATTGCCATTGGCATCATACTGGTGGTAGAACACCCGGTCTTCCAGCGCCGAGGCTCCGCTGGATATCTGGACCTTATCTGGGACGTACACCGTAGCAGAGGCCACCGTTATCGGCTTCAAGACTGTCTTCTGCATAAAGTCAGGTGAGCCGCTCGCATAGGTGCCCTTAATCTGGAATGGCTCCATAATCCTGTTCTGTGTCACCAGCGTACTCCATATCGGGTTTGCCGGCTCGGCAATTTGCAGATCGTGAGCATATGACTTTTCGATCTTCCGGGGTATACCGTTGCTGCCTGTTGTTTCGATCCGGGTAACCTGATAATGGTTCAGGTTGTCATAGTAGTAATCCACCGTGGCAACATGTTCCCCTCCGTCATAGGTGGTCGTAACCGTCTTGTCCAGAGATGCCCAGCGGCGGGGAAAAGAGTATGGGATCTTTTCAACAACACCACCAAGGAAGCTACAAAGTATGATGTTGTACGTAGGGACAGATACCACATACTTTTCGAAAGTCTCGTCATCAGCAGGTGAATTGCCGTCATTTTGCGCTGCGAAAATCGCCGCGGACTGGAAGACCTGGTCTTTGCATATCATGGACCCATCGCAATGCTCGTAACTAAAGAAGTAGAGTAATTCGCCTGTCTTCGCGCAATGCGTCTCACTGAACGAATTTCCCTCTGCGCCACCGTTGAAGGACAGGGTGGTCTCCTCATAAGCGTAAAATTGATTCGAGGGATTTAACAAAGGAGACTTTACATACATATCGAGGTTTGTATTGACCGATGAACTAATTCTGCAACTGAAGCCATTAACAACACCGACGTCAATACTTCGCTGGGTGTAGAATGACTCCTCCTTCTTCTTCAGAACCCGGCCTCTGTCATAAATACGCTTCTTGAGGAGTTTGCCCGTCAACACGCCGCCATGGCTATAGATATCGGTTTGAATGGTCCCGCTACTTGGGGCAAACTCCGATACTTCAAATCCATTCGACTGACCCAGACTATTGAATTCAATAGTACTTACAACTGGATATGCGACGTGCACATCCGACTGGACCTTATTAGCACTCATTCGAGTGGTAGTATAGCATCTGACTATGGGCGCAGTTGGCTGCATCAAATCCGGTTTGTCGGCGAACTTGGTCTCTTCAAAGTTTACCGGATCACCCAATTCACCGTTTTGGCCATGATTCAGTTCTAGATACGCTGGATTAAGCAACGAGTCTGGTAAGAGGGACAGGTCACCGTAGTAGTAGTATTTAGCAGATGCCAGGGCGCCATACTCATCCCTATCTTCCGTCTTTACCACCCTTAACCCACCAGCTGTATGCCGGTCAAAAGCCGGCGCACCCCAAACCTCGACATTGAAGTTCACGTGGATGTCGCTGTTAAGCGCGAGGTATCCATATGTTCCCGCGGTCAACCACTTTTCCGTGGTAGACGAATTGGTTCCGCCAAGTGATCCATAAAAGGTCCACTCTGGTATGGTCCCTCCTGGCTGAAACAACTCACAAAAATTCTTCAATACGCAGTTACCCGAGCCGTCACAGTCTTCCGGTGGTATTTGGTATATAGCCGCATATTCCATACCTGGTACGAAGTTGCCTTCAGTGCCCCAAATCATCTTGATGTCATAATACCCGGTTTGTGGAATGGTGAAGGTTCCAGATGTTCCTTTTGGAAACGGTGGCGTTGGAATCATGTCGTCGCAATAGTTGTAGGTATTGCTGGCCTGGGTCCCACCGGTCAGACCAAAGAAGCCAAACTGTTGGTATTCTTGCTCAACAAAGGCAACCTGGCTGGTGCCATGCAGATCATAAGTCAATGTTGTTGATCCTCCGGTAGGATATTGGACCGAGGCAAGACTGCCTGCGACCGCAAACGCTAAGTCAGTGTTCCTATTGGCTCCCTTCCAGAAGTGGTTGATCCAGTTGGCCTTGTCAAAAGTGTAGTTGTAAGGAATGAGCGTGCCGTTCGGTTTCCCATTGTAATAGCCCCAAAAATCCTGTGAAAATGATTCTCGGTTGGGCAACTCCGGTCCGTTATAGGTAAAGGTGTATACTTCCGGCGTCTCTGCATCGCTTGAGCCATAGATTTCCACTTTGTCCAGCTTGAGTCGATGGCCGTTTTCCCCGTTGATTGGATCGCCGAAATAGGAATGAATGAGCTTAATTTTTCTAATCTGATTACCCTCAAGATCGTTGATCCGGATATAGTCGATGGCCGATTTGCCGGATAGATCGGATCTGGACTTGGTGGCAATTGAAATGATTCCCTTTCCATTATGGGTTATCCCGGAGGTCTCCAGTTGCGTGATGGTGTAAGTGGGGTCACCCGGAAACGGCATTTGATCTGATCCGCAATTGGTATTGTTGCTGACCAAATCAACCCGGTAGGCCGATCGCCCGGCAAGTTTGGGCTGAGACCAACTGGCTGCGCCGACGCCAAATTCAAACGTGTCTTTCCTGGTCTTGGTCACAATCTTTGTAAGCGCCCAGGCTGAATTGTAGACTTTTGCGCCATCGTAGGAATTGTTCTCCTCTACTGAGGTGACCTCCGGGGTATCAAAGTAGTATGTGTTTCCTGCACCGTCAACGATCATCCAGTTGGTAATAACCTTGTTATCGTCTGTGGCGGCCTGGAAGAAAGGTGTAATCTTTAGTTCCGGGTGCTCCATGGAATACGCTGAGTTGGTCTGGTAATTCACGAATATGGTTCCTGACAAACCAATAGCAGACAGGGAGAACACATCCGGCTGAATCTCCACCCGGGTTCCCCGGTCCTGCGCCAAAGAGGAAGTCATAAAATTGAAATACCGAGACAAGGCACCGGGAGGATAGTTCTGATTCTCTACGGCATTGAATCCATTCACAAAATTGTAATCATTGACGGCACTGCTGCCGTAATAGGTGGTGTAAGAAGGGGTGGCAGTCAGGTAATCATCGGGTGCACCTCGCACCTGTCGGGTGATCATGCCTCCCAGCGTCAGGTTCCAGCCAAGTCCTGCCCAGGTGGCTATCTGCTCAACCTTTATTCCTGATGCGTCATAAGTAAGCGATATGGGAATTTCCATCTCATCGCCTTGTATAGTATGGATGGGGACGCCGACAGAAGCCGTGCCCGTGTTCAGGTTCATGGGCACATTACCGTATTTGGCAAAGGCTTGTGCTTCGGGCGAAGGAGGAATTTTGACAAGGTCCTCGATCTTGGGGACATTGTAGCCCTCTGTCTGACCTACAGCAAGGTCAGCGACAAGCACCATGGTGCTTATCAGTGTGAGTAGTCTCATGGTTTAGAGAGGTTGTTTGGCTATGCTTTGGCGAACATAGCAACCATCAAAAAAAAGATTTCTTGAATTATTGCGAGAAACTTACGCTAAATCAAGTGTGATAAATTGATACTCCTCATCTGCAAGCTGGGAGTTGAAGGTTGATGAAGTCAATCGTACTTTGCTGGAAATAATGGAGTTGCCCTCGATTTGCAGAAATCGCAAATGGTTAACTATTGTCAACATTCTTACATGAATCCACTCTTGGATAAGCAATATTTAATTATCTGAACGCCCCCGTTTGGTAAGTCGCTAACAAAAGCACGGCTGATAGGTAGGGAATTATTGAAGCCTCATAAATAAACTTGTTCTAATCTTCGAAGGAAACGGGCTCCTCTGAAGAGAGAAGCATTCACGTTGGTCTGGACATTCGTCCGAACCTAGTCGAAGCATGGTCTCTCTTCGAAGGTGGACTTGCAGTCCATTCCACTCGTTCACACTCAAGCGAACTGAGTATAAGTTAACGGTAGTATAGTTCACAACCAAAGGACCAGGCCAAAATCCTCCTTCACCTCACTTGCACTCCTCCGAATATGTTACCTCAATCATGTGCCAGTCACCGCTGTGCGCCCCTCTTCATCAACCTGACCATCGCTCGCTTCAGCACCTTGAGTAGCGTATCGACGGTCGATTTATGCGTCCGGAAACTCAGGCAGGCAAAGCGAAGAATGAATTTTTCCTCCAGCAATGTGCTTGAAATAAACACATGACCATCCTCTTGCACGAACTTGAGCAACTTCTTGTTGAAGATGTTAGGGTCTCCTTTTGGCGGCACGTATCGATAAGTGACCACTGACAGCTGCGGCGGCGGACCGGTTTCGAATCCCAACTTGCGAATCTCTTCATAGAAAAACCTGGCCAGCAGCAGCTTCTCCTGAAGGCATGCCCGGAAGGGCGCCAACCCATGAAGTTTCAACGGCAGCCACATCCTTAGTCCCCGGAAGTGCTTCGTCAACTCCGGCGACAAGTCGGCCGGCGACGGCTCTTCGGTCGCACTGAGGGCATCCTGCATGTAGTTGGCCTGGTAGTAGTGCGTGGCATTCATTTGCTTCCGGTCTTTCACCAGCACAATGCCTATCCCGTACGGAAGGAACAAACCCTTATGCGGGTCGATCACCAGGGAATCGCTTTTCTCCATCCCCTTCAACTTGCGCTTTCCCTCTTTAGTCAGCACAAAGAATCCCCCGTAGGCGGCATCCACATGGAACCATAGCCGATGTTTTTTGGCTATCTGCGCCAGCTCCGGCATCGGGTCGATGGCCCCTACATCGGTAGTGCCTGCCGAAGCAATCAACAGAAATGGGATCAGTCCGTTACGAATATCCTCCTTGATCTGTTGTTGTAGTGCCAACGGATCCATCCGATAGGCCTTGTCCATGGGCACATGCCGGATCGGGCACTCGGCCAGGCCGGCAATCCGGATGGCCTTTTCCAGGCTGTGGTGTGCCTGGTGCGTGAGGTAGATGACCGAACGGCTGAGAGTTGCTGCCTTGACTCGCTTGGCGTCGCGGGCCGTACAAATCGCGATGAGGTTGGCAATGCTTCCACCCGAGGTCAGGTTGCCCGCACTGGAAGCCGGGTACCCGACAACCCCGGCCACCCACCGGATCAGCATGTTCTCCATCCGAACCGCCCCCGGCCCGGCGTAGTAGACCCCGGCGTACCGGTTGGTGACATCGGCCATATAGTCGCCGAGGGAAGCATAGTAGAGCCCCCCGCCCGGGATGTAGCCAAGATGGCCTCCCGAAGCAGGATTGAGCGCCGGGAAGTCGACACTGTGCTTGAGCAGCTTTAGCGCCTTGCGAACCGGGAGGGGCTTTTCCCCTACCGGCTCTGAAAGCAGGCCAATACCCATGTCGCTGATGGACTGGTAGGCCTTACCCTCGGCCAGTGAATTCAAGAATGCTTCCGTATAGCTGACCACTTCGCCTCGGACTTTGCGGCGGAGGGTCGGCGGCGGCTCCAGTTTCCTGGACAGCTTTTCCAGTCGTGAGATTTCGCTTTTCAGGGACATGCCCAATATTAGGCAATCAGGCTTGCCGGTGTATGCCTAAGGTCTCCTTTTCTGAATGACGGCGGTCATGGGTTATGGGGAGTGGATATGGGATATTTCCAGTGATAAATACCGGGATATGAACAACTTATTGACTCCCGACAGTCCGCCGAAAGTGGTGGATATGCTGGAATCTGCACAGGCAGAATTGGCCCAGTTTCGTAAAGAGCTGAGCAAAGACCAGGTCAACGTACAGGAGCGCTATGACCAACTCAAGAAAGAGCTGCGCAAGGCCATTGGTCAGATGAAGACTATGGTAAGCGAGAACAAAGCGCTGGCCAAGGAAGTCGCCGAAGCCCTGAAAGATCGCCTTGCCCTGCTCGAGGAGCAGATTCATGTACCAAAAATTACGGAGGCGGATATCCTCGACCAGCTCAATCGCGTCCGGAAAGTCACGGAAGACCTGGTCAATTACCTGGGAACGCTATCCCTGGACGACCTCTCGCTGGCCGGGCTGACCGACGTGGTGTACCGGTATAAAATCAAATTCGCCATCCTCAAGCTGCGGATTCAGTTGGGCACCCTGAAGATGAAGGACACCGTACTTGACCTCCGGCACGACGTGAAAGTCAAATTTCACCGCACGGAGAATACCCTGGAAAAGCGGTGGAATGTTTTCCATCACGAGATTTCAGAAGCCTACGAACACCTGCACAAAGCATTCACCTCTAAATAAACTACTGTGGACATCATCATTCAATCCCCCCATATCCGTCTCAGCAACCGCATGGAGTCGATCCTGTTTGAGAAGTTTGAGCGACTGGAAAAACTATCTGACCGGTTCCTGCGCTGCGAAGTAGTCGTGCGAAAGAATAAAGATGCGAAGGACAACGACTTTATCGTCGAAGCCCGCCTGATTATCCCCGGCAACGACCTGTTCGCCAAAGAGACCGGTCCCAAGTTTGAGATTGCCGCCGAGAACGCTTACCTCGATCTCGAACGCCAGTGCCGGAAGCGCAAAACGAAGCTCCAGCCCAAAGCCAGGGCTAAAGCCCTCCGCAAGAAGGCTAAAGTCGACGACGAGGAACTTGAATAAAACGGCACTGGGTACTCGGTACTCGGCACTAGGTACTAGGTTAATGGAAGTATGGGTTGCCTGTACCAAGATTCGTAAGGTTAAAGTCTAAAGTCGAAGGTCTAAAGTCGAAGGTTTAAAGTCTTGCGTCTGGACTTAAGTGCTTAGGGCTAGTACCTGGAGCCCAGCAACAAGCACCTGGTGCCGAGTGCCCAGCACCTAGAACCGAGTACCGAGCGTCTAGAACCTAGAACCTGGTGCCTAGAACCTAGTGCCCAGCACCCAGGTCTCCATTATCTCCAGAAGGTAAACACCGGGAAGTCCGCCGTCATGCTGATCTGCTTGATGACGTTCTGATGGAAGACCATGTCCATGAGCGTGCGGTGGTGATAGGATAGCGCCAGTACGTCCACCCCGTGAGTGGAAGCATAGCGCTCAAGGGTCCAGGCCACATCGCGGCCGTAGAGTCCCTCGAATTCCCAGGGTATGTCTTTGTAGGTCCGTGCCATCACCGCTTGCCGCAGATGTTCAATACGTGCGTCGCCTTCCGCGGTCTGCTCGTCTTCGACTACATGAACCACGCGAACGGTGGCCCCGAGCGCCTGTGCGAATACCCGAAGCTGATCGACCAGGAAAATCGGGTTGGTATGGGGATCATAGGCATAAACCAACTGCTTCAGCGGTTTGTAGGTCACCCCTTCCGGGATCAGCAGCACCGGGCACATTGCTTGTTGAATCACCTGGTAGCTGTGGCTGCCAAACACCAGCTGATAGGTATCGTCGGCGCCATTGGTGCCCGATACAATCAGGTCGTAGCCGCTGCCGTATTGGGCAATGGAACGCTCCACAGGATCCATGGTTCGCTCCAGGTGTACGCCGCAGGTTACGCCAAACTCCTTTTCCACTTCGTCGCTCAGCGTCTTCAGGTCGTCGACAATCTCGGTAGCTGCCTGGGAGGATTCTCTCCTTAGCTGGACGGCTTCCGGCCAGATCGTGGGCCGGACATACATGAGTGTCACATGGGCCATCAGTTGAGCGGCCAGGTTACCGGCGAATTCCACTCCATTCTTGGAGGCGTTTGAAAAGTCAACCGGGCAGAGTATCTTTTTCATCGCGTTGCGGCATTTTATCGGGCATTTAAAGCTGGTAAAAACCGCCCACTTTCCGCAAGATTGCGGTCACCGCAGGTTATGACAATTATCACCCGGCACATCACCCCAGTAGGCTAAACTACGCTATGGACCTTGACTCCATTTCATCGGGATATACCGCCCACAACCGGGTTCAACTGGTTCACGGCGGAAAGGACTACTTCGATATCGCCGAGGAGTTGATCGATGGGGCTGTCCACTCCATCCACTTCCAGACTTACATTTTTGAGCATGACCATACGGGCCACCGATTTTCCGACGCCCTGGTGCGCGCCGCTTTCCGCAACGTGCGGGTATACCTTATGCTGGATGGCTATGCTTCGGCTGACCTGGATCCTTCGTTCGTCCAGCGCTGGCGCGAGTCAGGTATTCATTTCCGGTGGTTTCAGCCCATCGTCAAGGGCAAGGACTTTTACCTGGGGCGGCGAATGCATCACAAGATTCTTGTCGTAGACGGGCTTCACAGCCTCGTCGGAGGCGTGAATATCAGCAACCGGTACAACGATCTCCCCGGGCAGCGCGCCTGGCTGGATTTTGCCATCCACATCCGCGGGGAGGCGTCCATCGAACTCTACAACCGGTGCGTGGAGATGTGGACGAAGACCATTTGGAAGAAAATCGGCGTACCCGGGTTATTCAACTGGAGATCTGTATTGACGCCGGAAGATGAAGCCTATACGCGCATTCGCATCAACGACTGGGTCCGCAACAAAAACCAGATTTCGAGGTCTTACCTGGAGATGTTTCACCGGGCCAATGACCAGATCACCATACTCTCCTCCTACTTCATGCCCGGAATGGTGCTCCGGCGGCAAATCGATCATGCTGCACGGCGGGGCGTCACGATCCGCGTGATCCTGACCAGCCGTTCGGACGTGCATCTATCGAAATCGGCGGAGCGTTACCTGTATCCCTGGCTGCTGGAACGCAACGTGGAGATCTATGAATACCGCCGCACCGTGCTGCACGGCAAGATGGCCACCTACGACCGGCAATGGGCTACGATCGGTTCGTACAATGTAAACAACATCAGTGCCTATGCCAGCATTGAGTTGAATGTCGACGTGCACAATGCCTCGTTTGCCAACTCGGTGCAACATGCCCTTGATCGGATCATCCTCGACGATTGCATCCGCATCTCCCACTCGCGATTCTCCACGGGCACCAATCTCTTCCTAAAGTTCAAGCGACGCGTCAGCTACGAAATCATCCGGGTAATTCTCTACCTGTTCACCTTCTATTTCCGTCAGGAAGCCCGGGGGCGCTGATCAGTGGCCTGCGATACGATTCAGCAGCGACCGGGTGGCGTCGGCATCCCACCCGGCAAACCGGCCACGCTGCACCACGAGGTTATTGTCCTCGGGGTGACTGAGGTAATAATGAAAGACAAAGTGTGCACGCCGGTCTCTCCATCCGATCATTTGCCCGAAGCGCAGGTCATTGAACACAAGCGTATCGCCCCACTGCTCCACCGTGTAGAAGCCTTCTGAAAATCGCTTCAGGTGCTGCAGGTCTTCATGGTCAGCGATGGGTATAAGACGATGATCAGCGCGCTCGAAGAATTCAAAATCAATGGTGTCGCTGGAGTCGAACACCGACCGGTAGCCCACGTAACTTCCCTGGTCCGTATTGGCCACGATGTACCAGAGCCAGGTATTCAGCGGAGTAGGCGTGGAAAAATGCCGGGTCACCGGTATCTGCTGTTGTTCAAAATTTTCCTTCACCTTCGCCTCGACCGACAGCTTGTTCATGACACCATAACCCAGGTAAAGAGCCCACCAGAGGATCGCCAGCCGCGCGGCCAACAGGCGGCGGGGATGGTCAAGGCCGGCCATGACCAGAAAGGCGAATGCCACCGCCAGCGGCGCGGAAAGTAACGGGTCGGCCACGAAAATCGCGTTGAACGACACCCGCGAATGGGAGAACGGTTCAAACCACGCCACACCATAGGCGTTGAAAGCATCGAGGAAAACATGGACGAAGACCTGGAGACCGAAGAAGAGCAGCCAACGGCGCATGCTCAAGATTCCAGGGCTTACATATTTATCAGCAATCAGCGAAAGTACGGGTGCAGCGAGTGCGACAAACAAGAATGAATGCGTAAACCCGCGGTGTGCGAGGAGATCGTTGGCGGGGTTAAGCCAGAACGAGGCTACAAAATCGATATCCGGGAGGCTCTGGGCCACGGCACCCAGCACGATGGCTTTCTTCCCCAGCTGCTTCCCCCCCATGGCCTCCCCGATGCAGCCGCCGAGGACAATGTGCGTCAGTGAATCCATCGGGGCACTTCAGGATACGGAACGGTTAAAAACGAGCAGCGGTATGCGGCTCTGGAAAGCCAGGCTGCGCGTTACACTCCGCCCAAACAGCTTTTCGTAAAAGTCCAGTTCATGAGTGAACATCACCAGCATGTCCGCCTTACTCTCGTCGATGAAGTCCCCGATGGCCTTGTCGACCCGGTCGCTTTTCACCTGGTGGAAGCTGATGAAACCATATTGGGCCTGCTCAATGAGTTCCGGTTCGAGTCCGCGGTCCTCCCTGGCCTGGGAATCGGCGGGGACGCAGTGAAATACGAGAATCTCCGCTTCGAAAAGCGCAGCGATGCGGGCCAGGACCTTGATCTCCTCCTTGACGTGTTGAAGGTCGGTGGCATACACCATCTTCTTCATGCCCTGGTATACGGCTTTGGCCGGAATGGCAATCACGGGCACCGGGCTGATCTGCATCAGCTTGGTGGTATTGCTGCCCGTGAGAATCTTTTTCAATCCCGATGCCCCTTTGGTCCCCATGATGATCATGTTGACCTGCTGTTCTGACGCGTACCGGGCAATCGCTTCCGACATCGGGATCCCGAAGGTGACATCACTGGCTATGGACAGTTTCGGGCCTGCCTCAGTCTTGATTTCGTGGGTAAGTTTCTCCAGGCTTTTCTGGGCATTCCGGGTGAGTTGCTGCTCCAGCTTCTTCCAGTTGCTCAGTACGGTTTCCGTGGTGTCCATTTCCACCACGGAAAGCAGGATTACCCGGGCCTGGATTTGAACGGCCAGTTTCGCCGCAAAATGTGCTGCGGCCTTGGCCTCGGCCGAGAAATCGGTAGGAACCAGAAGGGTAACGATCGTCATGGCGCGTTTCTAGGTTGGCAACAAAATACGATGCCTTTACCAAATATCACATGACGATCATCAGGCCTGCTCCTGATTACTCGTATCGCAAGGCTTTGACCGGATTAGCGCGGGCCGAACTCAGGGTGTGGTAGGAAATGGTCAGCATCCCAATGGACAGGGCCACCAGGCCCACGCCAAGGAAGAGCAGCGGATTCAGGTTGACCCGGAAGGCGAATGTATTCAGCCATTCGGACAACAAGTAGTAGACGATGGGAGTTACGATCAAGAAGCCAAACCCAATGAGGCGGGCAAACTGGCTGGAAATCAAAAGGGTAACCTCCCATTCGGTGGCACCCAGGGCTTTCCGGATGCCTACCTCCTTGATGCGTCGTTCGGTGGTAATCATGGCCAGGCCAAACAAACCCATCGCGGAGATCAGGATGGCGAGGACAGCCATGATGGAGGTCACCGTTCCCATTTGCCGCTCCGTCCGGTACAATTCATCCATATGCTGGTCGAGGAAGGTATAGGTAAACGGAAATCCGGTCACGTGCTTGTCCCACACCGCCTTGACACTCGCCAATGCTTCCTCCGTATTGGCGCCATCCAATTTGATGGTCATCTCCTCATGCCCCCAATCACGGTGACTGACGATGGAAAGCGTGTTTACCGTGTGATGGAGGGAGTTGAAGTTGAAATCACTGACCACCCCGATGACGGTACCGAGGGAATCGTTATGAAACCAGCCATGTCCAACCTGGGCACCGATGGGGTTCTTGAGCTGCAGGTGCTTGACGAGGGATTCGTTGATGATGAACGACCTGCCATCATCCACCGGGTTATCCATGGAGAAATTTCTGCCCTCGACGAGTTTCATCCCGTAAACCGTCAGGTAATCCGGGTCCACATTTACGTTGGAGGTGGCCATCTCGATGACGCCGGTATCCATCTTTACTTTAAAGCCCCATTGATGAAAGTTGTTGCCCAGCCGCTGACCGGACGCGGTCACGCCAAGGACGTGCGCATTCTGGAGCAGTTCATCTTTCATGACCTGGTACTTCTGGTTGGACTCACGATCGAGTTCCACCAGCAGCATGCGCTCCGTAGTGAAGCCAACATCCTTGTTTCGCATGAAGTACAACTGCTGAACCACAACTCCGGTGCTCACCATCATTCCTGCCGCCAGTCCAAACTGGACGATCACCAGCCCACTCTGGAAAACCGACTTGCGGCCGCTGGAAGTTCCTCCCTTCAGCACGCGTGCGGCATTGACCGACGTCATGTAAAGTGAAGGATAGATCCCCGTAAGGACGCCTAAGCCTGCCGTGATCGCCAGCAGGAAGCCAACGCCGACCGGATCCGTCAGAATGGGCGAAAGGGTAAGCTGGCGCCCAATCCACTGGTTGAGCAAGGGCAACAAGAGGAAGTCGATGAGAAGCCCCAGGGCTAACGCAAGGAATGCCAGTAACAGTGACTCCAGGATAAATTGTCCGAAAAGCTGTTGCTTCCTCGCTCCCACGGACGTACGTACCCCGATTTCTTTCCACCGGTGCGAGGCCCTCGCCGTAGTGAGGTTCATGAAGTTGACGGAAGCAATCAACAGAATGAAAAGGCCGGACAGGGTAAAAATGTCCAGGTACCTGCCGTTGAACTTCCGGTAGTTCTGGTAGTCGTGCTCTACGTCGGACGAATTCAGGTGAACTTCGGTGAATGGCTGGAGATAAAGCGATGTCTTCTCATTGACATCGGGCTGCCCGGTCCAGCGGATAAACCATTCGGCAAACTTGCTCTCCAGCTTCCTGTAGTCGGCATTGGGCACCAACTGAAAGTACGTGACCAGGTAATTGCCGTTCCAGTCCGTGTTGATCGTGGAGTCGACGCGAACGTACGTCTCAAAGGACTCCAGCGCGTCAAACTGCAGGTGCGAATTTTCAGGGATGTCTTTCAAGATGCCTGTGATCTTGAACTCCCGGTCGCGCTTGGTTACCGTCTGCCCCACCGCCGACTCGACGTCGGCAAAGAACTTTCGGGCGGTCTCTTCGGTCAGCACCATGGTGTTAGGCTCATCCAGCACGGTGGCGCGGTCGCCGTGGAGCAACTCAAAATCGAACATAGACAGGAAGGTGCTGTCGACCGTGGCCACCTGGTCGACCAGTATCTGCTTCTCGCCCAGCTTGATGACCCGCTTGGCGCCTCCCCAGAACCGGGTATAGCGGGCGATCTCTGGAAACTCCGTTATCATCACCGGGCCGAACGGGCCGCCGCTCAACGCCACCAGCTGACGTTTCGTGCCCGTCCAGTTCTGCACCTCGTTCAACCGGAATATGGACTCCTTCTTGCTGTGCCAGGCGTCGAAACTCCGCTCGTCGGAAATGAACAGGAAGATGGTGATGCAGGCCGCCAGCCCGATCGCCAGGCTGAAGATGTTGATCAACGCATAGACGGGATTCTGCCGGAAGTTGCGAAAGGCAATGCGCAGGTAGTTGGCAAGCATAGGTAGAGGATTCGGTATCCTTGCTTTAACTCCTGACTTCGCAAAAAGGTTACCCTGGAATCAGGTAAACAAGGGCACCAGGCAGAATTCAGTACCATCAAACAGGCCCTTGTCAGACAACTTCAGGGAAGGAATAACCAACAGAGCCATGAACGACAACGTCATGAACGGGGAGCCCAGGGAAGAGCCCATTGACTTCGCCAGCCGGTCAAGCTCCTGGTAGCGCCGGGCCACGTCATAGCCATCCCCGTCCGACATGATCCCGGCCACGGGCAGGGGCAGCACGGTAACCTTGCCCTCATGGACGGCGGCGATCCCCCCTTTCTCACGGATCACCGCGTTCACCGCGATAGCCATCGACGTATCGTCGGTACCCACTACAATGATGTTGTGCGAATCGTGAGCCACTGACGAGGCAATGGCTCCTTCCCGGATGCCGAAGTGACGAATGAACGCCACCGCCGGAGCGGCTTCACTGTACCGGTTGACTACGGCGATCTTGAGGATATCCCGCTCTACATCCGCCGCAGCCATCCCGTTCTCAATATGGGCACGTACAACCGACGACGTGGTGATGAGCTGACCGTCGTGGGCCTCCATCACGCGGATATGATCCGAAAGTGCAGGCAGTTTGAAGCGGGCAGGTTCCAGCGGATGACCGTGAAAATTGTTCGGTCGGGTTACGGGGACGGATTCCATGAGGGTACGCCCCTGCTCGGCAACCAGTATACCTTTCACATAGGTTTGCCTGACCTGGAACGAAGCCAGGTCATTTACTACAATGAAGTCAGCAGGGTCTCCGACGCGCAGCTGACCTACCTCCAACCCGAAGTGCCGCACCGGGTTGATGCAGGCCGCCTTCAACACGGAGTACACGTCTTTGCCCCGGGCCACGGCCCTCCGTACGAGTTCATTGATGTGGCCATCGACCAGGCTGTCGGGATGCTTGTCGTCGCTGCAGAACATGACCCGGTCTTCATGCTCGGGGAGCAAATCAATCAGCGCGTCAAAGTTTCTCGCCGCGCTTCCCTCCCGGATCAGGATGCTCATGCCCCTGGAAATCTTATGCCTGGCCTCGTCCAGCGCGACGCACTCGTGGTCCGTCAGGATCCCGGCGTCGATATAGCGCTCCGCCTGCTCCCGGGTCAATCCGGGTGCATGCCCGTCCACCGGCTTTCCCCATCGCCTGGCACTGTCGATCTTTTGCATCACTTCCGGATCCCGGTTTACGACACCGGGCCAGTTCATCATTTCCGCCAGGTAAAGGACTTCTTTACGCTGTAACAGCTCGTCAACGGCAGCGGCATTCAACTCGGCCCCTGCCGTCTCAAAAGAGGTCGCGGGCACACAACTGGGAGCTCCGAAATAGAATTTAAAAGGAACCGCCCCGCCGTTACGGATCATGTAGTCCACTCCGGCCACACCCAGCACGTTGGCAATTTCATGAGGGTCGGATACGGTAGCCACGGTCCCGTGCGCCACAGCAAGCCGGGCAAACTCGCTGGGAACCAGCATGGAGCTTTCCACATGGACGTGCGCATCGACAAATCCTGGCAGGATAAACTGGGACTCCGCATTCGCCGTGGGATTTATCGATCGGATGAACCCCCTATCCACGATAACTTCTGCGGGAAATACCCGTCGCCCGATGATGTCAACGACCTGGCCGGAGAGGCGGATGAGGGATTGTGGCATATCTAAAAAAGTGTGCTACCGGGACTTAGACGATTGCTTTCAAAGGTCGTAATTTATGGAATACTTCTTGCCTGCATGATTCCTCGCATGACCGTTTCTTCTGCTTTTCAAAAAGTACTGATCCTTCTGTTCCTGGTGATGGTTGGCCCGGCAGTTCTTGCCCAGCCGTCGATCGGCCAGTTGGTCTTCCGCGATGTGTATGTGATCCCCAATCATACCCGCTTCCAGGACACCCAGGTGGGTGGGCTATCGGGCATCGACTACGACGCTGGATCCGACAGCTACTACCTGATCTGCGACGATCGTTCGTCGCTGCAACCGGCCCGTTACTACAAAGCTTCAATTCGGATCGAGGGAGAAAAGATCGACACCGTGATCTTCCTTGAAAAAGTTGACTTCCTGGCGGAGAACGGGCAGACTTACCCTTCCGCCCGTGAGTCGCGAAACCGGACCATCGACCCGGAGGGCATTCGTTATAACCCTATGAAGCAGGAAGTGGTCTGGCTCAGCGAAGGCGAACGCATCGTAAACGCCAAAGACACGGCACTGGCCGACCCGGAAATCCTGATCTCACGTGGGGGCAAATTTGCAGGCAGATACCTCATCGCGGATGGAGCCGCCATGCGCCTCCGGGACTATGGAGCCAGGCAGAACGGATCCTTCGAAGCGCTGACCTTTGCCGAGCAGTTTCGCACGTTGTGGGTGGCGCTGGAAGAACCGCTGTACCAGGACGGGCCCCGCGCCGATGTGGAGGATAGTCCTTCACTTTGCCGGTTCTTTCGCTACGATGTAGCCACCCGCGACCTGAAAGCCCAATACGCCTACGACCTGGAACCGGTGGCCTACGCCCCGTTGCTGACATCGGCGTTTCGCGTAAATGGAATCACGGACATTCTCGATGCCGGCAACAACAAACTGCTGGTGCTCGAGCGCTCCTTTTCCACCGGACGACTGCCCTGCACGGTCAAGATCTTTCTGGCAGAGCCAGCCACAGGCACTGAGGTTAGTAAACTCGCCTCCCTCAAAGGTGATCCCCAGGTGAAGCCGATGACCAAACAACTGCTGCTCAATATGGACTCCCTGGGCGTTCACGTCGACAACGTGGAAGGCATTACATGGGGACCGACGTTACCCAACGGTCACCGGACCTTGTTGCTGGTCACCGACAACAACTTCCAGTCGTTCCAGAAGACGCAGATCTTTCTTCTTGAGGTGATTCCGTAGTTGGGTACCAGGTAGGACTGAACCTAGTAAATCCGGTACACGACGCCGGCACAGAATACGGTGGGTGTTATCCTGAAGCGGTCATTGGGCTCCGGCAATTGCTGCACTTGGGTGGTGGTGGTGTATTCCATGAAGACGTGCTGAATCCCTGCCTTCAGCGACCAGTTGCTGTTAAGCGTGTAGGTGACAAAGAACTCGGAGTTGAGACTGCCGATATCGTTCTCGCCAACGAGAAGGAGATTCAAGCCTGTCGGTGCACCAGTGACCGTTGCCGAGGTGGGGCCGCCGGGGGCATTTCCGTTTAGGTAAGTGCCGGTCTGCGTCTTCCCAAAGCTCACACCAACCACATCAATGTTAAATCCGGCGAAGAATTTGTCAGAAATCGTATAGCCGGCGTGAAGGAGAAAGTTGAGTGAGTAGACCTGGGCGCTTGAAAATTGTACCGAGTCCATGTTTTCTTCAATGGGTTTCTTGAAGAGGGCACCCAGGCCCGCTTCGCCCTTTACAAGCTTCGCCGGGGCAGTCACGAAATACTTGTCGCTGGCGAAGAAGGCGTTGAAACGCATCCCCGCTCCCAGGCGAAGGCGCTGGTTCTGGCCGAACTTCCATGAAATCTGGTAGGACGTACACAGGTTGGTCTGCCCGCTGCCGATTCCGAGCATAAAATCACCATAGTGGTTATGCGCGCGGGGCCCGTCCTGGGCTCTCAAACCCAAAGTTGCACTCAGGATGACTATCGTCAGAAAAGTCGCTCGCATTCGGCCGCGTATTACACCACAAGATAATTCCGAATCCATGATT
>JAEUUE010000132.1 GCA_016787605.1 Cyclobacteriaceae bacterium
GTGTTCATGATGGAGAAGATCGCCGGGTAGGGGGCGTACTGCGGAGAGATCAACCCCCCGGTGCCTTTGGTGCTCACCGTGTTGAGGAAGACGGTTGGGTAACTCAGCAGGTGCTCGCTGGCAAACGAAAATCCCCATCGCTCCGCATGAGCGACTTTGATGCCGAGGTTCGGAAAGACGGGCATTTCGAGGAGATTGGACCGGACTTCGATACGGTCTTTCCATCCGTACCGGAAGGGTTGCGCGATGCCGCTTTCCCATTTCTTCTTCTCCATGACGTGGGCGGTGTTGTAACTCCATACCCTCAGCACGGGAGGGGTCTCTTCCTGTCCATACGAGGTAATGGCGCCTGTTTGCGCGAGAGCAGCCAGGAGGAAAGCAGCCAACATGGTGGCCTTGGGTTGGGTCGTCTTCATGGCTGCTTGAGGATAAATTCACCGCTGACGGCCGCGTGGTCGGAATCGTTCATGAAACTCTGGTGGGTCACGGAACCGCCGGCACCCCACCGGTGATTGGTGAAGAGGTAGTCGATGGTGCGATCCCACACCTGGTCGGGCCGCGTGGTGTGAGTGAAGCTGGCCGCCGGGTTGGCCTGGTAGTCGGTAAGGCTGATTACACTCTTGTAGTCCTGGTAGAACGGCACGAGCCACTGCGCTTCCGGGGTATAGTTGCTTCCTTCTTTATGAAATGGATTGTCTCCGGGCTGGTGGAATGACTCGCCCGGACACAGATCTTCGATGCAGTAGTCGGTGGAGTCGCTGGAAGGAGGGAGGGTGTTGAAATCCCCGCCGGCCACAAAGCGGAACCCCTGCGCATCGAGTTTGTCCATTTCTTCTTTCAGCGTGATCAGGTGCTGGTGCTTGGAGTCGTCGGTGGCAAACGCAGAGGCATGGATGTTGAGCATGTAAAAGGGGTTGAACCCGGGAACATTGATCACCGCCTTCACAATGCAGCACCGTTCGTAATAGTACTGCTCCAGGGCATCCTGGTCGCCGCGGAGCGTCAGCTGGATGCGCTGGGCCTGGGAAATCGGCCACCGGCTGAGGATCGCGTTGGCTTCGTGCATCCGGCCGAGACCGTCGCTGGGGATAAACTGCGATTTCCATTGAGAGCCGTACACCGCATAGTTGAAATACGTATTGTCAAGCAGCCATCTCAATTGGTCAATGTATCCCGACCGTTTCGACTGGATGTCGACTTCCTGGAGCAGCAACACATCGGGTTTCGCCGCCTCGATGCGTTGAGCCAGCGCCACCAGCTGGGATAGGATTTCGGTATCGTCGTAGATCACCTTGTAGCCGCAGGCGTCGCCAAACCAGGGCCCGCGGCCAATGCCGAAGCGAATGTTCCACGTCATCACCCGGATCGACGAGTCGGGCGCCGGCGCGGCAGTCAGGTTAGATTTGGTATAATAGACGGCATCTTCTATGGCATCGAAGCTAGTGGCCGGCGGTTCGCAGGCCTCCTGGCAAAGTCCAACAAACAGGGCAATGCTTACAAGAATGAGATTTCGAAGTCGCATGAGCTTCATTTTTGATTCAATCTAGGGCAAGCAGGTACGGCAACCGTGGTAATCCCCGCAATCAGGAATTTACATTGTTGCAGTTATCGCAAATCCGCCTTGGCCGCGGACCGGGCACCAAAGAAGGAGGCTCGTCAGGCAGGTTGGAGACTGCCGATGACGCCTTTCATTTTGACGGCGAGTGCCGCCCCAAAGTCAGACAGCATCTTCACCTCTTCGGCCCGTTGCATCTGGGCCTGGCAGGTGAGGATGACACCGTCGGGTGCAAAGAGAAGTCCGAACTGGTCGACCTGCTGCTCGCGGGCGAAACCCTGGCTGCTTTGCTTCCAGCCGGAGATGACCTTGACCGTGGCCTCATCCAGGAAGCGCTCGGCCAGGTCAGGATGGTTGGTGAGGATTGTGAAGTCTTTCAGGGCCTCCCGCTCGATCTTCACGCCGTCATCGCCGATGTTGACCAGCGGTTTGTATTCGGAGCCGAAATAGACCCCCACATAAACGTCGAGCAGCACATCGGCGGCCTTGTTGATCAGGGTGTTCATAAAGCCTCCCCGCTCAATCTTGCCACTCTTCATGTCGGCAGGGGTTGAGATGAGAAGCAGGAATTTTCGCTCCGGCCAATTCACAGCGGCGGTACGCCACGTGGATTTGCCGATCTTTCTTCCTTTCTGGCCGATGCTCAGGCTGGACTGCAGTTTCCATTCGATGCCGCCGGTATTTCCCTGGAATTCATTCGTACCCAGCACTTCGTCTCCGCGTAGGCCGGCGTTGGCCTGCTGGTTAACCTGTATGCCGAGGGCTTTGGCCTCGCTTTCCGTCTTTTCCTGTACGCCTTGAATGGCGGCCGCATCCTTGTTTTTGCGGGACCGGCGGATTAGAAGGATGGCAATCACCGTCACTACGATGATCGGGATGAGATTGGAGAGTATGGTGTCCATAGTATTCCTTTATTGACGAGGCGATGTTAGCTCCAATTTCCGGGTTTCGCCATGACGGGGGTCATGCCCCGATGGCCTTCCGCAGCGTTGGTGACATCGGGATTATTACTGCCCCGTGGGAATGCACTAATTACACCACCGGCATTTCCCATTGCCACAGGGCGGCGTACTTTGCGACTATCTTGACCCTGCCATGAAAAAACTATTCCTGCTTCTCCTGGTGGCCTGCCCGTTTCTGGCTTCCGCCCAGGCTTCTTATTTCTATCCCAAAGCGACAGCGCTGAATAAGAACATCCCAACCCCGGAAGCGTTCCTCGGCTACCCCATCGGATCGCACCATACCCGCCACGACAAGATTGTAGAGTACTTCAAGTTGCTGGACCAGTTATCCGACCGGTTTGTCCTCGAAGAAATCGGCCAGACCATCGGCCACCGGGTGCAGATCGTTGCCAAAATAACATCACCGGCCAATCACGCCCGGCTTGAGGAGATCCGGAAGAAGAATCTCGAAAACGCCACCGACATCCCGCTGGTCATCCAGTTGGGCTATAATGTGCATGGCAACGAACCTTCCAGCTCTGAAGCTGCCATGCTCACCGCCTACTATCTCGCCGCCAGTGAAGAGGAGGAGACGCTCAAGTGGATGAACGACCTGGTGATCTTGCTCGACCCGGTCTACAACCCCGACGGTCGCGACCGCCATACCCACTGGGCCAACATGCACAAAGGCACCCCACCGGTTTCCGACCCGCTCGACCGCGAGCATACTGAAGCCTGGCCGGGCGGCCGCACCAATCACTATTGGTTCGACCTCAACCGCGACTGGTTCCTCGGTGTTCACCCGGAGAGTCAAAACCGCATCAAGTTCTTTCATCAGTGGAGACCGTACCTCATGACCGATCATCACGAAATGGGGACGACCTCGACGTTTTATTTTGACCCGGGCAAGTATACCAGCAACAACCCCATCGTGCCTCCCTACATCTACGATGTGGTACATCCGAAGTTTGCCGAGTATTTCTCCAAAGGCATGAACTCCATCGGGTCGATGTACTTCACCGAGGAGGCTTATGACAAGCTCTACCCGGGCTACGGGTCCAGCTATGTGAATTTCTACGGCGGCATAGGATTCCTCTTTGAACAGGCCAGTTCAAGAGGACATGTACAGGAGACTTCGACGATTCCCATCACGTTTGGCTTCACCATCCGCAACCAGTTCACCGCTTCGTTGGCGACACTGCGAGGCGCGGCCGGGGAGAAGGAGATGCTCCGCAAACTGCGCCAGAATTTCTTCAGCTCGGCGATGGCCCAGGCGAAAGCCAGCCCCATCAAGGGCTATGTCTTCGGCGATCCGATGGACGCCAGCCGCACCAACGCCTTCATCAACCTTCTGCTCATGCACCAGGTTGAGGTGTATGAATTGGGACAGTCGGTGACGGCCAACGGCAAGACTTTTGAAAAGTCGAAGACCTACGTGGTGCCGACCGAACAAACCAACTACATCATGGTACGATCGGCGTTTGAGAAGGACATCACCTACCGCGACAGCACCTTTTACGATGCCTCGACCTGGTCGCTGGTGCATGCCTTTAACATGCCGCATGCGGAACTGCGTGCGGCGTTTACTAAAGGAAACCGGATCAATGCAACGCCTGTCAAGGTTCCTGTCGCCGTCAGTCGAAGTGAATATGCTTACCTGGCGGACATGACCGATTACCAGGCGCACAAGGCCATTTACCAGCTCCAGCAAAGCGGGGTCATTGTACGGTCCAGCTTTAAACCGTTCAGCATGTCGGCGGGTGGGGCAGAACGTCCCTTCCAGCGCGGCGCGCTCGTGATTCCTGTCCAGCAGCAGAAACTGGACAGCGACAAAGTCTATGAAGCCGTGAAGAAAGTGAGCACGAATACCGGTCTGGATTTCTTTGCTGTTGACGGAGGCCTGACATCCAAAGGCATCGACCTGGGTTCAGGATCCGTACGGACAATACCTACTCCTAAAGTTCTCATGCCGATCGGGAATGGCCTGACGGCGGGAGAGGCGGGCGAAGTGTGGCATGTGCTTGATCAACGACTAGGGATGCCGATCACCAAGGTGGATATGTCCAATTTCGGCCGGGTGAACCTGAACAACTACAACGTGCTCGTCATGGTGGGCGGCAACTACCCGACCGACAAGCCCACCGTGGACAGAATCAAATCGTGGGTTCAGGGCGGTGGAACGCTGATCACGCTGAAGACGGCTTCGGAGTGGGCGATACGCCAGGGAATCGTCAAGGAGAAATTGGTGCCGATCGATACCATCAAGAATCCCAAGCGGGTGGACTTTGAATGGGCGGCCGATACGGAAGGTGCCAGACAGATCGGAGGTTCCATTTTCCAGGTCGACCTGGACGTGACCAACCCGCTTGGCTTTGGGTTTACCGACCGCAAAGTATCCATCTATCGCAATGGCCGGACCTACCTTCAGCCGAGCAAGTCGCGCTACAGCACCGTCGCCCAGTATGGCCCGAGTCCGCTGATTGGCGGGTACATCCACAAGGCTGAGTTGAAGAAGGTCGCGAATTCGGCGGCCATTCTCCTGAGCACGGAAGGCCAGGGGAGGGTGATCCTGTTTTCAGATAACCCCAATTTCCGGGGAACCTGGTACGGCACTAACAAGCTGTTCTTCAACGCCCTGTTTTTCGGACCCATCCTTTCCCTGCCCGGCAACTTTGGCTTCGGCGAAGAGGAATGACGGGAGCCGTCATAGCTCCTAGGAACTCTGCTGCCCGTTTGGTAAACTTTGCTTAACGGTCGACGCGAAGGTATGCGGCCGTCTTTATGTGCAGGAGAATTCCTGTGTGGCTTTTCCTATGCGGAATTACGGGGTGTGTAGCGCCGGTCAATCTCACTTACGAGAGCGCCACCCTGCTGGAAAAGGGCGCGGTCGACGTCCAGGCCAACGCTGCGGCCTACTTCTATCCCTATTCTAATCACCTGAACAACAGCAACGGCTTCACCAACCTGAACTATGGTCTTAAGCTGGGCTACGGGGTGGATGAACGGTATACCGTAAAGGTGCGGTATGAGCACCTGAGGACCCCTGATGTCATTGGTCCCTTCCGCGATCTGTTTCCTGATGTCAATCCCGTCGTGCTGGATATGGATTACGTTGAAATCGAGAGTAAGATCGGTCTGAAGAAACCGGGGCGCGCATTTGGGTTGCCGATCGCGTATTACTTCACCGGTTCTTTTTCTTTCGACCCGCGGTTTTATTTCACCTTTCAGAACGCAAAGAAGACGTTCGAGTTTACGGTCATTCCGAAGATGCACATCTTTTTTGGGAGCACTCCCTATTTGATGCCGGGCATTAGCCTGGGCGCCGGATTCAGTAGTGATTTTCAGCGGTGGGCATTCCGGCCGGAAATCGGATGGGACGGGTTTGCCGCGTTTGGCGCCGCATTCACGTACCGGTTGGTGAATCCAGCCAGGAAGAAGAAAGAATAAGGGTGATTTTCCAAGTTGATCTGTGGGCAAATTAAGCCCTCACCATGCACGACTAACCGGGAAACCGGGTGGTTGACGAAGAAGAAGGATCTGGGATTGATTGCCGCTGGGGTCTTCCGCAATGTTTGCACGTGGAGGCGAGAACAGAGATCTCTTCTGCACAGTGACAGCAGTTCACCGAAAAAAACTGATCAGCCATCTGGTTGACCAGGCCTGTCGTTTCTGAAAGAAAATAAGTCAGCCGCTGCATGCGTCTCGACTTTGGTCTCATCATTACCATATTCAATCGACTTGTCTTGTGAACGGACGAGGGCACAGGGAGGTTGCGTTCCATGGTCACTGGAGAGAACGTCACCAACAGAGGTTTATTGCGCCGCAGACCCGGAGGTAACCGCCAGGGGAAGAGGTACGCGCTTCGGGGGGTGGGACTACCGAAGATTGGGGAATATCATGGCGGTTGATTTTAGGGCTTTCGCGCAAACGCATTAACTTCATGCCCGGAAATCACCACCCGTTGATCGCCTTTCATCACAGTGAGCGACCTGCTTTTTTGTCCGGGGCCGACCTGGACCGCTACCTGGCGTCGGGCTGGTTTCGCATGCACCAGGAGGTGTTTACGACCACCCATCTCTTTTCAGGCGAGGAGGTATACCGGGTGCATTGGCTTCGTTTTCCGATAGCGGAAATACCGGATCGGGCCACTCACCGAAGATTGCGCCGGAAGAATGCCGGGTTCCGCGTAGCCATTGAAGATTTTAAAGGTATCCGGCCACTGCACGAGAAGCTCTATTCAGTGTACCGCGCATCCATTGATTTTGAAGGCGCCGATTCAGTAAACCATGCTCTTTTCGGCGAGGAGGAAGGGCAGTCGAATCTCTTCGACACCAAATCGATATCGGTGTTCTTGGGCGACCGGCTCATTGCGGCTGGCTACCTGGATGTCGGGCACCGGGCGGGCGCTTCGATACTGCACTTTTATGACCCGGAGTTCAGCCGATATAGCCTGGGCAAATATCTCATTCTCCTGTCGCTCGATATCCTCCGCGAAAAGGGAGTGGAATTCTATTACCCGGGCTATGTGGTGGCGGGCAGGGGGAAAATGAACTACAAGCTTTTCCTGGGAAAGGAGGTCGCCTCCTGGTTTGATGTCCGCAGCAGGACCTGGCGCCCTTTTGACGAGCGCATTCTGCAGCCGGAGGTGCTCTCCGAGCTGGACCGGCTGAACCTTGCCGTGGCGATGCTGTCGTAAATCAGGCCGTGGGGGCTGGCAAGGAGAAGATGGTTTGTGTCGGGTAGGCGAATGCAATACCCCGCTTCTCGAATTCTTCCAGTATCCGGAAGTTCACCGCCTGCTGGATGTCCATGTACTCGTTGTACGCCGCGCTATTGACAAAATACACCACCTCGAAGTTCAGGCTATAACTTCCGAAGGCGGCAAAGTGGGCCCTATCAAACCGGGTCTTCGGCTGCTCTTCGATGATGCTCCGAAGGATAGGGGCCACTTCCTTCACTTTTTCCAGCGGCGTTTCATAGACGATGCCCAGCGTGAAGACGATACGGCGCTCGTCCATCCGCTTGAAGTTGTGAACCCTCGAACTGGTCAGGTTGCTGTTCGAGAGCACCAGCTGCTCGCCGGTCAGGCTCTTTAGGCGCGTCGATTTCAGGCCGATGTACTCGACGGTGCCTTTCTTGTCGTCTACCACGATGAAATCGCCGATCTCAAAAGGCCGGTCGAAGAAGATGACGAAGTAATTGAACAGGTCGCCCAGGATGTTTTGGGCCGCAAGCGCTACGGCGATACCGCCGATACCCAACCCGGTGATGATGGCTGTGACATTGTAGCCCAGGTTGTCGAACAGGATAACAAGGCCGAGCACCCAGACGAGAATGTTGATGACGGCCGTAATACCCCGAAGCTGTTTGAGTTTGACCTCCCCGTTTTCCTGCTTGGTGACATAGGACTTGAGCAGGATGCCGAGCGTGGAGGTCACTACTCGGATGGCAAAGAAAGTCAGCACGGCAGCCACTACCGCGCCCAGTATTTTGGATGCCTTGTCGGAAAGGGTAAGGGTGGTGATCGAGAAATAGACCAGGGCCAGGTTGAGGATGGGAAGTACAAACTTCTCAATCCCGTTGACGGCCAGGTCGTCGAGTTCCGTTTCTGTGCGAGCTGCCCATTTTCTCAGCCGGTTGAGGATGATCGTACGGAAGATTCGCAGGGCGATAAGACCGATGACGACAATAGCCAGGGCCGTCAGGTATTGCTGGAGCGTATTGCCTAAATAGCTGTCCTGGAGAATGTTTTCCATGCTCTATGGGTTGCTGGCGCAAAAATAGAGGATGACAGATTTTGTGCAACTCCCCGAGTGGAGTAGTCCCCGCGGCTAAAACTCGTCAGGCTCGAGAAAGAAGTAGGATGTCGTATACACTTCCGTGTCGCCGTTAAACAGCGATGTGGTGGTTTTGCTCTCGGCGTACCCTTCCGCATTGTACGTGTAGGCATACGTTTCGGTAGCGGACAAGTGCCCGTTGCCGTTGCGTATCTCCAGCTTGCGGGGATTGTTGACAAACGCCCTGAGCTGGGGGTTGATCACGGTGATTTCAAACGCCGCTTCCGTATTGATCTTTTGATCATACTCACTGAAGGTATTGACGGTGAGAAGGTACTCGGGTGCCCCGCCCGTGCCGTAATAGAACAAGCGATTCTCAAGCAGGTTGCCCGCGTTGTCGTACGTGTAGGTCGATTTCTGAACCGGAATCCATCCGCCTTCTTCCTGGATATCCTGGTACGTGACGCTCTGGCTTACCCGACCCTTGTTGTCGTAGGCGAACTGATGTTTCTGGGAAAGATTTCCGTCGAGGTATTCCAGGGTTTCCACGATCCGCCCGCCCGAATAGGTATAGACAAACCGCCAGCCTGAACTTGTGGTGACTTCAGCCAGGATACCGGCATCGTCGTACAGGAAGAATTGGTCATGCACCAGGGTTCCGCCCGGATAGCCACTCGTGGTGGTGAGCTGCGATATCTTGCCCTCCGGACTGTAGGCGATCTCCAGCACCATGCTTCCTTGGACGAGCCGGTGCGGCAGCAGGGTAGGCTTCGGTTGGGGGGTGACCAGGTCGTCTTTGCCGCAGGAAAGCGTGACTAAGGCGATCCACACAAACGTCAGTATTCGATTCATAATCGTTGATTGCAGTGAATAAATACGGCTTTTGGATGGGGGGGTTGCGACCTGGATGTAACAAAATGTCACAAAGGCCGGCCTCCTGGTTATTCAAAAAGGGGTTCGGAAGTGCGTACGGGCAAATCCCGTGATCCGCGTCATTTATTTTCCCCGGGGATTTTGCGACCTTCGAATGTACTTTTTCCGATTGGAGAACGTTTGAATAGTGTGTTGACCTAACTTTCTACAGCTATGGGTACCTTGATTTTGATTTCCTTCTTCGCCCTGACGATCTATTTCCTGATTGCGGCCCAGCGAAACGCAGCGCGTGCCCGCGCCCGGAAACTCCAGTCTTGGTGGGAATAGTCAGGGGCTAGGGACCAGCGGTTCCACTACTAGCCGATAGTTTCCCGGTAGATCCGGTAAAGGTTGGTTCCCATTATCTTCTCGGCGTCGGACGGTTTGTACCCACGCTTCAGTAATCCATCCCAGATCACTTCCATTCGCCTGGGCCCGTTGAGTTTTTCCAGGTAGAGCGGCCATTCATCCGGGATGAAGTTTGCCCCCTCTTCTTTAAGCAATTGCTTGATCTCCTCTTCCGTGTCGGGGATCACGCGGTGGTCCCGGTCACTGCCAATGGCGACATGCTCCGTGCCCGCCACCTTGACGGCGTGATCAATATGCTGGAAGTAGACCTCGAGATTATTCTTTTTCTCGGTCGTCATGAACACCCGAATCTGGCAGATACCCACCACGCCGCCCCGGTCGGCGAGGAGCTTTAGATTTTCGTCGGTGGTGTTGCGTACGTTGTCGTAGAGTGCCTTGCAGCAGGTATGGGAGATGATCACCGGTTTTTTGGAGGCGGTGATGGCTTCTTTCATGGTGGTCATGCCGGCATGACTGAGGTCGATGAGCATGTTCCGGGCATTCATGCGGTCGATGAGTTCAAGACCAAAAATCGATAGCCCGGCATCGGTCCGTTCTTTGCAACCGTCGCCGACCAGGTTACGATGATTGTAGGTGAGCTGAATGCTGCGAAGGCCCTGATCGTACAGGTGGTCCATCCTGGTCCAGTCCTGGTCGATGGGAGAGGCATTCTGAATCAGATAGAAGACGGCCAGTTTGTTCTCCCGGCGGGCGCGGTCAATGTCGGCCAGGCGGGTAGCTTTGATAAAGAGATCAGGGTGTTGCCCGAAGTAGGCCTCATAGGTCCTGATCTCCTCGAGGGTGAGTTCATAGCCGGCATGCCCGATCACTTTGGGGTCGCTGAGGGTGATGGTGATCGCGCGTGTTCCGCTGGCAAGAATTTCGCGGATCAATTCCGGGGTGTAGAGGGTGCGGATTTCGCCCATGGCATCGAATACGAGGGCCGGGCGTGCTGGCTGGGCTATCGCGTGCAGCGGCATAGCCAGGGCCGTTGCGGCAACGGCAGATTTCTTGAGGAAGGTTCGGCGGTGCATGGGTCAATTTAATGAACAATTTGCAATGCGAAGGCAAGGCCCTGAAGCGATATTCCTGCTTGAGAGCAATCTTGATTTGATGTAAATTGGGATAAACCCGATGCACCCATGCGCAGGTACCTCAATCTCGTTTTCTTCGCCGGCGTCCTCACCATGAACTACCTGGCCAATGCCTTGCCGATCAACGGCAAGAATACCGGCGAACTGTCCGATCAATATCCGAACCTTTTTGTGCCGGCCGGGCTGACCTTTTCGATCTGGGGAATAATCTACCTCCTGTTGGTTGCCCTGGTGGTGTCGCTGCTTTTCCGCAGCCGGGAAAAGACGGAAGCGTCCGTCGGCTGGTGGTTGATCCTCAACTTCACCTTCAACGCCACGTGGATACTCGCCTGGCACTACGAGTATCTCGAATTATCACTACTCATCATGCTTGGCCTGCTGGTTTCGCTGGCACGCATCAACCAATCGCTGTCCGGATCGGATGACCTGTTGGCACGCCTGACATTTGGCGTTTATTTCGGCTGGATATGCATCGCCACCATAGCCAACGTGACCACACTGTTGGTGGACTATTCATGGCATGGTGCGCCGTTGCCGGAGTGGGTGTGGGCTGTCGTCTTGATTCTCATTGGCGCGGGGGTGGTGATGTGGATTATCCGGAAGGTGAACAATGCCTTTCTTGCGCTGGCCGTATGCTGGGCCTTCCTGGGCATCATCCTCAAGCGAAACGGGGATTATCCGGCCATCGCTGTCGTTGCTGGAATTGGGGTAGTTCTCGTAGCCGCGGGGGCCGTCCTTCACGTACGTTCGCGGGCAAAGCCCGGCGAGGGCTTGGGGTCCTAATATTGTATATTTGATGGTATGCCATCCATCCTGGCCGATTATTCCTACGACATCTTTATCAGCTACCGTCAAAAGGACAACAAAGTTGACGGCTGGGTGACTTCCTTTGTGGCTGCTCTGAAGGCTGAGCTGGACGCGACGCTCAAGAATCCGGTCTCCATCTATTTTGATGAAAACCCGCATGACGGCCTGCTGGAGACGCATCAGGTCAATGCTTCGCTGGACACCAAACTCCGGTGCATCGTGTTTATGCCGATCGTGTCGCAGACGTATTGCGACCCGGAGAGTTACGCCTGGCAGCATGAGTTTCTGAGGTTCATGGAAATGGCTAAGGATGACCCGCTCGGTCCCCAGGTTGTCCTGCCCAATGGCAACGTGGTCAGTCGCGTACTTCCCATTCAGATTCATGAGTTGGACACCGAAGACCGCCGCACGATCGAGTCGGCCCTGGGTGGTCCCCTTCGCGCCATCCCGTTTGTCTATAGCGCCCCGGGTGTCAACCGCCCGCTGCGTCCGCAGGAAGATCACCCGGAGAATAATAAGAACCGGACCGTCTATCGTGATCAGATCAACAAAGTTGCCAATGCCCTAAAGGAAATTGGATCGGCCGTGGTGCGCGATCGTCGTACTTCCTCCGCATCGACCGCCTCGCCGGACGAATCATCGGAACGTGCGAGGTCGTCTTCGCCATGGCTTAAAGTAAACCTGATCGTCGCGGCGGTGCTGATCCTGACCATCGGCGCGTATTACCTGTTCAAGTTGAATAGTCCAACCCTCGATGCGTCCCAGGCCAGTATCGCCGTCATTCCCTTTCGCAACAACACCGGCGACCCGGGAATGAGTCATTATGGGGTGGGCATTGCCTCAGAAGTGAGTACCCAGCTTGGGCTGACCCGTCGATTTGATTTCATCAGTTCGTTGCAGGCTACTATCCAGTACCAACAGTCGGAAAAGTCGCCGAAGGAGATTGGAAAGGAGCTGGGCGTCACTCATATCCTGACCGGGATGTACCAGACGGCCGGCGATAACATGCAGGTGACGGTGGAGCTGATGGATGCATCAGGCAAGGTGATCTGGAATATCCCTTACCAGACCAGGTATACCGACATCTTCGAGGTGCAGCGGAATATCGCCGCGCGTGTAAAAGACAAGTTTGATATCCAGGGAACTGAGGAGATAATCCTGAAGGAGCCCAATCTTCAGGCCTATGCTCACTTTATCAAGGGCGTGGAAATGGTGCTGAAGTCAAACCGCCCGGAAGATCGGATGAAATCCGTGGCGGAATATCAGCAAGCCATTGCCCTGGATTCAGGTTTCATCGAGCCCTGGTGGGGCATCATCGAAGAGTACTGCTACTATTATTGGAACCGCGGCCCGACATCTGACCTGACCCTGGAGATGATTGAGCCGTACATGACCTATGTGAAGGATAACTTCCCGGATTCGTGGAAGAAGAAGGCGGTGATGGCCACGTATGAGTACTGGGCGCTCGCGCACTACCAAAAGGCGCTCGACTTGTTCCTTGAAGTCATCGAGGAGGCCCCGCAGGACGGCGGAGTGCGATCCATGGTGGCGGCGATCTACCGGCGCCAGCTGAAACTCGAGGAATCATATAAACAACTCAGCGTCTCGTTGAAGCAAAGTCCTACCGGGGTGATCTTCTGGGTGGAATTGGTCGCTCTCGCCCAGTTGAATGGCGATTATGAGACAGCCTTGCAGGCAGCGTCAACGATTTACAGCCTCAATGAGTCACTTTCCGGAAACCTATACCGCCTGCGTCAGTGGACGGCAACGCTGGATGAGCTCCCTGAGTCACTCAAAAAGAAGCACCGGCGCGCCTATATGGCCGACCGGCTGCTGGAGAAAAGAAACTGGCCTGAATTCATGGCATTCATCGAATCGGAGACGGCCGATACCCTCTACGATTCACCCCAACGCCTGTATTACCAAACCATTGGAAATTACTTGCTTAAGCGGGATGACCGGGTGAAAAAATTGGGGAAACTGTACCTGGAATCCAATGACTCCAATTTCAACCGGCAATTGGATGTGCTGGCTATCCTGGGAAGGGAACAAGAATTCAGGAGCCTGCTGGAGCAGCCCGGCAGAAACCTGGAGGAAGATCTGTATTTACAGTGGTCGGTGGAGAGCGACATCCTTTCTTTCCTTATTCTGTCAGGCAATTATGCCGAGGCCACCCTGGCACTCAAGGCAATCAGCAAAGAATTTCCCCAGGTCGGCGACTACGGCTGGTTGAATCTCCCGATCTACGACCGGATCAAGAGTGAACACCCGGCCTTCAACGAGGTCCTGGCTCAAATGAAAAAGCCGCCCCGCATCGTGAACCCCATCACCGCAGGTCTATAGAACGACCAGCAATGACAGGTGTCATTGGAATTCGACTTTCACGGGGTTAAGATTTGTCGAGCTCAAACCTATTCCAATGAATCCTACCGCTATCACCATCTTGCGCTGGATCGCGAGAATACCAGGGGCTTTGATGAGCCTCCTGTTTCTGTTTATGGTTGTCGGAGAGGCAATCAGCCCTCCGCCCAATCACCCTAATGAGCCGATGACGGTGGACTCCATGGTCCAATTGTCGTTCACTGTTGTCGGGATTCTTGGCCTGTTGCTGGCCTGGCGCTGGGAAATAGCCGGCGGGGTCCTGGCCTTGTTTGCCTTTGTGGCCCTCGGGGTGGTCAATCCACGTACGATTCCATGGCCCTTGCTGGCTTTTGTGATTCCGTCGATCATCTTCGTTTTCACCGGCTGGTTCGGTCGTCCAAATCGTAACCCGACGGTGCCTGGGCACTCCTGACGCCAGCCTTCGGCTTCCTTCGGCAGGTTCCAGCCTCCCCGAAACGCTGCGGACGGGCAAGCAGGACAGGTTGCTCAGGCTGACCTCGGCGATGCTCAGAATGACTTCGACAGCACAGTGCACAGTCATACCGAGCGCCTGCCCTGAGTGAAATCGAAGGGAAGTCGAGGTATGACGTAAATCAGCCATTTCCGTGACCTTAAACAGGCCTGTAGGAACTGCAAAAGGCCAATTTTCACCCATTAAACCTCTGCCATGAAGACCGAATACATCAACACCGACGGCAACACCGCGGTGGCCAATATTGCCTACGGGTTATCTGAAGTTGCGGCCATTTACCCCATCACCCCGTCATCGGATATGGGTGAGCGGGCCGACGGCTGGGCGACCGAAGGAAGAAAGAACATATTCGGCGAACGGGTCGATGTGGTTCAGATGCAGTCGGAAGGGGGAGCGGCAGGCGCCATCCACGGATCGCTTTCTGCGGGGGCCTTGTCAACGACTTTCACGGCTTCCCAGGGACTGATGCTGATGGTCCCCAACATGTTCAAGATCGCCGGCGAGATGCTCCCGACGGTCTTTCACGTTTCTGCCCGTTCCCTGGCCTGCCAGGCTCTTTCCATCTTTGGTGATCACTCCGATGTGATGGCTACCCGGGGCACAGGTTTTGCCATGCTTTCATCAGCCAACGTGCAGGAAGCGCAGGATTTCGCTGCCATCTCCCACTTGACAACCCTCGAGGCGAAAATCCCTTTCCTTCATTTCTTCGATGGCTTCCGGACCTCGCACTCCATCCAGAAAATAATCCCGCTCAGCTATGATGACCTGAAGTCGATGCTCGACATGAAGTTTGTCGAGGAGTTTCGCGCCATGGCCCTGAAACCGGAGTCACCGGTGTGCAAGGTGGGCGCCCAAAACCCGGATGTATACTTCCAGGGACGGGAAACGGTGAACAAGTACTATGACGCCTGCCCGGAGTTGGTTAAGAAGTACATGAAGCTCTTTGCAGAGAAGACCGGGAGATCCTACAAGCTCTTTGAATATGTCGGCGCCCCCGATGCCGACCGCATCCTGATCGCCATGGGATCTGGCGTGGAAACCATAGAAGAAACCATTCCTTATCTCCTCAAGAAAGGGGAGAAGGTGGGCTTGTTGAAAGTTCGTCTCTACCGCCCCTTTGCGGTCACTGATTTCCTCCAGGAAATTCCCAAATCGGTCAAGAAGATTGCCGTGTTGGACCGCACCAAGGAGCCCGGATCGATCGGCGAGCCGTTGTACCTGGATATCGTCGCCGCCCTGGCGCCCGAGCGTCCCGGCATCCGGATCATCGGCGGCCGTTATGGTCTAAGTTCGAAAGAGTTCACCCCGTCGATGGTGAAGGCAGTCTACGACCACCTGGCCAACGATGGCTGGCATGGGTTTACCGTGGGTATCAACGATGACGTAACGAAGAAGTCCATTACGGTGAAGGAGGAAATCGACACCGAACAGGAGGGAATCGTGCGCTGCAAGTTCTGGGGCTATGGTTCCGATGGAACGGTCAGCGCCAACAAGAATGCCATCAAGATCATCGGCGACAGCACAGACCTCTTTGTGCAGGGATACTTCCAGTACGACTCCAACAAGTCGGGCGGATGGACCATTTCCCACCTTCGCTTCGGCAAAAAGCCCATCCATTCCGAATATTTACTTAACAAGGTAGATTTCGTGGCGCTCCACCGCCCGCAGTACATCGGCCAGTATGATATCCTGGAAGGCATCACGGAAGGCGGGACCTTCCTGATCAACAGCAGTCAGAAACCTGAAAATATCTTCCGGCTGTTCACCAAAGACATGCAGGAGACCATCCGGAAGAAGAAGGTCAAAGTTTTTGCCATCGACGCCTCCAAGATTGCCAAGAGCGTAGGTCTCGGCGGGCGCATTAGTTCCGTCATGCAGACAGCCTTCTTCAAAGTGTCCGGTGTTCTTCCCGAAGAAGAGGCGATCAAGCTGATCAAGAAATTCGTAGAGAAACAGTTCGCACGCAAAGGCCAGGAGATCGTGGAAATGAACTGGAAGGCTATTGATGCTTCCGCGGCCGCCGTCATCGAGGTGCCTATTCCTGCCGAGTCGGACAAGTTTGCTGAAATCACGCAGGTGGTACCCCCGAACTCCGGTTGGTTTGCGGAGCACATTATGGATCCTGTTCTCCGGTTGAAGGGAGATTTGATCCCGGTATCGGCTATGCCGCTCAACGGGGCTATCCCTACCGGGACGAAACGGCTGGAGTATCGCGGCGTGCCCGGAAACCCGGCCACCTGGATCGAGAAGCTTCCCTTCGTCGAGAATCCCTACATCGCCGAGCCGTATATCGAGTACCCTCCGAGCTGTTCCGGGTGCGGCGAAGTGCCGTACATTCACCTGGTCACCCAGCTCTATGGCGATCGCATGGTCATTGCCAACGCGACAGGCTGTACGTCGATCTACGGAGGCACGTTCCCGCTGGTTCCTTACACGAAAGACAAAAACGGAAGGGGACCGGCCTGGGCCAACTCCCTCTTTGAAGACAACGCAGAGTTTGGTTTCGGCATGCGGCTGGCCATCGATGCCAACCGCCGGCAACTGAAAACCAACGTGGAGGCCTTCCTGCCGACGCTCGGCGAGGGCCCGCTGAAGGCGGCGCTGGAAAATGGAATGCGCCTGTTTGAAGAAACCGGCAAGGAAGCCAAGGAAAATGCCGACCAAATTCGCAAGCTGCTGGCCGAAGAGAAGAAAACGAATAAGAGCCCGATTCTCGGCAAGATTCTCGAACTGGAAGACTACTTCGTCGACAAGAGCGTATGGATCTTCGGCGGTGACGGCTGGGCATATGACATCGGATTCGGAGGCCTGGATCATATCATGGCTTCGAACCGTAATGTCAACGTGCTCGTCATGGATACCGAAGTGTATTCCAACACCGGCGGACAGGCTTCGAAAGCCACTCCGCGCGGAGCGGTGGCCAAGTTTGCCTCCGATGGCAAGAAGCTGAGCAAGAAAAATCTCGGGCTGATGATGTCTTCGTACAGCAACACGTACGTGGCTTCGGTGAATATGGGTATGGACCGGGAGAAGACAGCATTGGCGTTCGTGGAGGCCGAGAAGCACAAGGGCCCTTCGATCATCATTGCTTATTCACCTTGCATCGCCCACGGCTACAACATGGTGCTGGCCAAGAAGCAGTCGGAAAAAGCAGCCAAGTGCGGCTACTGGCCCATGTACCGGTTTAATCCCGACCTCCGTGCCCAGGGTCAGAATCCGTTTATCTGGGACGGCACCGAAGTGGATACCGGCTTTGATGCGTACCTGGAAGAGGAGCTCCGTTACAAGACGCTGAACCTCACCAATCCTGAAGAGGCGCGTCGACTGGAGAAACTTGCCCAGCGCGATAATGAGCAACGGTTCAAGGATATCAAACATTTGTCGGAAGTATAAACCCCGCGATTATGGCTATTGACCTGACTACCGATTATGGAGGACTGACGCTGAAGAGCCCCATCGTGATGGGCGCCAGCAACATGGTGACTGACATGGATAATCTCCTCAAACTGGAGAAAGCCGGCATCGGCGCCGTCGTGTACAAGTCGCTGTTTGAGGAGCAGCTGCAGCTGGAGTCTTATCAGCTTGACCAGATGCAGGAAACGTACAGCAACTGGGACGCCGAGCACGAGTCATTCTTTCCCTCGGCGCGTCATGCCGGTCCCAGCGAGTACCTGCGTCAGCTTCGGGAAGTGAAGAGCAAACTCTCCATCCCTGTGATCGGAAGCCTCAACTGCGTCAACGACGAGTCGTGGCTGGAATACGCCCTCAAGATGCTGGATACCGGCATTGACGGGCTGGAGTTGAATTTCTACAACAACAACGTCGATTTCAGCCTCAAGGCCGACGCCATCGAGGAGAAGCAGCTCAAGACGCTTGAACTGGTGCGCGCCGGCGCCCGGCAAATTCCCTTGTTTGTGAAACTGAGCCCGTTCTATTCCAACCCGCTGCACCTGATTTCGCAGATGGACCGGGTGGGAGCGGACGGTTTCGTCCTGTTCAACCGGCTGTTTCAACCGGATATTGACGTGGACCTGCAAGTCCATCATTTCCCCTACAATTTCAGCAGCGAGTCCGACAACCGGCTGGCGCTGAGGTATGCCGGCTTGCTGTACGGCAAGATCAAGGCGGGCGTGATTGCCAATACCGGAATTTTCTCTGGCAAGGATGTGGTAAAAATGATCCTGGCCGGTGCTGCCGCCACCCAGGTGGTGAGCACGGTGTACAAGAAGGGCATTCACCACGTCGAAATCATGCTCGAGGAGATGAGGTCCTGGATGAAGAAGAAAGGGTATAAGAACCTGGAGGAGTTCCGTGGGAAACTTTCCAAGGAAAAACTCACCGACCCGTTTGCCTACAAGCGGGCGCAATACGTGGATATCCTCATGAAATCGGAAATCTTCCTGCAGTACCACCCCAAACGCGGAGAATTACCGCATAACGAAGATTATTAATACATTACCACCTCAACACTTCAGCACTTCAACACATCAACATCTTAACCTTTAAACCATGGCAAAAATTGGAATCTTTTTCGGATCAACAGAAGGCAATACCGAGCGCGTAGTCGGCCAGATTCAGGAGAAATTTGGCGCCGATGCCGAACTCTTCAACGTCAACTCCGCTACCGCGGACGATATGCAGCCCTTTCCTTACATCATACTGGCCTGCCCGACATGGGAGATCGGTCAGCTCCAGGAAGACTGGGAAAGCTTCATTGACGAAATTGAAAAAGTAGACTACTCCGGCAAGAAGGTGACTTACCTGGGTCTTGGCGATGCCGATGGCTACCCGGACACGTTCCTCGATGCGCTGGGCCTCATCCACGACCGCATCAAGGACAAGGGAGCCACGTTTGTCGGCGCATGGCCCACGGAAGGATACAACTTCGAAGCCTCCAAGGGCGTCGTCGACGGCAAGTTCCTCGGTCTCGCGATCGATGAAGACAACCAGTCGAATCTGACGGCAGAGCGGGTAGAGAAGTGGGTTGCCGATCTGAAGAAAGAGTTTGTATAGGCTGTGGTAAGGTGTTAAAGTGCTAAGGTGCTAACGTAACCACCTCACCTTAGCACCTTACCACCTTAGCACTTTAGCACATTTCATGGCTGAGATCCGATATCGCAAGCCCGTCTATCCCGTCAGCGAAGCCCTGCGCGGCTACCTCCGCCAAACCCACCGCGAGACCGATGTCCCGATCGCCTATCATGATTTGCTGCATCACAACAGCGCAGTAGCTCTTTTTGACAAGAAGGGGAGAGATACCCTGTGGGAGACGTTGATCTACGGGGAGGCCGACCGGCAGTTCATCCATGAATGTCTCCGCAAGGTGTACGCCCAGCTGAAGGTGGGGGGAGAGGTGAGCATCATCGATCACTTGTATATCGACCGCGTCGATTTTTGCCTGTATGCCAATACCCACCCCATCCGGGTGCGGATCGTGAACCGGCTCAATGACTTGTTCGACTACTTCTACATCAAGCGGGCGGATGCCTCCCGCCTCTACGGCATGGAGCTCGAACACCTGCTGTCGCCCAACAAGATCAACTACCTGGTGAAGGGCGATACGATGATCGAAGAGCACATCTCCGGGATCCCCGGCGATACGTTCGTGAAAGAGTACCTGAAGCAGGGAGACTACAACCCGCTGCGTGTCGCGAAAGAGTTCGTCAAGTTCAACGAGCGCAGCCTCGTCCAGCTCCAGGGCGACATGCGGAACGACAATTACGTGGTGGAAGTGGTGCCTGATTTCGACGATTTGTATTTCCGGCTGCGGGCGATCGACTTCGACCAGTTCGCCTATGAAGGGGACGTGAAGATCTACATGCCCCAATTCTTTAAGGAGAATAACCCGATCATCAACCTCGGCCTCAAGAGCATGACGACCGTGCTCGAGTTGCAATACCAGCGTGAAGAGCGAACCCGACTGCTCACCCGCGTTCGTGCGGCCGGTGCACACCTGGCCAACCTGCTCGAGGCCCTGCGTCGGGAAGAGCTATCGACCCCCGAAAACGTGAAGCAGCTTCGTGAATCCCTCGCCGACCTGTACCAGGACGATTCGTTCCTGCTCGCCGGCACCATGGGCGAGATCCTCCGCAACAGCCTGCGGATGCTGGAGGTTTACCCGATGCGTAAAAGAAGAGTGGCCACTTAAGCTCAGCCTTCCTCTGCGCCTCCGCGCCTCTGCGGTTAAATCCTGCCGGGTAGATGAGTCTTCCTGCACTTGGCTTCGTAGCCACCCACCTTCAAACTTCAGTGTCTTCGGAATTTTCTACCGCAGAGGCGCAGTGACGCAGGGCAAAATATATATCTTTGAAGATGCCCTCCCTGCTCCCCGGTTTCGAATACGATATTTTCATCAGTTATCGCCAGAAAGACAACAAATACGACGGCTGGGTAACGGAGTTCGTCGCCAACCTCAAGAAGGAGCTCGAAGCCACCTTCAAGGATGATGTCTCCATCTACTTCGACGAGAACCCTCACGATGGCCTGCTCGAAACGCACAACGTCAACCGTAGCCTGGAAGGCAAACTGAAGTGCCTGATCATTGTTCCGATCATTTCCCAGACGTATTGCGACCCAAAGAGCTTTGCCTGGCAGCATGAATTTGTAGCTTTCCACCGGCAGATCCAGAGCGACACGTATGGCGTTCATATCAAGGTGGCCAACAGCAATATTGCCAGCCGCATATTGCCTGTACGCATTCACGATCTCGATCCGGAAGACATAGCGCTTTTTGAGTCTGAAACCGGGGAGGTGATGCGCCCGGTTGACTTTATTTACCGTCTTCCCGGTGTCAACCGGCAGTTGCGGGCGAAGGACGATGAGCAGATCAAGAGCCCTAACCAGCTGATCTATCGCGATCAAATTAATAAAGTAGCCAACGCCATCAAGGACATCATTGGCGGGATGAAGGCGATCCACCGCGGAACCGCGCTTCCATCCAGGCCTGCTGTGGTGGAGAAACCCGTCGAACCGCCAGCGCCCAAGCCGGAGCCGGCTAAAGTGACTCCACCAGCCGGCAGGAATAGAAGCCGGGTGCCTCTGTTCGTTGTTGTTGCGCTTGCGCTGGTTGCCCTGGCTTATTTTGTGGTGCCTGATTGGCTTAACAAGCGGAGGGCACGAAACGAAATTCTCCCCGCCATCCAGCTGATGGCCGACAATGCGTTGTTTGGCTTTGTTCCATCGAAGGCTTTTGAATTGACCCAGGAAGCCGCCCGTTACATTCCCGATGACTCGGCGCTTATCCGGCTATGGCCAAGGGTCTCTCGCGCTATAGATATCGACACGGAGCCGAGCGGCGCGGAGGTATTCTGGGTGGATTACGAACGGCCATCGGATCCATGGAAGCCGCTGGGCACTACGCCCCTCGTCCAGGTGCGGGTTCCCCTGGGGGTTCGCTATAAAATTGAGAAACCTGGTTTCCAGACCGTGCTTGTGACCAGTGGCCGGATGGGCTTAACGAGTAAAGTCAAGCTGGACAGCATCGGTAAGCTTCCCACAGGAATGGTGCGTATTCGGGGTGGAACGCCCTCGATGTATATCATTGGGCTGGAGCAGAATGGAGGCAAACCAGTCGGGGAGTTCCTGGTTGATCAATATGAGGTAACCAATGCGTCATTCAAGACTTTTGTAGACGCCGGAGGTTATTCCAAACCGGATTTCTGGAAGGTTCCTATGCTGGAAAATGGCAAGCCTCTTCCGTGGTCGGAGGCCATGAAGCGTTTTGTGGATCGTACCGGCAGACCTGGGCCGTCGACGTGGGAGGCGGGCAGCTATCCGGATGGAAAGGCGGACCATCCCGTTGCCGGTGTGTCGTGGTACGAGGCTGCTGCTTACGCTGAATTTTCAGGCAAGCAACTCCCCACGGTCTTTCACTGGAGCTTGCTCGCGGAAACAAACCGCACGTTGTTCATCATACCCCAGAGCAATTTCAACGGAAGCGGGACTATGCCTGTTGGTGTCAATACAGGTATGTGCAGCTTCGGTGTTTACGATCTCGCCGGAAATGTGCGCGAATGGTGTTCGTCCAAGATGGTGGGTCAGACTAACCACTACTTTTCGCTCGGGGGAGGCTTTAACGACCCGACCTTTGCCTTTAATGACGCGTATGGTGGTCCTGCGTTGGATCGTTCACCGGGCAACGGATTCCGCTGCATCCAGGCACTTCCGGGCGACACCACGCTAGCGTTGATCACTCCTCCGGTGGCTATGGCATTCCGGGATTACAACAAGGAGAAGCCGGTGGATGATAAAACGTTTGCACTCTTTGCCCGCCAGTTTGATTACGACAACACCCCGCTCAACGCGGAAGTAAAGCAAATGGCCGATACCGGCATTTGGAAAGTGGAGAAGGTAACCATGGATGC
>JAEUUE010000149.1 GCA_016787605.1 Cyclobacteriaceae bacterium
GTGGAGAAGTTGGCGAACGTGCCGGTGAACGGAATTTTCCCGCCCACGGTAAGCCCGGCGGCAACGCCCATCATGTTGGCTTCGGCTATGCCCACCTGGAAAAAGCGATCCGGGAAGTCTTTCTTGAACGCGTCCATCTTCAGCGAGCCAAGGAGGTCCGCACAAAGCGCCACCACGTCTGGGTTCTGCTTGCCCAACTCATGGAGCCCCGCCCCAAACCCGCTCCGGGTATCCTTCTTTTCAGTTGCCGTAAACTTGACCATGTGCCTGTTAATTCTTTTCTGTATTCAATCCGTGTAATCTGTGCAATCTGTGCAATCCGTGGCTAGAAATCACCCAACGTCTCCTCCAATTGCGCCATCGCCTTCTTGAACTCCTCGTCATTGGGAGCTACGCCATGCCATTTGTGCGAGCCCATCATGAAGTCCACCCCAAAGCCCATGACCGTGCGCATGAGGTTCATGACCGGCTTGCCTTGTCCGAGCAGCGACTTCGCCTTTTCCATAGTAGCGATGAGTTCTTCGAGGTTATTGCCGTTGCTTTCCAGTACGGTCCAGCCAAAGGCCTCCCATTTGGCCTTGAGGTCTTTGAGTGACATCACCTGATCGACCGGGCCGTCAATCTGCTGGCCATTGTAGTCGATCGTGGCGATCAGGTTATCGACCTTGTGGTGGGCGGCGAACATGCCGGCTTCCCACACCTGGCCTTCTTGTTGTTCCCCGTCGCCCATGAGGACATAGACCGTGTGGGGATCCTTGTTGAGTTTCTTGGCCAGTGCCGCGCCCACCGCCACGGAAAGGCCTTGCCCGAGTGATCCTGAAGCAACGCGGACGCCGGGCAGGTGTTCGTGGGTGGCCGGGTGGCCCTGTAGCCTTGTATTGATCTGGCGGAACGTGGACAGTTCTTTAAGGGGGAAGTATCCAGCCCGGGCCAGGGTGGCATACCATCCCGGGGAGATGTGCCCGTTGGAAAGGAAGAAGATATCCTCGCCCTTCCCATCCATGTTAAAGCCGGGGTTTCGCTTGAGGAGGTGAAAGTACAGAGCCACAAGAAATTCGGTGCAACCGAGCGATCCTCCGGGGTGGCCCGACTGGCAGTTATAAACCTGGCGAACGATGTCGCGCCGTATTTGTGTGCAGAGTTTCTTGAGGTGGGCGAGGTCAGGCTGGGGCATGGACGAAATTTTGTGGCGAAGATTGGACAAAATGTTTACCCCTGCAAGCAGAACGGGAGGCCTGTAAATTACTGCTTGTGCTTCCCATAGATGGGCTGACCGGGGAATACATTTCCAATAGTCTTTCCGCTTTTCACCACAAAGACTCCATTAACCAAAACATGCTGGATGCCCTCGGAGAATTTCAGTCCGTCTTCAAAGTTGGCCTTGTCGATAATGGTGTTGGGGTCGAAGATGGTGATATCGGCGTCCGCGCCGACCTGCAGCCGACCTTTGCGGCTCATGATGGGCGAGATCGTCTCCAGTCGCTGGGCCGGCATGATGGTCATCTTGCGCAATGCGTCCATCAGCGACAAGGTCTTGCGTTCGCGCACATAGACTCCCAGCACCCGGGCATAGGTGCCCGCGGTTCGTGGGTGGGCGAGGCGGGAATAGGGCATGCCATCGGAGCCGATCATGGTAATGGGAGACTTGATGCCGGATTCAATCCATTCCGGCCGCATGGTGTGTAGAATGACGATCCCGCCTTTTTTCCGGTAGGAGGCGAAGGTTTCTGCGGTCAGCCGTTCACCAGTCTCCACCCATTGCAGGTCATTGTAGGTAATGCCCAGTCGCTGCTGCCAGCCGTCGTCGAAAATAGCCGACTCGAGGCTGGTGGACCCCGCCGTATAGGGATAAAGCTCCGTCGTGATGTCGAGTCCTTGCTTTTGCCCGTTGGCGATCATACGCAGGGTGAGGCCGATCTCATCCAGCGACATGCTGTTGAGGTGGACAATGTGCAACGCGGCGCCGGTGGTGGCGGCATCGGCGATGGCTTGCTGGATGGCCAGCGCTTTACCTTCCCGCACGTGGGTGAAAATCATGGTCTTGCGGGCGGCGGCGAATTCGTACACGTTATACACTTCTTCGCGGGTGGCTCCGGGGTAGTAGCCGATGGGCACTCCGATGCCCAGGGCGCCCGACTTGAGTTCCTTGTCCAGCAGGTCCAATGTTCCCTGCATTTCTTTGGGACTCACCGGCAGGTAATTGAATTTGTTGCTCCCGCGTTCCAGGTCTTTGTTGCCTTTGGACTGGGCCGTTTCGTACATCAGTTCGGCCCGCGCCCAGGGATGGCAGGCGCTGGCCCCGTAGTTGATGATCGTTTTGTTGCGCTGGGAGGCAAACCAGGTACCGATATCTTCGATGCCCCCTTCCAGTTCCAGTGCCGTGGTGACGCCGTCATGGGCCTGGTACTCATGCTCCTTGTTGGTCATGCCGTGGACGTGCGGGTCGATGAACCCGGGGGAGACCACCAGGTTGGATACGTCGATCACCTCTTTGCCCGACAAGGGACTGGCCGAGATTTCCATGATGCGGTTGCCGAGGATGCCGACATTGCGAACGGCATCCAGGCCCGTCTCCGGATCCATCACGCGTCCATTCTTCAGAACAATGTCATATTCGGCTACTTGCCCTACGGCGGTGAGGCAGGTGCTCACGAGAATCAGCAGGAGTATCTTCTTCATGGTGGTTGAGGTTGACCGAAGATTGACAAAAGCCCGGTAATAAAAAAGCCTGAACGGACAGTTCAGGCTTTCTCTTTGGCGCGGGTCGGTTATTTCTTCTTTTTGGCCGCCTTTTTAGCCGGTGCTTTCTTGGCCGCTTTCTTCGGCTTGCGGGCCGGCTTGCTTTTCACTGCTTTCTTGGCGCTGGGTGCGGCGGCAGGCTTACCAAGAATTTGTGCAGCGTGGTCCTTGGTGTCCACCTTGTCGATGATGTTCTCGATCACCCCGTTTCCATCGATCACGTAGGTGACCCGGGCGGTTCCCATGTACTTCCTTCCGTACATCGACTTTTCTACCCAGGTGCCGAACTTGGCGTGGACGGATTTGTCGGTATCGGCCAGCAGGCGGAAGGGGAGCTTCTCCTTGGCGATGAATTTCTGGTGAGACTTCTCATCGTCGGAACTGATTCCGAAGATTTCATAGCCAGCCTTCTGGAGTGCCGAGTAGTTGTCGCGCAGGTTGCACGCCTCGGCGGTACAGCCGGGAGTCATGTCTTTGGGGTAGAAATACAGTACGAATTTCTTGCCTTTCAGGCCGGCAAGACTGATTTCTTTTCCGTCCTGGTCACGGGTCTTGAACTCAGGAGCTTTCGATCCAATGCGAAGTGCCATAGTGTTAGAGAATTTTTTGTTTAAAGATACGCTCGTTACCGGCCCGGTCAACCACCTTCAGTTCGAAGTCTCCCTTGAAGGGCTTTTTCGGATCGAGTTTGTCCGACTGCAGCGTGCCGAACTTAAAGTCGTAGGCCATCAGCACCCATTCGCCGTTGAGGCTGGCTTCGTAGTAGGCAATGCCGGATCGGCCGTCGCGGATCCTGAACCGGGCGCCGTTGCGATCCAGCCGGATGCGGTTGATGGAAGGAGCGATGGTGTCGGTCAGGAAAGTGAATTCGCCAAGTTCCTGCGTATTGAACTTGACCTTGCCATTTACCCAATCGCCACCCACATAGTGATAGGATAAACCTTCGCGGCGGTAGACCGCCAGGTTCCTGGCCGGGAACTGCGGGAGCGTAGGTTTCAGCGTGACCTGGATCGGTTGATGCAAGGGCGTGGTCCGGTTGCCAATGACAAAGAATTCGCGTCCATCGTCGACGTAGTGAGTCGCGTTGAGGAACAGGGTATCGTAGAGCGCGCGGGCCGGGAACCGCACGTCGGCGTGGTCGCTGTAGTAAGTATATTCGGTAGCCGACGGCACCACATCCTTGAAATGAAAGGTCAGCGTGCCGGTGCAGGTGACCACCGAATCGGGAAGTGACCGGTTCAGGTCAATGAGGTAGACCACCTGCTGCGCGCTCCGGTAGGCGACCGGCACATTCTGTTTCTTTCCCTGTTCAAAGAGATCGAGTTGATTGTTTTCGCATGGTTTTGATTCGATGACCAGCGTGTTGCCCATCACCTCGTAGTCGAGGCGGGCGGTACGGGACGTGGACAGCCGGATCTCTGAGGTTGGCGGAGTCTTCTTAAGCCGAAAACGGACGGCGCTGGTGTTGCCTGATTCGTCCTTCAGGGTGATGTTGACCTGGCGGTCGGTGTCTCGCACGGTAATGATCCCGTTGTCTTTGGTCAGGTAGAAAGGCAGGCGGTTGCCGTCGTCGACATACAGCTTGTTGAAGCGCTTGCCGCGCATTTCCGAAGTCTTGTAGTCCATCAACGCGAGGATGCCGCGGGTTTCTTCCAGGTCGACCCGTTCAATGTACTGGGAGAATACCTTCTGGCTGTCGACATCCATCTCGATGTAGTTGATGCCGCACCGCCCGGTGGAGGCGTCCATCCGGTCGTTGCCGAGAATTTCGACCCCGATTCTCCCGTAGGCGAGAATGGGAAACGGGAGCACGTATTCCTGGTTGCTGCGCTTGACAAGCGTGAATTCAAATCGGCCGAAGCGGTCGTTGATCCGGGAATTCAAATCCAGTGTCTTGAGGGCAACCTTCTGGCCGGAAGGAGGAATGTTGTCCTTCACTTCGGTGAAGCCAAACTTCAGGGGGTTCAGTACGTGGTTGTCCTCGCGGATTTCAAAGTGGAGGTGAGGTCCCTGCGACGATCCCGTATTGCCCGACAACCCAATGGTATCGCCTCGCTGCACGGGGAATTCGTTGGCTTGAAACTGCAGGTTGATTTCAAATGTCTTGCGTCGGTATTGTTCGCGCTTCACCATGGCGCCGAGCTTGCCCGTGATTTTGTCGAGGTGTCCGTACACCGAGACTTTGCCATCGGGATGGGTGACATAAAGTACGGTGCCATATCCGAAGGCGCTGACCTGGGCGCGGGATACGTAGCCTTCCCGGGTAGACAAGACCGGGATGCCGATCCGGTTGTTGGTCCGGATGTCGATGCCGCCATGGAAATGACTGCTGCGCAATTCACCCATGGTTCCGGCCAGGTAGTTGGGCTGTCCCGGGTTGATGGGAAACAGGTAGGTCGTGGAGGCGGTTTCGCTCACGGGTTCAGGATCGCCGGACTGGGCGGCGGCAAGGCCGGGCAGCGCCAACAGCAGAACGAACCTACTTAACCTGAAATTCCAGAAGTTTTTCATTTTCGATATAAGCCGACAGGGTGTCGCCGGGTTTCACGGCAGCCACGCCTTTGGGTGTGCCGGTAAAAATCAAGTCCCCTGTCTTGAGTGTAAAAAATTTGGAGAGATAGGAAATGATGTAGTCGAAGGGGAACAGCATCAGGCTGGTATTGCCCTGCTGGCGAAGATTCCCGTTGACCTCCAGTTTAAAATTGATGTTCTTGACGTCGCTAAATTTTTCCACCGGGATGAAGGTATCGGAAATGGGCGCAGAGCCGTTGAAGCCTTTGGCGATGTCCCAGGGAAGACCTTTGTCCTTCGCCTTTTGCTGCAGGTCGCGCGCGGTGAAGTCGATGCCGATGCCGATGGCGTCGTAATAGCGGGACGCGAATTTTTCCTCGATGTTTTTGCCCTCTTTGCTGATGCGCAGGACCAGCTCTACCTCGTGGTGGATGTCGTTGGAAAACGACGGGTGGTAGAAGGGCGCGTTGTTGCGAAGGATGGCGGTGTCGGGCTTGGTGAAGATGACAGGTTCGTCGGGACGCTCATTGTTCAGCTCCTGGATGTGCTCCACGTAATTACGACCGATGGCGAAAATCCGCATGAATGCAAGTTTTCCGCAAAGCTACAGACAAATGAAGGAATTACTGCAATCCTGCTTAAATTCGTGCGTTTCATAACCATATGAGAATTACCCACACAACCCTGATCCTTTCTGGCTTGCTCGTCCTGGCCGGGTGCGCCACCGTAGCCGTCACCGGCCGCCAGCAGCTCAGCCTGATCTCCAATGAAGAACTCATCCCGATGGCCTCGCAGCAATACGCAGAGGTGATCAAGAAGGGGCCTTTGTCGACCAATGCGGAGCAGACCGCCATGATCAAGCGGGTGGGAGTACGCATTCAGAAAGCCGTAGAACAATATATGGCGAACGCCGGCAAGTCTTCAGAGTTGGCCGGATTCAGCTGGGAGTTTAACCTTATTGATGATCCGAAGACCGTCAACGCATGGTGCATGCCGGGCGGCAAGGTGGCCTTCTATACCGCCATCCTCCCCGTGTGCAAAGACGAAACCGGAGTGGCCATTGTGATGGGCCACGAAGTCGCCCACGCCATTGCCAACCATGGTCGTGAGCGCATGAGCCAGCAGATGGCCGCGCAGATGGGCATCAACGTGCTGAGCGTGGCCCTGGGGCAGAATCCCACCGGCTCGCAACAGTTGTTGATGCAGGCGGTAGGTGCCGGCACGGAAATAGGCATGCTAAAGTTCAGTCGGGCCCACGAGTCGGAAGCCGACCATATGGGGTTGATCTTCATGGCCATGGCCGGCTATGATCCCAACCAGGCCCCGACATTCTGGGAGCGGATGGCCACCCTCAGCGGCGGCCAGCAACCTCCCGAGTTTCTTTCTACCCACCCTTCCCACGAAACCCGCATCCAGGACCTGAAGGGGTGGATACCTGAGGCGATGCAGTACTACAAAAAGCCGTAAGACGCATCCCAAACATCTTGCCCGGGATTCCGTTATGGAATGGCGATGACTGATGCGTACAACTTCCTCGCCGCGTGGCAGCTCTTTCCCGAAAAGGGTACTTATGAATATGGCTCCCGGCCCAAATCGGGCATCTACCGGATAGGGTTCTCCAATTCCCAGAAGGCCATCCAGGTTTCCATGAACTGGGTGACGCTTGAAGATCATGCCTTTGCCTCGGAGTTTACCGTGGTGCCCGATGGCGAGATTCATGCCTTGCCGGATCCGGAGACGGCGGAGAAGGCGCGCGCCTATTTCCCCGACAGCACCCACTTCATCATCGAATTCTTTCGCGGAGATCGCGTCGTCCTTGAGGTCAACCATGAGATTACCCCGCAGGGTTACCTGAAGATCGTCCAGCGCCGGACCGTCGATAACGGCGAGGTGGCGACAAACAGCGAGTACTACCACAAGCAGCTGAGTGTCCTGCCTTATTCGGCGAGCGTGAGCGGCGCCGTCATCCGCCCCAACGAAGAAGGACTTATCCGCCATCATGCACTGAAGGCGATGGAGGAGCAGACCAACATGCAACTGACGCAGATCCGCCAGCAGATCGAATTGCTGGCGATCCAAGCCAAGGAAATCCAGCAACGCAAGGAGCTCTCCATGATCATCTACGATGCCAGGCTGAGTTTCAGCCCGGTGATCGGTCAGACGTACTACCTCTATCAGAAAGAGGACGGGTCGCACCTCGTTTCCATGGTCAGCCCGAAGGAGTGGGGACAGAAGATACCGTTTAAGGCATTTGTGGCGGCGGTCAAACTGCTGGCCGACCACACCTGGCAGGAGGTGTAAGGGAACGCGGCGTTCCGGATCTTACTTCTTCAAGGTGCTGAGCTTGATTTCCGTCAGCTTCCTTTTCGTGTCCAGTGAAAAGTCTCCGTTCATGATCCAGTCGTAGTAGGAGGGTTCGGTCCTGAGTACCTCGAGTACTTTTCGTCCTTTGTGTTTGCCGAAGTTGAACAGCGCCTCACCCTGGCCATCGCGCACCATACGCCCGGCAAGGTCAACCATATCGGAAGAAGCCAGTTTGTTGAGTTCGTCCATATCGTTTTTCATCCAACCCATAGGGTTTCCCAGGGTATCGGTAACCGGCTGGTTCTCGTAGCGGGCCACCTGGGCCAGCAGGACTTCCATGGAAGCCCGGGTATCGGCCACGGCAGAATGGGAGTCGGTGAGATCCTTGTCGCAGTAGAACCGGTAGGCTGCCGACAAGTTACGCTTCTCCATGAGGTGGTAGATCCGCTGCGAGTCGATGATTCGTTTGCGGGAGTAATCGAACTCCACGTCGGCGCGCAGAAATTCCTCGACCAGTATGGGGATGTCGAACTTAAGAATATTGAACCCGCTCAGGTCAGCCCCTTCCATGAACCGGGCATACTCCCGGGCGATCTCCTTGAACGAAGGCTTACCGGCTACGTCGGCATCAGAAATGCCGTGAATAGCCGTGGATGCAGGGGGTATGGGAATGGTCGGGTTGACCAGGTTGTGCTTTTCAAGGATCTCGCCGTTCGGCATCATTTTAACCACGGCTATTTCCACGATGCGATCCTGTGAAATGCTGGTCCCCGTGGTTTCCAGGTCGAAAAAGCAAAGCGGTATTTTCAGGTTGAGTTTCATGGCCAGGGAGGTCCCGTAGGAATCAAAGCGAGTCGCCGCCAAAATGACGAAGGGCCTCGTAGAACATGGATGAAGTTACCCCGAGTTTCTTCAGTGTTTCCTTGGCGGCACTGATGTTCTGCATATTGTGCTTTCCGGAAAGCCTAACCGGGTGGCGCTCCGTGCTTGACTCCAGGAGAAATTCCTGGCCGCCTTCGAACTGACTGGGATGCGTCTTGTAAGGGATGTACAATACATCGGGCTGGTGCTCTTTGGAGATTGCGGCAAGCACCGGTTCCAGGTCGAAGTAAATCAATACGCCGCCCTTGGGGGTGGAGGTCTCAAAACGGGTGAATTGCTGGGTGTACTCGTTCTTGGTCGGATAGTCGGGAGACCCCGACCATTCAATTCCGCTGATGACGCCGATGTGATGCTGGTACTTGAGGAATATCGTGGTCGGGTCCAGGCAGGAAGCCTTGCCGTCCTGCCCTTCGATGATCACCAGGGGCGCATCGGTGAGGCGGATGGAGTCTTTGATCCCCGGGATGGGTTTGCTCAGCACATAGTCAAAGGACCGGTTATGGTAATGAAGCACGTGCATGATGAGCAGGGCAATCATCGTTTTGCCGGAGCTGCCGGTGACCACGATCCGATGCTTATTGCTGCATTCCTCGTAAATGTACTCCGGGTAACTGAAGACCGGGATCTTCAGTTCCAGGGCGCGATGAAGCTCAGGATTATCACGGGGTACCTGGGGGGCGATAATCACCGCGTCCAGGTTGGGGGTCAGCAGTTCGGGCCTCCAACCGATGGGGGGAGTAAGGTTGAACTCCGCGAGCCGGAGGTTTGCCATTTCTTCCGGGGGACTCCCGGCCGACCCGGTAACTTCATATCCTCGTTGCAGGAGGGCGATGGCCAGATCATAGATGACCGGGCTTCCGATCCCGGTGAAATGAATCTTCTTCTTCTTGGCCATGGAAAAAATTTCGGCTTCAAGTTAAGGTAAAATGTTTATCCGGGGAAACGGTTCAGCGCTAAGGGATTATGAATGGACACAAGTTGTCACCGGGACTTCAGACCTTGGGAAAAACTGACCGCCGGGGAAATTTATTCACAAGTTGTCGTGTTGATGTTTGTAGATTGTTTAGAAGTTGTGGACGTGGGGGGTTTTTTAGCGTAGATCACACCGTAGGTTTGTTCCTCCAAATAGAATCTGCGTCCAACAACCACGAAGTATGGAGCAACGGTCAACGTCATTGAGGTCGGGCAGCACCAAAATTGCCAAACTGGTTCCCCGGGATCTTTCGGAGAACCTGGGCAAGTTGCCCCCTCAGGCGCTTGATCTGGAGGAAGCGGTGCTTGGGGCTTTGATGCTGGAAAAGAACGCGTTAACCGCGGTCATCGAGTATCTGCGCCCTGAGCACTTCTACACCGAACAGCATAAGGAAATCTACCAGGCCATCACCGATCTCTTCAAGGCTTCCGAGCCGGTCGACATGAGGACGGTGGTAGCCCAACTGAGGAAGAATGGCAAGCTGGAGTTGGTCGGAGGGGCCTATTATATCGCTGAATTGACCTCGAAGGTCAGCTCGGCGGCCAATATTGAGTATCATTCCCGCATCATCATCGAAATGGCGATCAAGCGGGACCTGATCCAGATTTCCTCCCAGATCCAGCAAGATGCCTACGAAGACACTACGGATGTCTTTGACCTGCTGGACAAGACCGAGCAGTCGATTTTTGCTATTTCTGACTCCAACCTCCGCAAGAACTACGATACCATGAAGTCCCTGATGTTCAGGGCGGTAAGTGAGTTGCAGAAGCGGAAAGAGCATAAGGATGGACTCACGGGGGTGCCCAGCGGGTTTACCAAGCTGGACCGGGTTCTGAGCGGCTGGCAGCGCTCAGACCTTATTATTATAGCCGCCCGCCCCGGAATGGGTAAGACGGCCTTTGTGGTGTCGGCCCTTCGAAATGCCGCGGTCGACTTTAACCATCCTGTAGCCATATTCTCGCTGGAAATGGCCTCCCTGCAACTGGTCAACCGCCTGATTTCAGCCGAAGCCGAACTGGAATCGGAAAAAATCAAGCGGGGGAACCTGGCTGAATTCGAATGGCAACAGCTGGTACACCGGACTAACCGGCTGTCGTCGGCACCTATATTTATTGACGATACGCCTGCACTATCCATTTTGGAGTTGAGGGCTAAGTGCCGGAGACTCAAGGCAGAACACAACATACAACTCATCGTGGTCGACTACCTCCAGCTGATGAAAGGGGATAGTCAGGGCAACCGGGAACAGGAGATTGCGTCCATTTCGAGGGCCCTGAAGGGTATAGCCAAGGAGTTGGATGTGCCGGTAATCGCCCTGTCGCAATTGAGCCGTGGTGTCGAGACCCGGGGAGGTGACAAACGACCCCAGTTGAGTGACCTCCGGGAATCGGGTTCCATCGAGCAGGATGCCGACATCGTCATGTTCCTGTACCGCCCGGAATACTACAAGATTACAGTAGATGAGGAGGGGATGCCCACCAACGGCATGGCCGAGGTGATCGTGGCCAAGCACCGCAACGGTTCGCTGGATACGGTGAAGCTGAAGTTCATTGGCAAGTACACCAAGTTCGCCGACTTTGACGGCCCTTCTTCGGAGTCTTCGTTCGGAAGCATAACCCGCGAGAGCCGCCTGAATACCTTCCGGGATGAACCACCTCCAGCCCCGCCCCGCGGTGACGATGACATGCCCTTCTAAGGCCCTGTCCGTTTCAACTCTGCCTTCAAAAGGCTAGCTTTAGCTTTTCCGTCGAGGTATGATGACGTATGTCCCTGACCGGCCATCTTTTTCGTTTGTTCTCGTATTGCTTTTGATGCTCGGTGGCCGGGCAACGGCACAATCGATCGCCCGTACCGACAGCCTGGTGCAAGCATCGCGAAACCTCCCCTCGGCCACGGCGATTGCCCAATTGAAGGATTACCTCAATGAGGTGGGTGACCCCCTGGAAGGGGGTGTCATTTACGATCGTATCTCCGACGCCTTTCTGGAGCAGGGATTTCTCGATTCCGCCGCGGTGTATGCCTGGCAGGTGCTGCGCATGGCACCGGAAAACAATGAACTTTGTGTGCGGGCCTATGTACGGCTTGGATTCATTTCCTATCAGCGGGAGGCATTCGAACGAGCGGAGGATTTTTACGACCGGGCGTCGCGACTGTTGACCGTGCTCGATGAAAAACCGGCCCTCCTGATGGTACTGGCCTATGAGGCCCGAATACGGGATCACCTTGACCGTCCCGAAGAGGCAAAGGAACACTACGAGGAGGCGATCCGTCTTGCCGGGGTGGAGCAGAACAGGGCGCTTGAACTTCAACTGAATTTTGAGCTGGCCGGAGTGATGCGGAAACTGAACAAGTTCAGTGATGCGGAAGATATCCTCCGGAGAATTGTCGATCACAGCGGCTGGGACTCGACGCGAATGGCCCTGACGTGGAATGAGTTGGGTGCTGTGTACGAAGACCGCAGCGATTACCAGAATGCCCTCGTGGCTTATCGAAAGATGCTCGGCTACCTGCGTCGGCAGGAAACCTTCCCCGGGTATCACCAGCTTTTGAGGATGTACATCCGCCTGGACCGCCTGGATACGGCGACCCTGTACGCAGACAGTGCGGAAATGGCGGCCCTGGAGAGCAAACAATTATCCTACCTCAGGGACTTCTACCGGGAACGGCACCTCCTGGCCAAACAACGGCAAGACACCATCGAAGCTTACGGGTACCTGGTCAACTACAAGGTGTACGACGATTCCCTTCAACGGGAAGCGGCTGCCCGCGGACTGCAACGCGTGAAGGATGAGCAGATAATCAGTGCGAGCGAAGCGCTGGTCAGGATTGCCGAATTGGAAGCCCAGGGACAGCGATGGGCAGAGCGGTCCCGACGAAAGGAAGAGAGGTTCCTTTGGATAACCACGGGCAGCAGCCTGCTCGCGGCATTCTTTCTCTCCCTTTGGTTCTTTACGCGGAGACGTACCCGGGAAAAAGTCAAGCGATTGGAGGAGCAGGTCCAGGATCTATCGGCAAAGAATACCAAGGTATTCAGCGCCCTGGCCAAGGACCTGCAGGGGCCGCTGTCGATTTTCAGTAATCTGACACGGAGCATGCCTTCCCAGCTGAAGGAGGCAAAGCCGGCTGAAGTCACGGAATTACTCAAGCATCTTCACCGGTCCACGCAGGACGTACAGCAGTCACTTCATGAACTGCTGGATTGGGCGATTACCCAGTCGGGCACCATGCCGTTCAGGCCCGAGTTTTTCAGCTGCAGGAACCTGGCCGACCAGGTCGTCAAGGAGCTGGAGCCCTGGGCGGTGGAGCACGGGGTGGCGCCGATGCTGCTGGTGCCCGAGCACGTGACCACGTTCGCCGACCGCATGATGGTCCGCATCGTATTGCGGACGCTGCTGTACAATGCCATCCGATTCAGCCCGGAAGGGGCGGCCGTGAGCGTATTTAGCGGCAAGCGCGAAGACCTGATTACAATTGGAGTCAAGGACCATGGGCCGGGCATTGATCCGGCCAGTCTGCCTTCACTGCTAAGCTGGTCGGAGGCGGATTCCAGGGAACGGGGCGTAGGCTTGCCCATGTGCCGGGAGTTGGTCCGACGCAACGGCGGCGACCTCTATGTGGAGAGCGAAGCCGGGCAGGGCAGTACCTTCTATTTCACGCTGCCGGAAAATGCGCCGGGAGTAACGTGATTTTGTCGAAGGGAACTTGGCAATGCGGCGGCCATTTGTTTTCTTGGATGCACCCTAACTCGTTACGTTTTGTGAAAGGACTTGTATTAACCGGACCGGGCCAGATTGAATGGCGTGAATTGGAGAAACCTGTGGCGCTGCCCGGCAAAGCGCTGGTGAAGATGAAGGCGGCGTCGCTCAACCGTCGTGATGAATGGATCAAGGAAGGCAAGTATCCGAACATCCGGTACGGGGCGATCCTGGGTTCAGACGGTTCCGGCGTGGTGGAGGCCGTTGGCCAGTCCCCTGATGAATCCTGGCTCGGGAAGGAAGTGGTGATCAATCCCAACGTAAACTGGGGATCTGATCCCGAAGTCCAATCGAAGAACTACAGCATCCTCGGCATGCCGGTAAACGGTACGTTCGCGGAATACTGCCTCGTGGATGTGGACCGGGTTCAAGCCAAACCGGCGCATCTCGACATTCTCCAGGCCGCTGCCTTGCCCTTGGGTGGATTGACGGCTTACCGGGCCTTGTTTCGCCGCGGGGGCCTTCGTGCCGGCCAAAATGTACTGGTGTCTGGTTTTGGAGGAGGCGTGGCGCAGTTTTGCTTTCTGTTCGCCCAGGCCGCCGGGGCCAATGTGTATGTGACTTCCGGCAGTGATGCCAAAATCGCCCGGGCCCTGAAGCTGGGTGCCAAAGGTGCCTACAACTACAAGAAGGAGCCTAACTACAACGAGTTGTGGAAAACGAAGGGGGGGTTTGATCTCATCATCGATAGTGCCGGTGGCGATCAGATCAACCAGTTCATCAAGATCCTGAAACCCAGTGGCAAGATCGTTTTCTACGGGGCCACCAACGGGCTCCCTTCCCGGGTGGATTTATACCGGATGTTCTGGAACCACCTGACGCTCCAGGGCACGACCATGGGGAATGACCAGGAGTTTTCAGAAATGCTCGCGTTTTCCGAGAAGCACCGGATCCGTCCCATGGTCGACAGCATCAGGCCGTTCGAAAAATTGCCGGCCTCCTTTGCCGATATCCTGCACCCTGACAAGGTGGGCAAGATCGTATTTCAAGTCTGATCAGCTTCGGTCAAACAGCCATTGCTCGTAGGCTTGCCGAAGTTCTTTTTCCGTTTTCCTGTCGTTTTGTTTCCGCGCTAGTTCGATCCCCGATTGGAAGACCTGCTCGGCTTCTTCATTTTGCCCCAGGTCGATCAGCAGGTGAGCCGCAGGGTAGTAGGCCGGAAGGTAATCCGGGAATTGCTCCAGCAGTTCCCGGAAACTTGTCCGGGCAACTTCCGGCTCGTGGTTAAGGTATTCCAGGGCAAGGGCATACCGTGGAAACGGGTCGCCCGGGTCTTCCGCAATAAACTGTTTAAGCTGTTCGATTCGAGTCATGTCCGTGTCGATTCGGGTCAAATTATACCGTTGACAAATGCGGTCTTTTCGTATCTTGCCCCGTTGATTTTTTTCATTGATATAATGAATTGACTATGAAGATTTTAGTGTGCATTACGCACGTTCCCGACACCACTTCAAGGATTAGTTTCGTCGACAATAATACAAAGTTTGATGCCACCGGAGTTCAGTACATCATCGGACCATACGATGACTATGCGCTGGCCCGGGCCGTGGAGCTGAAGGAAACGCTGGGCGCAACGGTTACCGTGCTCAACGTGGGGCTGGCCGAGTCAGACCCTACGCTCCGAAAAGCATTGGCCATTGGCGCCGACGATGCCATCCGGGTGAACGCTGAGCCGGCCGATTCTTACTTTGTGGCGTCTCAAATCGCCGAGCAGGCCAAAGGATTCGACCTGGTCCTCATGGGGCGTGAGTCCATTGACTTCAACGGGGGTGTGGTTCACGCCATGGTGGCTGACATGCTCGGTATCCCATCGGTTTCACCGGTGATGAAGTTGGACATTGAAGGAACGACGGTGAAAATGGCCAAGGAGATCGAGGGCGGCAAAGAATACGTCGAGGCTAACCTCCCGCTGGTGGCGGGTTGCCAGGAACCCATTGCGGAGTGGAAGATTCCCAACATGCGGGGGATCATGAGCGCCCGGACGAAGCCCCTGAAGGTGGTCGAGCCCAAGGCGGTGGATACACTGGCCAAGACCACGAAGTTCGAGTTGCCTCCGCCGAAAGGAGCCGTGAAAATGATCAGCGCCGAGCAGGTGGAAGAGTTGGTGACCCGGCTGAAGACGGAGGCCAAAGTGTTGTAAGGTTTGATTTTATAAAGTGTTGAAGCGATGAAAACATTGGTATTTGTAGAGCACGCGGACGGTAAGTTGAAGCGTACTTCATTGGAGGCCATCTGCTATGCAAAGGCCATGGGTGGCGATGTGGTGGCCCTCGCATTGGGTACGCTGGACAGTCAGTCGTTGGCGGAGGCCGGAAAGTATGGTGCCTCCAGGGCATTGCATGCATCCGACGCTAAGTTTGATCACCCGGTTATCCAGGCCTATTCTTCAGCCGTGGCTCAAGCCATGCAGCAGGAGGGATGTGATCACCTGGTGCTGGCCAATTCACCGCTCGGTGGGCCGGTGGCGGCCAAGGTGGCGGTTCGTATCGGCGCCGGATTTGTCTCCAACGTAATCGAGTTGCCCTCTACGGCCAACGGATTCATGGTCAAGAGAAGCATCTACACCGGCAAGGCCTTTGCCTGGGTCGAGGTCAAGTCGGCAAAGAAAGTTATCGCGATTCGAAAAAATGCCGCGGAGATCAAGGAGTCCGGAGCCCCGGTTTCTCCGGTTTCCTTCACGCCTTCACTTACGGATAAGGACTTCAATACCAAGATCTTGTCCACGGACAAGGCGACTACCGCTGTTTCTTTGCCGGAAGCCAACATCGTGGTCTCCGGTGGACGGGGAATGAAGGGTCCGGAGCATTGGGCGCCGCTCGAAGAGTTGGCGGCCACGTTGGGCGCGGCGACCGGCTGCAGCAAGCCCGTCTCCGACATGGGCTGGAGGCCGCACCACGAACACGTGGGGCAGACGGGTGTGAAAGTAGCCCCGCAGCTTTACATCGCCGTTGGGATTTCGGGGGCTATTCAGCACCTCGCGGGTGTCAACTCGTCCAAGTGCATCGTCGTAATTAACAAGGACCCCGAGGCGCCCTTTTTCAAGGCGGCGGATTACGGTATTGTCGGCGACGCCTTCGACGTTCTTCCGAAGCTGACGCAGGCCCTCAAGTCCGCCAAATAATTCAGTTATTTTGATCCGCTAAGGGCAAAAAGTAGTAATATCGCAAACCAAGAACAGGCACGTGGCGTTGAAAAAAATCAAGTTGGAAATCCTTGGCCTTTCCTCCAGCCAGTCCCAGACCGGTTCGTTTGCTCTCGTGCTGGGGGAGACGGAAGGGAACCGGAGACTGCCCATCATCATCGGCATGTTTGAGGCGCAGGCGATTGCCATTGAGATCGAGAAGATCGTACCCAACCGGCCGATGACGCACGATTTGTTCAAGTCGTTCGCGAGCGCCTTTCATTTCCATGTGGAGGAGATTGTGATTTCGGATCTGAAAGAGGGCGTCTTCTTTGCCAAAATCGTGTGTACCGATGGTCTCAAGAAGTCGGAAATCGATGCCCGTCCCTCGGATGCCATCGCCGTGGGCCTCCGGTTCGATGCTCCCATCTTCACCTACGAGAACATACTGGCCGAAGCCGGCATCGTGCTGACCGACGAGGAGGATGAAGAGAAGGAAGAATCCAAGGAGGAGGCAAAGCCGGAATCCAAGGTGAAGGTGAAGAAAGAATCGTCGAAGAAAGGCGACGATTACAAGAGCTATTCCGTGGAGAAGCTCAACGAACTCCTGAAGGCGGCGATTGAAAAGGAGGACTACGAAAAGGCGGCGAAGATCCGCGACGAACTCGGCAAGAGGAACTAAACTACTACACCCCGCACTGCCAATTCACTGATTCATGGAATACCTCAGGGGCGTCTTTGGCTTGGCCGTAATTCTCCTTATCGCCTACCTGTTTTCCGCTAACCGGAAAGGGGTCGATTGGCGCCTGGTGGGGATAGGTATCCTGATCCAACTGATCTTCGGGCTGCTGATCGGGAAAGTGGAGGTGGCGCAGCAGGCCTTCATCTACATCAGTGAGAAGTTCGTCAAGTTCCTGAGCTTCGCACTGAAGGGGGCCGAGTTTTTGTACGGAGACCTGGCCAAAAACTCGGAGGGCACCACCGGGGTACGGCATAACCTCGGTTTCCTGTTTGTGTTCCAGGCGTTGCCGACCGTGATATTCTTCTCCTCCATTACCAGCGGACTCTATTACCTGGGTGTACTTCAGAAAGTGGTTTATGGATTCGCCTGGGTGATGGCGAAGACCATGCGGCTCTCGGGTTCCGAAAGCCTGTCGGCATCCGCCAATATTTTCATGGGGCAGACAGAAGCTCCGCTGCTGGTCAGACCTTTCATTCCCCGGATGACGCAGTCAGAACTTCATTGCGTGATGGTTGGAGGAATGGCCACGCTGGCGGGAAGCGTGCTGGCCGCCTATGTATCTTTCCTGGGAGGTGGCGACCCGGCCGAGCAGGCCCATTATGCCACCTATCTTCTTAGTGCTTCCATCATGAACGCGCCGGCCGCCATTGTACTGGCCAAGATTTTCTATCCGGAGACCGAGCATGACAAGATCGATCGTTCGCTGCAGGTGAATAAGGAACAGATCGGTACCAGTGTGGTGGAAGCCTTGGCTATCGGGGCATCCGACGGGCTCAAACTGGCCCTGAACATCGGGGCTATGCTGCTGGCTTTCATTGCGGTCATCTACACCGTCAACTGGATACTGGTTGATTTTGTGGGTGCGCTCACGGGACTTAATGAGTTTGTCCGGGATTCGACCGGGGGCACCTATACCGGGTTTTCGCTGCAATACATCCTGGGCCAGGTGTTCCGGGTGTTTGCCTTTTGCATCGGGGTAAACTGGCAGGAGTCGCTCCAGGTAGGAAGCCTGCTGGGGCAGAAGATGGTCATCAATGAATTTGTGGCCTACCTCGACCTGGCCAGCATGAAGCAGGCCGGGGTATTGAGTGAAAAATCCATCCGTATAGCCACGTATGCATTGTGCGGATTCGCAAACTTCAGTTCTATCGCCATTCAGATAGGAGGGATCGGGGGTATGGCGCCCAGTCGGACCGGCGACCTGGCCAAACTGGGATTTCGCGCCATGGTGGCGGCGTCGCTGGCTACCATGATGACAGCCACCATAGCGGGGGCTATCTTTTAATTCGTCTCGACCCGAAATTCAGCGCCGCTTCCGCTTCGACGTTTTGCGCTTCTTGATCATCTTGTCTTTCGTACTGTGCCCCATCTTCGACTCCAGGTAGTTGAATGCAAACGTGTAGGATGCTGTGATCGAGAAAGTCTTGAGGTTCTGTTTCAGAAGATTTTGCTGGAAGGTACTGCCGTTGAAGCCGACCAGGTTAATGAAGGCGGTGCCGGACGGTTCGCCCAGGTTGGTTTGCCCCAGGGTGGCCCGGAATTCCACAAACACCTTTTGCCGTGCGGAGATGGGGGCATTTATTCCTACCCCGATATCAATGCCATAGAGCCAGCTGTTGACCCCGTTGAAGTACATGTTGTTGTAGTTGGCGTCGGGTGTTCCATCGATCACAATGTTATAGGGAGTTTCACCGGAGAACGTGGTGATCGTGCCGGACGCTCCAAACCAGTAATTGATGTTGGGGCCGACTCCGATGAAGACATCAGAGTGAATGTCCTTGCCCCAGGAGAAATAGAATCGGCGGCGCAACAGGAGGGAGATGTCCAGGAAGTCCATGTCCATCCGGTTTTCGGAGTTGTCTGCGTCAAACGTGAACCGGCTGGTCTTGCGGGTGTATCCTACTTCCGTTTGAAAGGCATACCGTTCGCTGAGCTTGAACTGAGCGACGCCTCCAACGGTCCAACCTACCGTTGGCAACCCGTTGAGTACGCTGCGCGCATCAGGGTCTTCGAAGTGCGGTGTGGTTACATTAATGCCGGCGCGGAAACCCCACAAAAACTTCTCATAGGACTTGGCGGCAAAGGGGGTTTCTTTAGGAGTTTCTAATTCCTGCCCCATCACCAAAGCGGGCAAAACACTGGTTACAAAGCAGAAAATTGCCGAATTTAGTGTTTTGAACATGAGTTGTGTCTATACGGCCCTTGGACAAAAATACTTATTTGGCATTACCTGTAACCCATCGTGAACATTGAATTGTCATAAGGCACTCGTACTCATCTGTCTATGGTTACTGGGCTTGTCGGCGCAGGCGCAGGAGGTCGGCTTCACTCAATTCTACGTTAATCCTTCACTGCTCAATCCCTCGTATGTGGGCGCTGAAGGAAGGCCGGCTCTTTTTCTGTCGTACCGAAAGCAATGGGTTGGTATTGACGGGAGCCCGACAACCATGAATTTTAATGTACAGACCGCGCTGCCTAACCGCGTGAATATCGGTCTGAATGCCAGCAATTATGAATTGGGCCTGGTATCCAGTTCTTCAGCCATGATCACCGGGGGATATACGCTTCCGCTGGCCACCGACAACTTCCTCAGGTTTGGGATGTCGGTCGGAAGTGCGTTCACACGCGTCGACGCCTCTGCCTTAAACTTCGGTTCGGCCCCAGGAAATACCGCGGCCGATCCGTTGCTGACCAACCTGGCGGGAAATACCATTCAACTGATCGGTAACCTGGGTGTTTCCTACCATGTGAAGGGCTTTCATGCCGGGGTAGCATTGCCCAGTCTTTTCCAACCGGTATACCTAACGTCCACGTCCTTCAACGCCAACTTTAAGGCATTTGACAACATCACCATTCACGCCAGCAACCGCTTCATGCTGCAGAAGGGTAAGAACGCCTTCGAACCCTATGTGGTCTATCGGATGAACAAAGGACTTCCTGGTCAGTTTGAGGTGGCGGCGCTCTATCATTATCAGCACCTCGGTTGGGTAGGGGTATCCTACAAGCAGGAGTATGGGATGTCCGGGCTGCTGGGCCTTAAGCTGAACAAGATCTTTGCCATGGGTTACTCGTACAGCCTGCCTGCCTCGGGTGAAAATTCCATCGGTCGGGCTTCGCATGAGATTCACATCGCCTACCTGTTCGGCAAGACACGGAAAGAGATTGTGCAGACCTATTCTTTCGTGAACACTGAAATCATCCGCAAGAAAGGCAAGGAACCGCAACTGGTGGTGAAGAAAGACACCAAGCCTGCGCCGCCCAAACCGCAACCGAAGCCCGCGGAGACCAAGCCTGTGGAGACGAAGCCGGCACCCACGCCGACTCCTGTTCCCGTGCCGGTTCAGGACGCGCAACACCATGAAGAGCAGGAGAAGATCACCCGACTGGAGGTTCATGCGGATGACCCGATGGAGACCCATGATGAAACCCATCACCCGCACGCCGAGCGGCATGAATTTGTGAAACGGGGAGGGCATCACGAAGAAATGCTCCTGGGTCACTATGTCATTGCCGGCGTATTCCGTTCGGAAGCCAATGCCAAACATTATGCCGAGGGTCTTACCAAATTGGGGTTCCCTGACATAGACTATGGGTATCTAACGGAAAAGAACCTGTGGTATGTACACATCAATGGGGCTGACGATATTGAAGAAGCGAGACAAATGCGTGACAAGTACAGGAAGTTGCGCGTGTTCCGTGATGCCTGGCTGTTAACCGTACATGAATAACATGAGGCGCTACCTATACCTATTGCTCCTGATTCTGCCTGTCGCAGGGTATGCGCAAACCCCTGTGATTAACTCGGTTACGCCAATCGCCACCTATGCGGGTGACGCCCTGCTGATCACCGGTTCAGGATTCAGTACCAACCCGGCCCAGCTCAAAGTCCTGTTTGACCATGTGGCCGGAACCATCATCTCTTCATCGGCCCTTTCGATTGAAGTGACGGTGCCTCCACAGGCTCGCTTGGCCAACGTGGAGGTAATCAATCTGGTTTCCGGCCTATCGGGAAAATCCTTGCTTAAAGTGGTGCCTACCTACAATGGAGAAGATTTCGTTGCCACCGCGATTTCAAGCCCCCTCAGTTTCGCCAATCCCGAAGAAGTTTTTGACTTATGCTCCTGCGACATGGACGGCGACAACAAGCCAGACCTCGCCGGCTCGAAGCAGGGACTTGCGACCAACATCATGCTTCTTCGAAACACCAGTACGGTGGGGTCGCTTTCATTTGCCTCTTCCACGGTAGGTGTAACCGCACCGACATTCAACCTGGCCTGCGGCGACCTGGATGGTGATGGAAAGCCTGACTTGCTGGCCTCCCGTGGCGGCGCCACACGCAACGAGGTATTTGTGCTGCGGAATACCAGCACGGTGGGTTCAATCTCCTTCTCGTCGCTGGCTCCGCTCTTGCTGGAAACCGGTCACCTGGCTTTCCGCGTTGCCATCCGCGACCTGAACGCCGACGGAAAGCCTGAAGTGATTGTCACCAACGCGTTCGATGACCTGGCTAGCGCCGATAACATCGTCTATGTCTTTCCCAATCAGTCCACGGTAGGATCGATTTCCTTCGCTGCACCGGTGAAGGTGACGGTCACCGCGTCAAACACAAGCTATGGCCTCGATGTTCAAGACATCGACGGCGACCGGAAGCCGGATATCATTATCAATCCGTTCACGGCCAGCAACATCTACATTCTTCGGAATACCAGTGCAGGCACTATCTCCTTTGCTGCGTCCCAGCAGATCAACCTGGGGGCCAACCTCATCGAAATCACCACGGCGGATTTCAATGAGGACGGAAAGCTTGACCTGGCCGCCACGAGTTCGTTTGATGATCGCGCCGTAGTCTTCCTGAACCAAAGTACTCCCGGAGCGATATCCTTTGCCAGTGTCATTAACCTCACTACGGGCGACTTGCCCTGGGGAATCAACGCGACAGATGCCGATGGCGACGGCGACGTGGACATTCTGGTGGGGACCAGGGGTGCGGCCACCACCGGCATGACGTTATTCAAGAGCAACGGCGTGAACAACGCCCTGGCCTTCACGCCGGTGACGCTGGTCACCAACAAGAAGTCGCGGAACGTACGGGTAGGCGACTTTGACGGCGACGCGAAACCAGACTTTGCCTACACAGCCGACACGGGCAATTCACTGGATATCGTTCGCAACCAGAATTGTTACGTGCCTTTCATCGAAAACACCACGCCGTTGTCGATCTGCGCGGGGCAAACCATCCGGTTAACGACCATACCCGGGATTGGCGTTACCAACTACAACTGGAAGGAATCGGGGGTCACGGTCTCCTCCACCACGAATCCTTTCCTGGATATTACGGCAGCCGGCACGTACACAGTGACCGCTACTTCGGAAGGAGGTTCCTGTGTGAAGAACTCCAATACCGTTGTCGTTACGTCAGGATCCGGAACGATCCCGTCAGATCCGGTGATTTCTTCCAACTCTCCGCTCTGTGCCACGCCAGGTTCCAATCTTGCCCTTTTTGGTCCGACCGTCGCGGGAGCCACGTATCACTGGACCGGCCCCAACGGCTTCACCTCGGCAGCGGAAGACCCGATTATCACCAACGCCACAGCAGTGAATGCCGGAATCTACTCGCTGCAACTGTCCAACGGCACTTGCTTCAGTAACGTGGTGACCACCCGGGTAGATATCGCTGACTTCGGCAGTTTCAGCGTGGGAACGTCGCTTCCTTCCAATACGATTTGCCAGGGGTCGAACCTTACGCTCTCGGTCAACGCTCAATCGGGACATACCTACCAGTGGAGAAAAGACGGCGTCGATATTGGCGGTCAGACGGGCACTAGCCTGATAGTGACTCAAGAAGGCGCTTATACGGTACGGGTGACCAACACCCTGTTGTCGTGTTCGATCATCACTTCGCCAGCGGTAACGGTGACCGTGTACACCCTGCCAGTAGCGAACTTCACGGTCAACGCTACGGCATGCATTGACGAAGTTCTATCGTTTACCGATCAGTCCTCAAAAGATTCACGCGCAACACTGGTGTACGACTGGAATTTCGGAGATGCCGGAACCTCTTCCGCGGCAAGTCCCACACACGCTTACACGACAGCATCCAGTTTCAACCCTAGCCTGACGTTGAGTTACAGCGGGGTAAGTGGTTGCACCAGCAACGTGACCAAACCGGTGACGGTGACCGCGGCCCCCACGGTGACGATTGACCCAGCCGCTCCGACGATCGCCTCAGGTGCGTCTGTTCAGCTTATGGCCACAGGAGCAACCAGTTACGCCTGGTCGCCACCCGACGGCCTGAGCAGTACGTCCGTCGATAATCCGGTGGCCAATCCGGTGATTACCACTACCTATACAGTGGTGGGAACCCAGGGTACCTGTACGGGGACAGCCACGGTAACGGTCACGGTAAGCGGATCAACAGGAACGATGAGTATCCCGAACGTATTTACGCCAAATGGCGACGGGGCGAATGACCAGCTGATCATTCAGACTACGGACGGACAGTGTACCGTATCGGTTTTTGATCCGGCGGGCAGAAAGGTATTTGAGGAGCAGGGTTCGCCCATTATCTGGGATGGAAACTACAGCGGGTCACCTGCTCCTGCTGGAACCTATTTTTATGTGGTCACGTGCCCGACGAGCGGGACCGTGAGCGGACATTTTCTACTGGCACGTTAAGTAATGAGCAGAACGAGTAGCATGGTCAGGTTTGGCTTCGGTTCATTGATTATCAGGTTTTGGATCTCCGCGGCAGTCGGGGCTGGATTGTACTTGCTTCCCACCCAGGCAACCGCCCAAACGGTAGAGATTTGCAACGATGGCATTGATAACGATGGCAACGGCCTGATCGACTGCGCCGACTCCTTCTGTAATTTCGCCGCCAACGTGGAGAAAGGCTGCCGTTGCTTCGACTCTATCGACAACGATGGCGACGGGAAGATCGACGCGGCCGACACAGAGTGTGCGACGTATTACGGACTCGCTTTCGTCGGGGAAGGGTCAAGCTGCAGCATCACGCCTCCCGGAGGCAATCCCTTTTCCACCATTGCGCCTCCCCAGACTTC
>JAEUUE010000187.1 GCA_016787605.1 Cyclobacteriaceae bacterium
GGAAAAGTATCAAATACCCTATTTTTGGGGTGCTTTCGTCCTGATTGGAAACTGAATCCTGCCTATGCGGCCATTTTTGGGTGTCTTGATACTGAGTAGTGCCCTTGGTGTGTCCGCCCAAACGCCCACACCACCGGCGGCTACCGCTGCGGTCGACTCGATGCAGTACTATAACAACACGAAGAAGCCGGCCATTTCAGATGCCGCGGTGACGGAGTACGCCCCCACTATTCAGGCGGATGGCAAGACGATAATCCTGGAACGGGCCGAGGCAGGAAAAAAGTACGCCTTGTACGAAAGCCATATGGAGAATGGCGCCTGGGGCAAACCAATCCCGCTTGACCGGGTAAACAAGTTCGGTGACACGACCGATCTCGTGGGGGGTCCTAGCCTCAGCTTTGACGGAAACACCATGTATTTCTTCCGTTCAGTGGGCATGATCGGCGATCATGAGATTTTCTATTCCGAGCGCACCAAAGACGGATGGAGCGAACCGAAAAATGTCGGCGAGCCGATCAATTCACATCCGGTGGCCGACAAGAAAGGTATTCTCTCGGGAGGCTATGAGGCATTCCCGTCCGTGAGTGCCGACGGCTCGACCCTTTATTTTGTACGCAAAAATGAGGAGGGTCCACGGGACAAACTTCTCCGCAAGGAGGCAGATAACCTCTTTTGCTTGTGCATCTATAAATCAACCAAGGACAAGGAAGGGCATTGGACCAAGCCGGTGAAACTGCCCTGGCCCATCAACCAGGACTGTGAAAAGGCACCGCGGATCATGGCGGATGGCCGGACGCTCATTTTTTCTTCCAACCGCCCCGGGGGGAAAGGCGGGTATGACATGTACCAGTCAAAGCTCAACGACCTGGATGAGTGGAGCATGCCGGTTCCCTTGGATTTTGTGAACACGGAGAAGGACGACCAGCTTCCCTGCATTTCCGCCGAGGGAGACCTCATGTATTATACCTACAACAACGCCGATATTTATTCGGTGGTGATTCCGCCCAAACTCCGGCAGTTCATGAACAACCTTGTCCAGGGATATGTCCGCGACGAGGATTCGGGAGCGGGTATCGAGGCACAGATCGAGGTGACGGATGCCCTCACTTCGGAAACAGTGATGAAGCTGGAAAGTAATGCGGGAGACGGCCGCTATACGATTGTGTTGCCCGTCGGCAAAAGCTTCAATATTGAGTTCCGAAAACCCGGCTATTCCTCCTATACCCAGGCCTTCGATCTTCGCGCCGTTCACAAATACCAGGAGAAGGATCTGGATATCAAACTTTTCAAGACGGTCAAGCTCACGGTCAACGTGAGTGATCACGAAATCTATGAGCCGATTCCCGCCCAGGTGAAGGTCCGGGAAAAAGGACAGAACAACTTCATTTTTGATGTGAAGAATAATCCCCGCGATGGACGCGCCCATGTCGACCTGGCGGTTGGGAAAGACTATGAAATCATTTTGAGCGCAGACCACTTCAAGAGTGAAATCCTGGAGTTCAATGTTTCCGGATTGGTGATCTACCGGAATTTCGAGAAATACGTGGAATTGGTTCCCGAGAAGACCGAGGTCATGGTTAATGTCTCCGACCTGGTGAACAACTCCAAAGTCAAGGCCAAAGTGGTACTCAAGAACAAGAACCGCGACGAAGTCATCGAGGTGAGCGGCAACCAGCTGGTCTCCTTGCGCTCGGGCGACCGGTACGAAGTGGAGGTAACCAGCGATCAGGGCTATGCCTTCAATTCCACCACCCTCGACTTGTCGGGAGGAGGCATCATGCCGCCGCTCGATATCCGCCTGATGAAGCTGGAAAAGGACGCCAAGCTGACCTTGCGGGACATCAATTTTGAGTCGAACTCCGTACAGCTTTCCGACATCTCGTACACGGAACTCCGTCGGGTGATCCAGTTGATGAAGGAAAAT
>JAEUUE010000020.1 GCA_016787605.1 Cyclobacteriaceae bacterium
GCCAGGTGGTAGCAGGCGGAAGATCCCATGCTGCCGACGCCGAGGACGATGACATCGAACGACGCCTGATCGGGTGTGGCCGCGATGTCGCGCTGCACCTGGGAATACAGTTCGGAATACGACAGGCTGGCGGCGACGGCCCCGGAGGTTTTGAGGATGAAGTCTCGGCGTTTCATGGTCATAGAGCTCAACGGGTGCCCGGATACAGGTGAAGAATCCAAGTTAGGCATTTCTTTACATAGCCAACTTCTCCGCGGGCAACATGCACGAGTCATGTCTCACGTTCAGATCGTATCTTTCGGCAGCAATGAAGTCCCGGTCTTCCATTCCCCTGTATCGAGAAATCAACGAATTTCTCGAAGCCATTCACTCGCGGCACCGGACAAACAATCCCCTCTTCTTTTGCTTGCGGATGGAAGACACCTACCCGCATACCCGCGACGTGATGCCTCCGTTCAAGAAGGATTTTTACTTCATCTCCTTTATCACCAATGCCGGCAACACCTCCATCCGCTACGATCTCGCCAACGAGTCGAGACTGGACTCTTTTCTCGTCTGCCAATCGCCCGGCCACCTGTACAGCTGGCACCGCGACCAGCAGGTAAAGGGGTATTTGATCTACTTCAAGAAGGAATTGTTCTCGTTCTTTCGCCCGGAACTCGAAAAAGAATTTCCCTTCTTCGATGTCCGTCAAACCAACTTCTTCCGCCTCAACCGCAACGTATTCCTCAAGTATGAGCCGGACTTTAAGGCTGTTCTGGAGGCCTATGAGGCGAATGCGGACGGTACCCATCGGCTTGCCGCCATCCGTCTCCTCGAATTGCTGTACCGCCTCGGTGAATTTGCCCGGGCCCAGCAGCAGTGGCAAAAAGGCTTCAACTCGCCCCAGCAACAACTGCTGGAGCGGTTCATTCAACTGGTGAACAACTACTACCTGGAAAAGCACTCGGTGGAAGAGTACGCTGACCTGCTGCACGTGTCGCCGAAATACCTGTCGCAGGCGGTCAAGCAAGCCAGCGGCAAGAATGCCCTCTCGATCATCAATGAGCGCCTGGTGACAGAAGCCAAGACCCTCATCCGTTACACTGGGAACGACATCGCCGAGATCGCCTACCAGCTGAATTTTTCCGACCCGGCGAATTTTGGGAAGTTTTTCAAGAAGCACGCTGGCGTTACACCTCTTGAATTCCGAAAAGGACAGGAAGTAAGCAGCCAGAAAAGCAGCTCTCCTGATTGACCAGGCTCACCACCTTCCCCACCAAAAGGAAAATTGACCAGTCGAACCTCCCCATGGACCATGAAGGGCCGGGGTACGGGTCTACCTTTGCTTAACAATTAACCAAAACACAACCCAAATAATATGAAAATAGCTGTTTTCGGGACCGGTATGGTTGGTGATACCATCGGTTCCAGACTGGTCGAGCTCGGGCATGAAGTGATGATGGGCTCCCGCTCCGCGACGAACGAAAAAGCCCTGGCTTTCGCAGCCAAGCACAAAGGAAAAGCCCACGCAGGCACGTATGCCGACGCGGCCCGCTTCGGCGAGCTGGTGATCAATTGTACCAAAGGTGACGGCTCCGTCGAAGCCCTGAAAGCCGGGGGACAGGCGCTGGACGGAAAGATCATCATAGACATCTCCAACCCGCTGGACTTCAGCAAGGGCATGCCGCCTTCGCTGATTCCCTCCCTTTCGAACACCTATTCATTGGGCGAAGAGATACAGAAAACCCTTCCCAAGGCCAAAGTGGTAAAAACGCTGAACACCATGTGGTGCGGGCTGATGGTGAACCCCAATATGATCGGGGGTGGCAACCATACCAACTTCATCTGCGGTAACGATGCCAACGCCAAGGCGGCCGTGAAGAAGCTGCTGAACGAGTTCGGTTGGAAAAACGAGAACATTCTCGACCTGGGTGACATCACCAACGCACGCGGCACCGAATCGGTATTGCCGATCTGGCTGCGGGTATGGGGAGCCACGCAAAATGGCGCATTCAACTTCAAAATCGTAAGCTGATGAAACTGACCGTTGAAGACAAAGTTCTGATCGAAGACACCTGCAAGAAGCTGGTGTGGGCGATTGACCGGCGGGATTGGAACCTCGCCCGGGAACAATTCAGCGCGCAGGTCACCCTCGACTATGTGGAACTGTTTGGTGGCGCCGTGGAAGTCCTTTCCCCGGAGACCATCATCCAGCGATGGAGCAGCTTTCTTCCCAAGCTGAAAGCCACGCAGCACACCCTGTCCAACTTCCTGATTGCTGAGGAGGGAGATGGTGCCCTGAGCTACTCGTACGTGGATGGTTTTCATTACCTGCCCAATGACAAG
>JAEUUE010000072.1 GCA_016787605.1 Cyclobacteriaceae bacterium
GGAAGTGGAGGTCACCGATGAGTGCGTGGCTCACATCGCCCCGGTGTTTTTTCCTGACGCGGACAAGCTCTCGCTTTGCCAGCGTGAATTCGTTGAGCGTGATTTCAAGATCACTCCCTACACGGCCTGCGTACTGATGTCACACAATTACGAGTACGACCGCGATGTGTTGCGGACCTTGCTCTCAAAAGAAACTCCCTACATCGGAATCCTTGGACCCCGCAAGCGATTTGACAAGATGATCGAGGAGTTTGGCCGGGAAGGGATCACCCTGACCGGCGACCAATTGCGCAAGATCCATTCACCCATCGGCCTGGACATCGGGGCGGAAGCACCCGACGAGATTGCCGTGTCGATCATTTCCGAGATCCAAAGTGTATTTGCCAATCGCTCCGGGGGATTCCTGAAGTACCGTCAAGGACCCATTCACCAGCGGGAAGCCGGATCTGACGAAGTGTTCAAGCAGGTGTATCTGAATGATTCCCCTGAAGCCACATCCTCCCAAAAATATTCCTGACTGATTTGTCCTGAAAACAGGGTTGCGCCATGGGCGCCAAATGTGGCAGGTTGCAGGCCATGTCGCACACTCGAAAAACGATCGAATTCTGTCGTCACCCACGGAAGAATCAAACTCCTTCAGAACCATACCTCTGGCGACTTTTGAGAAGCCGCCAGCTGGCCGGGCTAAAATTCCATTGGTTTACGAAGGCGATCTCCGAAGGCCAGATGTATTCATCGCTGGAGGGGTCGACGAGCGAAGCGATGTCGGGGGAGTTTGATATCTGGGGAGTTCCCTACTTTCGAGGCATGAACCTCCCCATCCTTCTTCTCGCGGCCGGCGCTTCGTCCCGAATGGGCCGTTCCAAGCAGATGCTCGTGGTGGACGGCGAACCCCTGCTGGTCCGTTCCGTGAGGGCAGCCCTGGAGACCGGATCACCGGTATTCGTTGTGCTCGGCGCCAAGGCAGAAGAGCACAAAAGCCTGCTCACAGACTTTCCGGTACGACTGGTGCATCATCCCTCCTGGGAACGCGGGATGGGAAGTTCCTTGAAAGAAGGCTTGAAAGCGATACTGGCCGAAGGTCCCGGCGTCACAGGCGTCGTGGTCATGCTCTGCGACCAACCCAGGGTGAACAGTGAACACCTCCGAACGCTAATGAACCGTGCCGGCAACTCTCCGAAAACCATCATCGCCTCCGCGTATCATCAGACGATCGGGGTTCCTGCGCTATTCAAGAGTGCACTGTTTCCTCAACTTCTCGCACTCGGTGATGAAGCCGGTGCGGCCAAATTGATTCGCAGCCAGCCCGATCGGGTGGAAGCGGTCGATTTTCCGGAAGGCGTCATTGATCTGGACACACCGGACGACGTGGCCCGTTATGAGGGAAGCCACGGCCCGAAATAGTTCAAATCGTCGTACTTTCGTTCTGTCAATTCTTTCGTCTCATGATGCGTGTTCTTTTGATCCTGTTGCTGCTGCCGGCATTAGTCCTGGCACAATCTTCCAGGCGGATTCAACCTGGAAAAGTGTATGAACCCGGAGAGTCCTTGTATGCTCCGCGTCTTGGTTTCCGGGCTTCTGTCCCGCAAGGATGGACCGGCGTACTGCCCAGGGAGAGCGAGGTATTCCTGCTCAGTTCGTTTACCTCCCCGGCCGAAATTTTTGTTCTCGGACGGGAGACGGGGACGGTCGAACAACTGAAGACATCCTGGGAGCAGGGATTCGACATCGACGAAAACATCCGCATCAAGGCCAAAGGCGCTTCCATCGTCAATGGCACCCTGACGGCTGAAGTGGTGGCCACGGGAGACTTCATCAACAAGAGCATGAGGGGTTATGCGGTGGCCCGGTGCAGCGCGCAGGGACCATGCGTCACCACCCTGGCCGTGATGCCCGCCAACCTGTTTGACGAAATCAAGAAAGTATCCGACGGCTTCATGGCCGCTGCTTCATTCGAGGCTCCTTCGTCTGCGTCGCCCTATGCCGACTTTAACTGGAAGGAGTTTCTGACCGGCAAGATGGTGACCACCTACGCTTACCTGGAACAGGGATCAAAGGAAACAACGATTCACCTTTGTGCCGATGGCCGATTTACTGCCAAGGCGACAAAGAAGGGAATCCTCAGCCGTCAACGGCCTGAGTACAAAGGAAGATTATCCGGCACCTGGACCGTCGAGGGTATCGGGGAGCGCGGCCAGATTACCTTGAATTTTGACAAGGGCCTTCCGCCCATCAAGGCCGAGTTGACCATCAGGGATGAAAAGATCTTCGCGGACACCGAGCGTTATTTTGTAGGAGCCAGTGACCAATGCAAATAAAAAGGGATCCGCTACCCTACGGATCCCTTTTTGTGATTCCTGACTTTCGTCTAGTTCTTCCGGGTGTCATCCAGTTCGCCGATGAACGGAATGTCATCGGCGATGTTCAGGCGGATTACCGTTTCCAGGTAGTTCTCCAGCTGAATGAACTGCGCCGCACGTTTCGGGGCAATCACCTTCGAAAGTTTCTTAAAGGTGGCCTCCTGAAGTTTGCTAAACGAGATTTGGTTCTCGAGTGATTTCTTGATCAGCTCGCTTGCCTTGGCATCCGTGAGATTGGCGTAGTTATTGGCATAATCCACGATATTGTTCACCCGGTTCTTGCCGTAGTCCTTACGCTTGACTTCGTACTCGTCATAGATCTTCCAGAAAGCCGATGCTTCGGCTTCTGTAAGCTTCATGTATTGTTCCACGATAGCGCGCTTTTCCATGCCGTAGGCGCTCTGGATGAGGTTGATCTCATCCACGGTAGGCTG
>JAEUUE010000091.1 GCA_016787605.1 Cyclobacteriaceae bacterium
GACGTAATCATTCCCATGATAACGTCGAAAGCCTATGCCCACCTACTCGCTTACGGTCAATAACCGCACGTACCCGGTCGATGCGGATGCCGATACCCCCCTTCTTTGGGTATTGCGCGATGAACTCGAATTGAAGGGCACCAAGTTTGGCTGCGGAAAGTCGCAGTGTGGCGCCTGCACGGTTCACTTCAACGGGAATGCCGTGCGCTCATGCGGCCTCCCCGTTTCGGCCGCAGCCAAAGGAAAAATCACCACCATTGAGGGACTTTCGGATACCGGTTCGCATCCCCTGCAGGAAGCCTGGATGGAAATGGATGTCCCGCAATGCGGCTACTGCCAGGCGGGGCAGATCATGTCGGCCGCTGCCTTGCTCGCCCGTAAACCAAAGCCCACCGATGCTGACATTGACGCTGCACTCTCCGGAAACATCTGCCGGTGCGGGACCTACGGCAGAATTCGAAGTGCCATTCACCGGGCCGCAGAGAAAGGAGGCAAGTCATGAAAACAAAAAACACAAGATCATTTGCCGACCTGAACCTGGCCCGGGAAGTAATTCCTGCAGCTGAAATTCACCGGCGCGATTTCCTTAAACTCTCCGGCCTGGCCACTGCAGGCCTGCTGATTGGAATCGGTTCACGCCCCGCCTCGGCCTCCCCATCCCCCGAAGGCGAAAAGACCTTTGAACCCAATGCTTACCTCAGCATTCGCAGTGATGGTCGCATCATCCTGTTTGCCAAGAATCCTGAGATCGGCCAGGGGATAAAGACCGCGCTACCCATGCTGATTGCCGAAGAGCTGGAAGTGAAGTGGTCCAAGATTGAAGTCCAGCAGGGGCATCTGGACAACCGGTTTGGCGCCCAATTCGCCGGTGGCAGCACCGGGATCAAGACTAATTTTGAGGCCGTCCGCAAGGCAGGAGCTGCGGCCCGTGAGATGCTTGTCGAGGCGGCCGCAAGACGCTGGCACGTATCCCTGGACCAATGTGTCGCCCGCGACGGATTTGTCCATCTCCGGGGTAACAACACGAAGCTGGCCTATGCCGAGCTTGCGGAGGCCGCAGCAAAACTCACCGTTCGGGAAGATCCGCCATTGAAGGACCCCAAGGACTTCCGGATTATCGGCGCATCCATTCCGGGGGTAGACAACAAACTGATCGTTACCGGAAAGGCAGAATTTGGCCTCGATGCCAAACCCAAAGGCATGCGGGTTGCCGTCATTGAACGATGTCCCTTTTTTGGCGGAAGCATCAAGTCGATTGACGATCAGGCGGCTTTGCAGGTCCGAGGCGTAGAACAGATCGTGCGCATCGAGGCCACCAAGAACCCCACCCAACTGGTGGCCGGGGTGGCGGTGGTCACGAACAGCACCTGGGCGGCCCTCAAGGGCAGAAAGGCACTTAAAGTGGAATGGAACCGGCCCGCCGGCGAGGTGGAAAGTACAGATGGATTGCGGCGCCAATTTGAAGCGCTGCTCAACGACAAAGGACAAATCATTCGGGAGGATGGTAACGTGGAGGAAGCCTTTGCGCAGAGTAAGGTCGTTCATGAAGCCACGTTTGAAGCTCCTTTTCTCGCCCATGCCCCCATGGAGCCGCAGAACTATATCGCGGATGTTCAGGCCGACAAGGCAGAGGTATGGGGACCGACACAAGTACCCGGAAGTGTGCGGCAACGGGCCGCGGAGATCACCGGGCTGCCACCCAACAAAATCACGGTGAAGATGACCCGCGT